>PGZT01000042.1 GCA_002841455.1 Firmicutes bacterium HGW-Firmicutes-21 | reverse complement strand
ACCCCGTATATGCAAAAGCGTTGGGGGTTAACATAGACTCGTTGTTGGTTTCACAGCCGGACGACGGCGAGCAGGCACTTGAGATAACCGAGGCATTGGTGCGTTCGGGTGCAATCGAGGTTGTGGTAATAGATTCGGTCGCAGCGCTTGTTCCCAAGAGCGAAATTGACGGCGATATGGGAGCCTCTCATGTTGGGCTGCACGCAAGGCTTATGTCGCAGGCACTCCGCAAGCTCTCTGGTGCTATTTCAAGATCAAATTGTATTGTTATATTTATAAACCAGCTCCGTGACAAAATCGGTGTTATCTACGGTTCTCCGGAGACGACCACGGGCGGCAGGGCATTGAAGTTTTATGCGTCTGTTCGTATCGATGTGCGAAAAACCGAGCAGATTAAATCGGGGACTGATATCTTGGGTAATCATGTAAAATGCAAGGTTGTTAAAAACAAAATCGCTCCGCCCTTTAAAATAGCGGAATTCGATATTATGTACGGCAAGGGCATTTCCAAGGAGAGCGAGATTGTGGAGTTGGGCAGCAAGCTCGGTATTATCGAAAAGAGCGGTTCGTGGTTCTCATACAACGGGGACAAGCTCGGGCAGGGTAAGGATAATGTGCGGATTGTACTCAGCGAAAATAAGGATTTATCGAAGGAAATAGAGGACAAGATTCGTGCCAATTACAAGGATATCAAGTTCGAGAGCGCTTCCGACGAAGCGATATCAGAAGAATAAATATGTATCCGGTTGAAAGAGTCTCTCTTGACGGGAGCAGGCACGAGGTTAACATAATCTGCGCCGGTAGCAGCTTTTTAATTACGCAAGCAGACTTTGAGAGATTGAATATTGAGGAGAAGCAATCCCTTGACGAGGATGTTTACGAGCAGCTATGCGTTTCCGACAACAGACTTGCCTGTATAAAAAAAGCGTTCACCCATCTCTCATACGGTGATATGTCGGCAAAAAAGCTGACAGATAAGCTGCGTACCAAATTTGATAAAGAAACGGTAAACGATGTAGTGGAGCTGCTGAGAGAACGCAAATATCTGAACGATACGGCACTTGCCGAGAGGTTCGCCAAGAGCTTTTACGAATTCAAGAACTGGGGTCCTATCAGGATAAAGAACGACCTTTATGCGAGAGGATTTTCGAGAGAGGATATTGATGAGGCATGCGCTTTTTTGGAAGAGACAGACCACAGGGATAATATAAAACGGATAATTACCGACAGGTTCGGTAGCGATACCGAAAATATAACGGAACAAAAGCAAAAAATATGCGCCTATTTATTCAGAATGGGCTATACATACGGTGACATTACAGATGTGATTAATTCACTTGAATAAATAATTGAACTCACAAGGAGAAGTGATTTCTTTGGCTATAAAGGTCGGCTTTGTGTCGCTCGGCTGTCCGAAAAATCTTATAAATACCGAAATAATGCTCTCAACGCTTGCAAAGGGCGGCTATGAGATAGTTGCGGAGGATGTTGATGCGGATGTAATCGTTATCAATACCTGTGCGTTCATAGAGAGCGCAAAGCAGGAGGCTATCAATAATATTCTCGATATCGCATGGCTTAAGGATAATCATACCTTAAAGGGTATTGTTGTCGCCGGGTGTCTGCCGCAGCGTTTCAAGGACGAGCTTTTTAAGGAAATGCCCGAGATCGACAGCATTATAGGAACGGGCAGTCTTGACGATATATGCGAGGCGGTTGACGCCGCTTACAATAAAAAACAGTTCAAGTCCTTTAAGGATGTAAATGATCTTGCCTTAGGCGGTGAACGGATAGTCACAACTCCCGAGTATTTTGCATATTTACAAATAGCAGAGGGCTGTGATAATTGCTGTACCTATTGCGTAATTCCGCAGATAAGAGGTTCCTTCAGAAGCAGGCAATTGTCAGAGCTGGTTGAGGAGGCAAGCGAGCTGGCTTCTCTGGGAGTTAAGGAGTTATGCCTTGTCGCTCAGGATACCACCCGCTACGGCGAGGATATTTACGGAACTTATGCGCTTGACAGCCTTATAGCCGAGCTGTCCGAGATTAAGGGTATAGAATGGATACGACTTTTATATTGCTATCCGGACAGAATTACAGACGAGTTGATTGAGGTAATAGCGACCAATGACAAGGTTGTTAAATATATTGATATGCCTATCCAGCATATCAGCGACAGCATTTTGAAAGCCATGAACCGCCGTGATACAAACGAGAGCATAAACGCAGTCATAAAGAAGCTGCGTGAACGGATACCCGAGATAGTTATACGCTCCACCGTTATAGTCGGCTTCCCCGGTGAGAGCGAGGAGGATTTCAAGTATCTGCATAAGTTCGTTAAGGATACTAAATTCGAGCGGCTCGGAGTATTTACCTATTCAAGAGAGGAAAATACCCCGGCGTATGATCTGCCGGAGCAGATAAGCGAAAAACTGAAGAGAAAACGCTTTGATATTATTATGAGCGAGCAGCAGAGAATTCACAACGAGTTCAACAAGAGCTTTATCGGTAAAAATGTACGGGTTATTTGCGAGGGCTACGATACCGTCGCAGAGAGCTTTTACGGACGCTCGTATGCGGACGCTCCCGACATTGACGGAAAGATTTATTTCACCTCACACAGACGAATAAGGGACGGCGAGATGCTTGATATAAATATTACCGAGATACTTGATTATGATTTACTCGGTAAGGTTATTAAGTAATACAGAAAAATAAACAATAAAAATATACAACGGCAGGTATTTTAATATGAGTTTAAACATTCCGAACAGGCTTACCTTAATGCGTATAATAATGATACCATTTTTTATGGTTTTCATCATTTATCCTTTTTTCGGTAAGGAGGATTTTGTTATCAGCAGGCTCTTGGCTGGGTTTTTGTTTATTGCGGCGGCATTAACCGATTTTTTGGACGGATATATCGCCCGCAAAAAAAATCTCATAACCGATTTCGGTAAATTTATGGACCCACTTGCCGACAAATTTTTAATTTTCGGCGCTTTGTTCGCTGTCTGTTTTTCGGACTATATTTTTCCCGAGGGAGGGTTCCTTTCACCGGATATATTTCGTCACATTTTCTTCTGGATATCCGTAATAGTAATATTCCGAGAGCTTGCGGTCACCTCCATGCGCCTTGTGGTAATTAAAGCGGCGGGAACGGTCGTTGCGGCGAGCATTCTGGGCAAAATAAAGACAACCACTCAAATAGTTTGTGTGTCGGTAATAATACTTGAGCCGATAATATATTTTATTTCAAAGGGAGTCCTCTCCTTAGCGGCTATGGTGATTATGCTGTTTTTTACGGTTTGGTCCGGTGCAAATTACCTGATTACATATTGGAACCATCTTGACACAAATAAATAGATAGAAGGGCAACGACTGTTTTATGAAGCTATATAACACATTGACAAGAAAAAAAGAGGATTTTGAGATAAAGGACAACAATGTTCGTATGTATGTCTGCGGACCGACCGTGTATAATTATTTCCATGTCGGAAATGCGCGCTGCTTCGTTGTTTTCGATATGCTGAGACGCTATCTCGAATATAAGGGTAACAAGGTAACCTTTGTACAGAACTTCACGGATGTTGATGATAAATTGATTCGAAAAGCCTCCGAGGAGGGTATTACCGTCCGAGAGGTTGCGGATAAATATATAAAGGAATATTTTACGGATGCAAAGGGGCTGGGAATAAGAGAGGCTACCGTTCATCCGAGAGCGACCGAGAATATTGACCGTATTATCGAGATAATAGAGAGGCTGATCGATAACGGACACGCCTATGTTTCCGGAGGAGATGTATATTTCGACGAGAAGAGCTTTTCGGAGTACGGAAAGCTGTCCCGTCATGTTCTTGAGGACCTTGAAGCTGGGGCAAGGATTGATGTTAGCGAGGTAAAGAGGAACCCGTTTGATTTTGCTCTGTGGAAAGCGAAAAAAGAGGGCGAGATAAGCTGGGATTCTCCTTGGGGCGAGGGCAGACCGGGCTGGCATATAGAATGCTCCGCAATGGTAAACAAGTACCTCGGAACCGAGATAGATATACACGGAGGAGGTCCCGACCTTGTTTTCCCGCATCACGAAAACGAGATAGCGCAGAGTGAATGTGCGACAGGTCACCCGATAGCCCGCTTTTGGCTTCATAACGGCTATATAAATGTGGATAACCGCAAAATGTCCAAATCCGAGGGAAACTTCTTTATGGTCAGGGATGCGGCGGCGAAATACGGCTACCTGCCTATCAGGTATTTCCTGCTGTCCTCACATTACAGGAGTCCGATAAACTTTTCGGCGGATATTTTAGAGCAGTCCGTAACCGCTCTGGAACGGCTGTATAACTGCGCCGAGAGTATCAGCTTCCGTATGAAGAATGATACCGCAACGGAAGGTCTAACCGAGCGGGAGAGCGAGAGCATAACTCTTATTGAGCAAAAAAGGACGCAGATCTTTGAGGCGCTCGACGACGATTTCAATACCGCCGATGCAATAGGCTTTCTGTTCGAGATTGCAAGAGAGATAAACACCCGTTTGTCGGATACCGTTGTTTCGAGAGCCTTTTTAGAAAATGCGTATGAGATATTTGTGAGCCTTTGCTCCCTGCTCGGTTTTGAAAAAGCTGAAGATAATAGTATCAACACAGAGTATATCGAAAAGATGATAGAGAAGCGAAACGAAGCGAAAAAAGCAAGGGATTTTAGTACCGCTGATGCGATAAGAAACGAGCTGAAGGAAAACGGAATTATCCTTGAGGATACGCCGCAGGGGGTAAAATGGAAAAAGGCTTAGGCTTCAGGTCCGAGAATTACAGCCCTCTGGTGCTCGCCTATATGGGGGATGCTTATATAGAGCTTTTGACAAGAGAGCATATCATCGGTAGCGGTGATTGCCTTCCGTCCTCTCTCAACACCCGTGCGAAGGATTTTGTTACCGCAGCAAGCCAAAGTACGGCTGTGGACAAGCTGCTTCCATGCCTTGACGAGGAGGAGCTTGCCTTTTATAAGCGGGGAAGAAACGCCAAGAGCAACCATTCGCCCCGCAGTGCAAGCGCAGCGGAATATAGGAAGTCCACGGGGTTGGAATGCCTTTTCGGATACCTTTATTTGTCGGAGCGACTGGAACGGGCGGCGGAGCTGTTTAGAATAGGATTTTTGCATATTAATAACTGAAGGAAAGGATTAAGGGTGCGGATATGTTGGAGTTGACACAACTTGAAAAGAGCATATATATGTATTTAAAGGAGTGTATTGAGAGGGACGGCTATGCTCCTTCGGTCAGGGATATCAGTGCGGCACTTAAAATAAAATCCACCTCAACGGTACATTCCTACCTTTATCGATTGGAGCAGAAGGGTTATCTTACCAAAGGTCAGGGTAAGAGCAGAGCGTTGAGGTTAGAGTCCCAGGGAGGGAGCGACAGCGAGAGGATGATGCGGGTTCCTCTGCTTGGCAGGGTTACCGCCGGCATACCGATACTTGCGGTTGAGAATTACGACGGGTATGTGGATTTCCCCAGCAGTATGTCCAGAGGCCGCTCAAACCTTTTTGCATTGAGAATAATGGGAGAGAGCATGATTGAAGCGGGTATTCTCGACGGTGATATCGTAGTGGTTGAGAGCAGGCAATATGCGGATAACGGCAATATAGTTGTGGCGATGATTGATGACGAGGCTACTGTAAAACGCTTTTTCCGTGAGGAAAACGGTATGATAAGACTGCAACCCGCAAATTCTGCAATGAAGCCGTTTATTGTAAAAGATGCGTCGATTCTCGGAAGAGTTATCGCCAATTTTAGGTTCTATTAATAAATTGAATACATTATTCGGCATTTTTTTGTCTGCTTAAAAAGTGAAAAAAAGCTATTGACAACACTTTTGATTTGTGTTATTCTTTACGGGCGGTCAAAAACGATCCATTAGCTCAGCTGGTAGAGCACATGACTTTTAATCATGGTGTCCGGAGTTCGATTCTCCGATGGATCACCAAAAAATGCCGAACACAGTGTGTCATAAATGTGTTCGGCTGTTATTTTAAAAAAAGAGATTTCATTTCGGCATAAATGCCGAAGAAAGGTATGGTCATAAAAATGAAGAAGTGTTTTGCATTATTTATTTGCTTTCTGCTTGTTGCTCCGATTGTATCATCCTGTAAGGAAGTCAGGGATACCGACAGTCAGGAAACATCAGCGGCAGTAAGCCAAGGAGAGGATTATAGCGGTATGTCCAACATTGTTCAGATCGAAATGAAAGACGGAGGTAAAATAATAATCGAGCTTTACCCCGAAATTGCGCCGATAACGGTTAATAATTTTAAAAAGCTTGTATCAGAGGGCTTTTATGACGGATTGATATTCCACAGAGTAATGAGCGGCTTTATGATACAGGGCGGAGATCCCAAGGGTACAGGAACGGGCGGACCCGGATATACAATTAAGGGCGAGTTTTCGGAGAACGGCATTGTAAATGATTTAAAGCATACAAGGGGTGTCATCTCCATGGCAAGGTCCGACGGTAAGGATACTGCGGGCAGCCAGTTCTTTATTATGCATGCCGACACCGCAAGTCTTGACGGAAAATACGCAGCCTTCGGCAAGGTGCTTGAGGGAATGGATGTTGTTGACCAAATAGCTGCCGTCAAGGTAAACTCTCAAAACAAACCGACTAAGGATCAGATTATGAAAGCGGTAACATTTTTAGACGATTACACTCCCGTTGACGATATAAGCGATGTCAGCGAGGATGTCAGCGATATAAGCGAGGACACCGCGAGTGAGGATAACAGCTAATTCCTTGTAACAAAAAAACGCTTTAAAAACCGCATCCGATACAAACGGAGGCGGTTTTTTGTGAATAGTGCCATAAATTCGACAAATAACCGTGTTAACATTTTACTTGACTAACACGCTAAAGTGTGATATAATGCGTTTTAGTAATATATTTATCAGCAGGAGGTCATGCAAATGCTTAACATTTTACCATTGAGGGAACAGCTGCCGTTAAAGCTAAGAGCTATTTACGAGCTGTACGGATATAAAAAATACAGGATGGATAAATTCGAGCCGTATGATATGTACAGAGAGAACAAGAGCTTTTTGAAATATGACGGCATAATCACCTTTACCAATCCAAACGGACGACTTATGGCGCTAAAGCCGGATGTTACGATGAGCATTGTAAAGAACACCGCAGATTCGGCGGAGAGCACAAAGCTGTATTATAATGAGAATGTTTTCCGTCTGCAGCACAGCAACGGCGAGTACAGCGAGATAAATCAGCTCGGGCTGGAGTTTATCGGCGGGGAGAGCGGTTATTCGCAGGCCGAGGTCGTTATACTTGCGTTACGCAGCCTTGAAGCGATAAACAATAATTTTGTTTTAAATATCGCACATATGGGCTTTATAGCTTCCTTGCTTGATTATGCCGGTATTACAAACGGCAACAGGGAGGAATGTCTCGCACTTATTAAGCAAAAGAACACACACGGTTTATGCGAGTATGCGTGCAAATATGCTTTGGATAATAGATCTACGGAGGCGCTGCGAGCTGTCATCGGTATTTCTGGCAACTTTAAAAACGCACTTGAGAAATTATCCGGTCTTGCGGTAAACAATAGTATGAAAGAGGCTGTAGACGAGCTGTCGGATCTGCTTAGGGCGGTAACCGAGGTCGGTATGGAAAAGAAGCTACAGCTCGATTTCTCGGTGATTAACGACCCCGATTATTATAACGGAATAGTTTTTCAGGGCTATATACCTAAAACACCGAGAGCGGTTTTGAGCGGCGGCAGATACGATAACCTGATGCGCCGATTCGGTAAAGCAAAGAACGCAATAGGATTTGCGCTCTATCTCGGTGAGCTTGACAGAGCATTGAATACGACCGAGGAGTTTGATACCGACCTGCTGCTTATTTACGGAGATGCACCGTCATGGCAGGTGGTTAAAGCGGTTGAGACTCTAAAAGCAAGCTGTGACAGCATCAGAGCCGAAAAAAACATTCCCGTCGGAATAAAAGCAAAAAAGACGATATATATAGCAGAGGTGATATAAAAGTGTTAAATGTAGCGCTGCCTAAGGGCAGATTGGGTGACAAGGTCTATTCCTTGTTTGCATCTATAGGTTATGAATGCCCGTCAATGAATGAGGACAACCGTAAGCTGGTTTTTGAATCAACCGAGAAAAATGTAAGATACCTGCTTGTCAAGCCCTCCGATGTGGCAATTTATGTCGAGCGGGGAGCAGCCGATATAGGTGTTGTCGGTAAGGATACCCTACTTGAAACAACACCTGATGTCTATGAATTGCTAGATTTAAAGCTCGGAAAGTGCTCGTTGGCAGTCGCAGCAAGGAACGGCTGGATTGATGATGTCAGCGCACCGCTCAGGGTTGCCACAAAATATCCAAATGTCGCTCAAACATATTTCGCAACACAGAACAGGCAGATAGAGATAATAAAGCTGAACGGCAGCATTGAGCTTGCGCCTATACTCGGGCTATCCGATGTTATTTTTGACATCGTTGAGACCGGAACAACGCTTAGAGAGAACAACCTGTCGGTATATACGACGGTCGCACAGTCAAGCGCAAGACTGATAGCAAACAAGAGCAGCTATCAGTTCAAAGCGGGTATAATCGATGACATCTGCCGACGAATCGAGGAGCGGTTATGATAAAAATATATGACATAAATGAGCTGTCTATAAAGGAGATTCTTGCAAGAACTCCCGAGAACACGGCGCAGACCGTTAAAATAGAGAAAACAGTAGACAGGATTATTTCCGGTGTCAGAATCGGCGGGGATTCCGCTCTTATTGACTTTACCAAGAAATTTGATAAGGTTAAGATAAGCAATCTAAGGGTTACCGAGCAAGAGATAGAGGCTGCATATCGTGATACGGACTGCGAGTTTATCTCCATTTTAAAAGAAGCAGCAGAAAATATAAGGTATTTCCACAATATGCAGCTAAAGAACGGATTTGAATCCACCGAAAAGGACGGAATCGTTTTGGGGCAGAAGATAACACCTCTTAAAAGAGTGGGTATTTATGTTCCGGGCGGTACGGCGAGCTATCCCTCAACCGTGCTTATGAACGCAATACCCGCTAAAATAGCCGGTGTTGAGGAGATAATTATGGTTACTCCGCCAGACAAGAACGGGAACATACCGCCTGATATACTCGCTGCGGCATATATTGCGGGAGTAACGGTGATATATAAGGTTGGCGGCGCACAGGCGATTGCGGCACTCGCATACGGAACCGAGAGTATTCCGAGAGTGGATAAAATAGTGGGTCCGGGCAATATTTTTGTCGCTACGGCAAAAAGGAAGGTTTTTGGAACTGTCGGTATCGATATGATAGCGGGACCGAGCGAGATACTGATAATTGCGGATACAACCGCCGAGCCGAGCTGCATTGCAGCAGATATGTTAAGTCAGGCGGAGCATGACAAGAATGCCTCCGCAGTACTGATTTGCACCTGTAAGGAGTTCGGTCGTCGTGTTTCCGAGGAAATAGAGTATCAGCTTAATGATTTACCGAGAGGTGAAATCGCAAGAGTATCGATTGATAACAACGGTAAAATTATAGTTGTGAGAGGCATTGATGAGGCTGTTGAAATATCAAACGAGATAGCTCCCGAGCATCTTGAGGTTTGCACCGACAATCCTTTTGATTATCTTAACAAAATCAGTAATGCAGGCAGTATTTTCCTCGGCAAAAACACACCCGAGTCGCTTGGGGATTACTTTGCGGGACCCAATCACACGCTGCCAACCTCGGGGACGGCACGGTTCTCCAGCCCGTTGTCGGTGGACGATTTCACAAAAAAGAGCAGCTATATAAGCTACACAAGGGATGCACTCGATAGAGTCAGCGACAAGGTTATTACCTTTGCCGAACGGGAGGGACTTGATGCGCACGCAAGGAGTGTATCTTCGAGGAAAAGCGTGCTGTAAGAAAAGGACAATGTTATATGAGTATTTTCATTGATAAAAAGCTTGAGGAACTGGTTCCCTACACACCGGGTGAGCAGCCGAAGGGAATTGACGGGCTTATTAAGCTGAACACAAACGAGAGCCCGTTCCCTCCGAGCGATAAGGTTATAGAAGCAATAAGTAGCTCTATTGTGAGCAATCTACAGCTGTATTCCGATCCTACCTGTAGCAGAGCAATATCGGCAATAGCACTTCGTTACGGAGTTAAGAACGAAATGGTTTTTCTCGGTAACGGAAGTGATGAGGTGCTTGCGTTTATCTTCCACGGGTTATGCCCTGACGGAGCTGTGTTCGCCGATATTTCGTACGGTTTTTACAAGGTGTTCGCCTCCATGTTCGGAGTGAGGACCACGGTGATTCCGCTTGACGGTGATTTCCGTATAAATACAGATGAATATAGGAATATAAAGGGAACGGTTTTTGTAGCCAATCCAAATGCGCCGACAGGGATATTTCTGCCGCTTTCAAAGATAGAGGAGCTGTTGGAACAGGACAAAAGCAGACTCGTTGTTATCGATGAAGCATATGTTGATTTTGGCGGTGAAAGTGCGGTCAAGCTGCTCGACAGGTATAATAATCTGATTGTCGTGCAGACCTTTTCAAAATCCCGCTCGCTTGCGGGTGCAAGGCTTGGCTTTGCGTTAGCGAGTGAGGAGCTGATTAACGACCTGAACAGGATGAAATTCTCATTTAACCCCTATAATGTTAACACGCTGTCGCTGCTTGCCGCAGAGGCAGCAATGCGGGACGAGGATTATTTCGAGGAATGCCGCAGGGTAATAATCGAGAACAGGGGCTATATAACCGATCGGCTTCGTTCCCTCGGCTTCCGTGTGCTTGACAGCTCGGCAAATTTTGTTTTCGCCGGGCAGAACGGCAGGATAAATGCCGCCGATTATTACAAGGCACTCAGGCAGAATAAAATTTTAGTACGGTATTTTCCCGAAGGCAGGATAAACGGTTTTGTAAGGATTACGGTCGGAACCAAGGAGCAGATGGAAAACCTGTATGATGTAACAAAGAACATATTGAAAGGTTGTTGAGAAAATGAGAGAGGTAAAAATCACCCGTGAAACGAAGGAAACGCAGATAACGCTAACACTTAATTTAGACGGCAGCGGAGATTATGAGATAAGAACCGGCTGCGGATTCCTCGACCATATGCTTGAGCTGTTCACTTCACACGGCAGCTTTGATATTTATCTGAGCTGCAAGGGCGACACTCAGGTGGATTTTCACCACACGGCGGAGGATGTCGCAATCGTGCTGGGACAGGCGTTTGATAAAGCGCTTGGAAACAGAGCCGGTATAACCCGTTACGGCAGTATGATTCTGCCGATGGACGAGGCTTTGATTCTTGCCGCCGTCGACATAAGCGGAAGAGCTGCGCTCGGTTATGCGCTTGAGATACCCACTCAGAAGGTAGGTGAGTTCGATACCGAGATGGTAAAGGAATTTATGACCGCGTTCTCCCGTTCTCTCGGAGCGTCCGTACACCTTACGCAGTTTGCGGGTGATAACAGTCACCATATAGTAGAGGGTGCGTTCAAGGCGCTTGCGAGAGCCTTAGCGGCTGCGGTTACCGTAGATGAAAGATTAAACGGCAGAATTCCCTCGACAAAAGGAAGTATTTGATGATAGCGATAATAGATTACGGGGTGGGAAACCTTTTTTCCATATCCCGCTCCTTTGAGTATATAGGCTTGGATTGTGTTGTAACCGACGAAAAAGCGGCTATTATGAGCGCGTCGCATATCGTGCTGCCCGGCGTGGGTGCCTTCGGTGACGCAGCGGAGAAGCTCAGAGCAACCGGCTTGATACCCGCTCTTGACGAATGTGTAAAGGACGGGAAGCCGCTGCTGGGTGTTTGTCTCGGAATGCAGCTGTTGTTCGAGAGGAGCTTTGAATACGGAGTCCATGAGGGTCTTGGGTATCTGAAGGGCGAGATATGCCCGATGGAACCCGATCTTAAGGATACCGGTTTAAAAATCCCGCAAATGGGCTGGAATGCGTTGAAATTGATCGACGGCGGCAACCCGATTATGAGGAATATAGTCGAGGGAGAGCATATGTACTTTGTTCATTCCTATTATGCGACATCCTGTGCATCCTCCCTCGTCGCTACCGTCGAGTACGGAATTGATGTTCCCGCTGTTGTGGCGAGCGGTAATGTTTTCGGGTGTCAGTTCCATCCCGAGAAGAGCGGCGAATGCGGACTCAAAATACTAAAGGCTTTTGGAGAAATAAAATGAGGATATTCCCGGCAATAGATATTATAAGCGGCTCTGTCGTAAGACTTACACAGGGTGATTACGGCAGGGTGGAGAGGTACAGCCTTACTCCGGTTGAGGCTGCTACCGAGTTCCGACAAAAGGGTGCGGAGTACCTGCATATTGTTGACCTTGACGGTGCTAAGGACGGCAGCCTTTCAAACTTTGACAGCATAAGCGAGGTTGTGCGTTCAACCGAGATGTTCGTTGAGGTGGGCGGCGGTATTCGTGACGAGAGCAGGATTGAACGGTATCTTTCGGTGGGTGTCGGCAGGGTTATTTTAGGTACAGCCGCTATC
>PGZT01000041.1 GCA_002841455.1 Firmicutes bacterium HGW-Firmicutes-21 | reverse complement strand
CTCCAAACTCGCAAACTGACCGGGCTGCGAAAGCTCGTTACGCACCGTAAGCGTATTACCCTTGCCGAAAAGAACCGCAATATGCTCCTCCGTGAGGTGAATATGCCTTGCGGATGTTTCGACAATTATCTTTTTTTCCATTTATAATATTCCTTTCTTGGACTTTTAGCGGAATTATGCCGATTTTATATGCTGTAATTAAAGAAACGGTTGCGTCTCCTGCAGCCACGGTACAAAATCGCATTTGAAGGATTGTCTCCTTAATGTTTCAATCCAAACAATTATACATCAATTTGCATTTGTTGTAAACAGTTTTTTAGATAAATTTTTTATTGAAAATCATATACAAATGTGGTATTATAACAATATATGGTATTACTTGGTTAACAAAATACAAATTTACCGTCTGATTATTGCTAAAAGAAAGGTATGGTCATAAAAATGAATTACACTTTTTCAGATAAAGTAAATGATATGCGTCCTTCCGCTATCCGAGAGATTTTTAAGTCACTTGCAAACCCCGAGGTTATCTCCTTTGCGGCTGGTAACCCGTCTGCTTTGTCCTTTCCGGTGGAAAAGATGAAGAATATTGCCGAGCAGATTTTTTTGTGCCGTCCTACCGATGCTTTACAGTACAGCGTTACCGAGGGTTACGCCCCTTTAATTAAGCAGATAAACGAACGGTTGAAGGAAAATTTCTCAATCGGTAACGATTACGACGAGACTATTATAACTTCGGGCGGTCAACAGGGGATTGACCTTACGACAAAGGTGCTCTGCAACGAGGGTGATACGATAATCTGCGAGAACCCGAGCTTTATCGGTGCGCTTAATGCATTTCGCTCATACAACACCAACCTTGTCGGTGTGGATGTTGAGGATGACGGAATAAATCTTACTCTGCTTGAAAGCGCACTCAAAGCAAATAAAAATGTCAGGTTCATTTATATAATCCCTACCTTTCAGAATCCGTCCGGAATAACAACAAGCCTTGTCAAGCGGAAAGCGGTTTTATCTCTTGCTGAAAAGTATAATGTATTGATTCTTGAGGACAATCCGTATGGAGAGCTGCGTTTTGCGGGTGAGGAGCTACCCACTATCAAGAGCATGGATACGGAGGGAAGGGTGCTGTACTGCTCCTCCTTCTCCAAGATACTGTCGGCCGGAATGCGTGTCGGCTTTCTCTGCGGGAACAGGGAACTGATACAAAAGGTTGTTGTCGTTAAGCAGGTAAACGATGTGCATACCAATATATTTTTTCAAATGCTTGCCTCAAGCTTTATTGACATTTACGGACTGGATGAGCATATAGCATCCATTAAGGAGTTATATAAGCAAAAATGCGGATTTATGCTCTCTCAGATGGATGAAAAGTTTGACAAGCGAATAAAATACACCCGTCCCGAGGGCGGATTGTTCATTTGGGTAACCATGCCGCAGGGGGACACCGTCGAGCTTGCCAAAAAGGCGATCGACAACAAGGTAGCGATTGTTCCGGGAACAACCTTTTGCCCTGTTCAGGGTGAGAGGAGCAGCTCGTTCAGGCTCAACTTCTCAACCCCGTCAGACGAGCAAATTGTATGCGGAATAGATAAGCTGTCAAAAATAATCAATAATTTTAAGGGATGATTTAAATGGAGAACAATATAACACAAAAAAACACTATTTTTTCGGGGATTCAACCCTCCGGGCAGATTACGATAGGAAATTATCTCGGAGCATTAAAGAACTGGGTTAAGCTCCAGAACGATTATAACTGCTTATACTGCATAGTCGATATGCACTCCATAACCGTAAGGCAGAACCCCGCAGAGCTGAGACGCAGGAGCCTTGAAATGCTGGCGTTATACCTTGCGGTCGGTATGGACCCCAAGAAAAACATAATGTTTATACAGAGCCATGTGCCTGCTCACGCGGAGCTATCGTGGGTGCTCAACTGCTATACTATGGTCGGAGAGCTTTCAAGGATGACGCAGTATAAGGAAAAATCGGCTGCCAATACCGATAATGTAAACTCCGGACTTTTTACCTATCCGGTGCTTATGGCGGCGGATATTCTGCTCTATCAGACCGATTTGGTTCCGACAGGGCAGGACCAAAAGCAGCACATCGAGATAACAAGGGATATTGCGGAGCGTTTTAACGGCGTATACGGCGAGACCTTTAAGATTCCGGAGCCATATATTCCCAAAGAGGGCACAAAAATTATGTCGCTGACAGAGCCGACAAAAAAGATGAGCAAATCGGATATAAGCGGCGGAAGCGTGTCGCTTTTGGACGACAGAGCCACGATTATACGCAAAATAAAAAGAGCGGTTACCGATTCGGGCAGCGAGGTTAAGTACGCCGACGGCAAGGACGGAATAAATAACTTATTGACCATTTACGGCGGCTTTACGGGTAAGAGTATTGCAGAATCCGAAAAGGACTTCGAGGGTAAGGGGTACGGTGACTTTAAAGCCGCCGTTGCCGAGGTTACCGCCGATGCTCTCGGGAAAATTCAGGATGAATTTAACCGCTATCTCTCGGATAAGGACAATCTTAATCTGATTTTAAAGGACGGCAGCGAGAGAGCGGCTTATTTGGCAAGGAAAACGCTGTCTAAGGTATATAAAAAAATAGGATTCTACAATATGAAATTACTTGAATCAAAATCAACAAGTACACCAAATTCGAATAATGGATTATCTTCGTTTGTTCAAATGGTTAATGAGGATATTGAAAGATGTGAGTTATATTTGTCTAGCGAAAGAATAAAACAAAAAGGTAAAGAGCTTCATTTAGAATTAATTACAAGATACCCTGCTTACATCGATAGTTTTGGCGATTCACTTTATAACTACTCTCAAGATTCTGGCTTTATCAACGTTGAGTTTTTTGGTTATGATGCAATGATTCATAATTTGGCTGCAATCAAGAACAAGCTTATTGCTTTTAAAAACTTCGGTTATAAAAATCAAAAGGTTACATCCGAAGTTAGTGAGATTAACATTGAAAATAACTTGAATGCAAAGCAGACGCAAATTGTAAATATTTCATTTGACAATGTCAAGGAGCAAATTGAAAATATGACAGGATTATCGGAGGCAGAAACAAAGGATGTGCTTGAAAAAATCGACTCCATTAAGGTTATTATCGAATCAGAAGAACCTAAGAAAACAAAGTGGCAAAAATCCAAATCAATCTTAACTTGGCTTGCTGATAAAAGCGTTGATGTTGGACTTGCAGTTATACCGCTTCTGTTAAAAATAGATAATTAAGCATATGTTTCCTTATGAGAGATATGTCAATAACAGAAAATGGAGTGAAAAATGGTAAAGAATAAAAACGAATACGACAGCCGAAGTATATCCTCTCTCAAAGGTGCAGAAAGGGTTCGAAAACGCCCTGCGGTTATCTTCGGCTCGGACGGTATAGACGGCTGCAAGCATTCCTTTTTCGAGATACTCTCAAACTCTATTGACGAGGCGAGGGAGGGTTACGGAAAGGTTATAAATATAACCGTTTTCAACGACCGCTCGATGCAGATTGAGGACTTCGGACGGGGAGTTCCGCTTGATTGGAACGAAAAGGAGAACAGATACAACTGGGAGCTTGTCTATTGCGAGCTGTATGCCGGAGGAAAATATAATAATATAGACGGCGGCGCATACGAGTATTCACTCGGACTGAACGGTCTCGGAGCGTGCGCAACACAATATGCCTCCGAATATATGATTGTGGAGTCCTATCAAAAGGGAGTAAAATACTCTATAAGCTTTAAAAAGGGTGAGGCGGACGGCGTACTTAAAAAAGAGGACTGCCCTAAGACAAAAACCGGAACGGTTCACAGATGGAAGAGCGACCTTGATGTCTTTACCGATATAAGTATAGAAAAGAGCTATTTTTTAGAGCTGCTGAAAAAGCAAGCGGTTGTTAACAGAGGTCTTACCCTTAATCTGAATTGGCAGAATGCCGACGGCAGCTTTGAAAAGAGCGAGTTTTTGTATAAAAACGGAATAGTCGATTATATAAGCGAATTGGTCGGAGAGGATTATATAACTCCGCCTGTGGAATTCTCCGCAGAACGGACCGGCAAGGACAGAGAGGATAAAAAGCAGTATAAGCTGAAAATGCAGATTGCGTTATGCTTTTCCAATAAGGTGAGCAGTATAGAGTTCTACCATAATTCGTCCTTTTTGGAGCATGGAGGCTCGCCCGATAAGGCTACCAGGAGCGCATTTGTATGGGCGATTGACAAACATGCGAAGGCGAACGGAAAATATACAAAGAACGAGAGCAAAATAACCTACTCCGATGTTGAGGAAGCTCTTGTTTTTATTGTCAACTCCTTTTCCACACAGACCTCCTATGAGAATCAGACCAAAAAGGCAATAAACAACACCTTTATAACCGAAGCAATGACCGAGTTCTTCAAGCATTCGCTTGAGGTTTATTTTGCCGAGAATCCCTCACACGCCGAGAAGATTTGCACACAGGTGCTGATAAACAAACGGGCAAGAGAATCCTCGGAAAATATGAAGGCATCCACTAAAATAAAGCTGTCCACACCGCTTGATATAAGCAATTCTGTCGAGAAGTTTGTAAACTGCCGCAGCAAGGATCCGAACAGG
Source organism: Firmicutes bacterium HGW-Firmicutes-21 (assembly GCA_002841455.1). GTDB lineage: Bacteria > Bacillota > Clostridia > Oscillospirales > CAG-382 > UBA1049. The sequence goes on along the minus strand of PGZT01000041.1, from coordinate 8,237 downwards.
TGCGAGCTATATATAGTTGAGGGCGACTCCGCTCTTACCAGCTGTAAATTAGCGAGAAATGCTGAGTTCCAGGCTATAATTCCGGTTAGAGGAAAAACGCTGAACTGCCTAAAATCCACCTATGACAAAATCCTGAAGAATGATATTATACTTGATTTAATTAAGGTTATGGGCTGCGGAATCGAGATAAAGGGTAACAAAAACAAAAAAATGCCCGAGTTTAATAAGCAATCCCTGCGGTGGGAAAAGATTATTATTTGTACGGATGCGGACGAGGACGGGTATCAGATTCGGACACTGATTATGACAATGTTTTACCGTCTGTTGCCCTCGCTTATCCGAGAGGGCTTTGTCTTCATCGCCGAGACGCCGTTATATGAGATTACCTCCAAGGACGATACTTATTTCGCATATGACGAGAGAGAGAAGCAGCAAATTGTCGCAAGGCTCGGTGATAAAAAACATACCATTCAGCGTTCCAAGGGTTTGGGAGAGAACGACCCCGAGATGATGTCCCGCACCACTATGCATCCCGCAACAAGAAGGCTTATTCGTATAAGCCCCGAGGACGAACAAAAAACCTTTGAGATGTTTGATGTCCTGCTTGGCGACAATCTCAACGGACGCAAGCAGTTTATTGCGGATAACGGAGCAAGGTATTTGGAATTGGCGGATATATAGGGAGAAATCAATATGAAATATGCAATAATTTCCGATATACACGGAAATTTATCGGCTCTTAGAGCTGTTTTACAGGATGCGGAAAAAGCGAATGTCGATAAATATATCTATGTTGGAGATTATTTTTTATCCTTACCATATCCAAATCAAGTCGTAGAAGAACTGAAAAACAATAAAAAAGCTTATATAGTTTGTGGGAATGAAGAGAGTTATATATCGTGGCTCTCTAAACAGGACAAACAAGACTGGACAGATGGTCAATTTGGCATCTCATATTGGTGCTTCGATGAAATGACTAATGATACAAAAGAATTTTTAACCAGTTTACCAAAGGAGTTAGCTATTACCGATTTTGAAACAAAAATTCATATTACTCATTCTTCCAAAGCTTTTTTCGGTGATGTTGAAATGCAACGATTTTCAGGTGCATGTATTGACGATGAATATAAAGAAACTATTATAAACCGTGCAAAAATACAAAATTATATTGACTCTGTTTTAGATACGGACAAGATTTTCAACGAATCATTAGGAAAACTTGATGACGGAGTATATATTTTTGGACATTCTCATGTTCAATGGCATTCAATGAAAAACGGTAAGCTGTTTATAAATCCAGGTTCATGCGGCTTACCCGTTGATTTTGTATCCGGTGCTCCATATACTATTTTAAATATTGCTGAAGATGATATTTCTGTCGACGAACGCCGAGTTGAGTATGATGTAGAAGAAACTATTAAAACCTTGCAATCATCGGGAGCATATAAAAAAGCAAAGGTTTGGTGTGATGTAATTATAAAGGAGCTTAGAACAAACAGAGAGCATTTGTCTTCTTTTTTAGAATACGCCGAGGCTTATGCAAATAAGATAAATGATCATATAAGACCGTTTACGATTAAAACATGGTGCGACGCTTATGATGACTGGATTACTCTATAACCTATTGGTATATATAACAAATTTTACAAGGACTGGAGTAAAAAGGTGAAAAAATACATAAAATATATAATTATTATCTTTTGTCTTATTATGCTTGATCAAGGCACAAAACTTGTCGTTGTAAACTATTATGACGGTGATGTTGTATTTGCCTCCGATACTGATAATAACGGTGATATTATAAGTAATTATAGCACTTTTAGCATATATCCGATTGTAAACGATTCAACAAGACAGGAGCTTATGCAAAAATCGTTAAACAGTTCAAAAAATATAAATTTACTAATATTTGTGGATGTAGCAAAGATTATTGTTTTTGCATTTGCATTTAATTTGGTTTTATATTGGATTTTTCGCAACTTATCCAAATATAAAATTAAAAAGCATGCGGGATTAATGAGCAGTATACTATGCTTAAATGTGGCTGCAGCGATATGCGGCGGTATTATAGACCGGATTTTTTGGGGCGGCACACTTGACTTTATGTGTATAACATGGAAAAGTACAGAATTGATGGGAGAACAATCTATTGCTACTTACAATTATTTTATTTTTGACTTTAAGGATGTTTACTTATGGATAAGCGGCGCATTATTTGCACTGTTTATTATTCTTTTTGTTATTGATTATTTTAAACTAAGTAAAGCAGAGAAGAAAGAATTGGATAAACACTTTGTAAATCGAATTAAGAGTGTTTTTCGTTTAAAAAGCAAAAAAGGAATTGATTGAAAGTATATTTAATCAATATTGTTTCATCTAATAATATTTGTATGAAGCGGAAATGTATCTTAAAAAATACTAGAAATATAAAGGATTGATTTATAACAGTGGCGAGAAAAAAGTCAAACATATCAACCGAACCCGAAAAGACCGCAGAGGTTCTTAATGTAAATATCACGCAGGTTCTGGAAACCAACTATATGCCCTATGTAATGACCGTTATAGTTTCCAGAGCCATACCCGAAATCGACGGCTTTAAACCCTCCCACAGGAAGCTGCTGTACACGATGTACAAGATGGGACTCCTAACAGGTACAAAGCAGAAGAGCGCCAAGGTTGTCGGTCAGACCATGGTGCTTAATCCGCATGGAGACGCTTCCATATATGAGACACTTGTAAGGCTTACTACGGGTAAGGAATCGCTGCTGCACCCGTTGATAGAATCAAAGGGCAGCTTCGGCAAGCAATACTCCGATATGGCGTATGCAGCCTCAAGGTACACGGAATGCAAGCTTGCACCGATCGCCGAGGAGATTTTTGACGGGATAGACAAGGATGCGGTTGATTTCGTTGATAATTACGACGGCACAACAACCGAGCCGATTATTCTTCCCACCGCTTTTCCAAACATATTGGTATCACCCAATATGGGGATTGCGGTCGGCATGGCAAGCTCCGTATGCTCTTTTAATCTTGCCGAGGTATGCGAAGCTACTATTGCATATCTTACCGACAGCTCGCTGTCGGTGGATAGGCTGCTCGATATTATGAAGGCTCCCGATTTTTCTACGGGAGGGATGTTACTTTACAACCGTGCAAAGCTGTTTGAGATCTACAGCAGCGGCAGAGGAAGTGTTAAGGTCAGAGCCAAATATACCTATCAAAAGGACACAAATTGCGTTGAAATAACGCAAATACCCTATACAACAACACTTGAACGCATCAAGGATGCAATCGTAAAGCAATATAAAGAGGGGAAAATTAAAGAAATTACGGATGTTCGTGACGAAACAGACATTAACGGGTTAAAGCTCACCATTGATTTCAAGCGGGGTGCCGAGTATGAAAAGGTTATGGCTCGGCTGTATAAAAGTACAACGCTTGAGGACGATTTTTCATGCAACTTTAATATATTAGTCGGCGGTGTTCCCCGTACGATGGGTATTTTAGAGATACTTGAGGAGTGGACCGCCTTCCGTATCGAGTGCCTGCGCCGTACCTTTATATACGAGCTTGGGAAAAAGACTGACAAGCTGCATCTCCTGTATGGCTTAAAAGAGATTCTGCTGGACATTGACAAGGCGATACGGATAGTACGCACAACGGATAATGACAGGGAAGTTGTTCCTAACCTGATGAAGGGCTTCGGGATTGACGAGGTTCAAGCTGAATATGTAGCCGACATAAAGCTGCGTAACCTTAACAGGGAATATATCCTTAAAAGAATCGACGAGATCGAGCAGCTCGAGAAGGATATTGAGGAGCTAAAAGGGCTTATTTCAAGCGATAAGAAGATAAAAAATGTTATTATTAAGCAGTTAAAGACAATATTACAAAAATACGGCAAGCCCAGAAAGACATTCCTTATATATGAGGACGAGCTTGAGCTTACCGAGCCTGTTAATACAGTCGAGGAATATGCCGTTGTGGTATTCCTCAGTAAAGAGGGCTATTTTAAAAAGTGTACGGTAGCGTCGCTGCGTGGTAATGATGTGCAGAAGTTCAAGGAGAACGACGAGCTTATGTACAGCGAGGAGACATACAATTCCGCCGAGGTGCTGTTCTTTACCTCCAAAGCACAGGTCTATAAGGCAAAGCTGGATGATTTTGAGGATCAAAAGGCATCTGTTCTGGGCGACTATATACCCGCCAAGCTCTCCTTTGACGAGGGTGAGAGGGTAGTGTCCGCAGTTGTTATAAAGGAATACGAGGGGAATCTGGTGCTGTTCTTTGAAAACGGAAAAGCGGTACGGTTACCTGTGTCAAATTATCAGACCAAAACCAACCGTAAAAAGCTTACGGGAGCGTTCTACGGCGGAAGCCCCGCTGTCGCTGTATACAAGTCGGGACTGGCAGGGGAATATCTTTTGCGTACCGACAACGCACGTGCACTCTTGGTTAAGGAAACACAGCTGACCGAGAAGAGCACCCGTACCTCCTACGGTTCATCGGTTTTCAGCCTCAAAAAGAACCAAAAGGTGATTTCCGCAGTTCCGTATAACGGAAACCCCAAGCTCTTAAAGGAGGGGAAATACCGTAAACCGACATTACCCTCAGCCGGTGCTATTTTTGAGGATTTTGACCCCGAGGTAACTCAATTAACTATTTTATAGATTGACAAAACACTTAAAAAGTTGTATAATAATTTATTAAGCAGGAGAAGGAGGGAAGCCGATGAAACGACTGTTCGATGCTGTTATCACACATATAGGCGAGACGGTTGCTATAGTCATTTTTGCCGGAATGTCAGCGTTCGGGTTCCTTTTCGAGAATGTATACGGCTATATATTTGCTTTTATTCTTTTGCTCTATATCGGTCTCTGCCTGCTGCTCTATATAAATAAGCGAAAGGGTAAGCTCACCGACCGAAGTACCGCCGCTTCAATGCCTCTTTTACGCAATTTACTCACCAAGCTTGATATGCCGGTGCTGATAGTTGACGAGGATAACCGCTTAAAATGGTTTAACAAGGAATTCTCGTCGCTTGCGGAGACAAAGGGTGTAAAAATAAACACACTTAACAACGAACTGTTCGGCGGACTCCTAAGCTTTGCAAACCTCTCGAACGCATACAAGAATTATGAGGACTTTATTGAGATAAAAACAGCCTATGCGGACTTCAGGGTGCATTTAATCAGCATGGATTATGAGCAAAAGAAGCACTTTGCCACCGTATGGTATAACCGCACCGAGATAAATGATTTGCAAAAGGAGTTTGCGGACAGTAATGTAATAGTCGCACATATAGTTGTCGACAACAGCTCGGAGATCGGTCAGGAGTTTGAAGAGAAGAACAAGATGACCTCCGTAAAAATCGGTATTGTTCTCAGTGAATGGGCAAAAAGCATTAAGGCGATACTTACCGAATACGACAGAGATAAATATATAATGCAGTTCGATTTCCGTTATCTTGAGGGAATGATTAAAAACAGGTTTGACATACTCGATAAGGTTGTTACCGCAACAACAGAGGAATCTGTGATGCCGTTGACCGTATCAATCGGTGTTTCCTCCCCGACGGGAACCCTGGCAGACAAGCATCTGTCCGCACAGAGCGCTTTGCAATCAGCTCTGCAGCGAGGGGGAGCGCAAACGGTCGTAAAGACAGCGGACGGCGAGGTCAGCTACGGAGGACGAAACAAAGCCGTTCAGAAGCAGACACGAATTCGTTCGAGAGTCTGCAAGGATTTGCTCCTGCACCACATCCCGAAGAGCACTAATGTATTGATTATGGGGCATGCAAGAGCCGATTATGATTCGATCGCCTCCTGTATCGGGCTTGCAAAATTGGTTCGATACCTCGGTGTTAAGGTAAATATTATTGTCGACAGATACGAGTACAGCATCAAACAGATTTTCGATTCCCTTGATAAGATTGCCGAATATAATGATTTATTCATCGATTCCGTTTACGGGCAGGAGCTGTTGACACCCGGTACATTAGTCATAATTAGCGATGTAAGCAACCCGGATTTATTCGAGGCGCCCTACATTTATCAAAATGCGAGCCGTGTTGTAGTGGTAGACCATCACGCCATAAAGGATCAGCTCGGTAATCAGGTATTACAACCGGCAAACATTGACCCCACCGCATCCTCCTCCTCGGAGCTGGTTTGCGAGATTCTTGAGCTTGCGTTGCCGCCGAACACCCTGAGAGTTGAGGAGGCGCAGATTCTTCTTGCCGGTATTCTGCTCGACACGCAGAACTTTTCACGAGACACGGGAACCCGTACCTTCAACGCCTGTATGTATCTGAGGAGCGAAGGAGCGGAGGCCGGCAAGGCGCAGCTCCTGTTCAAATCCTCGGTAGATGAGTTCAACAGAGTTAACGCAATTGTAAAGGATTTTTCGATTTATCGGGATAACTATGCTATATCCGTTTATGACGAGAGCATGAGCGCCGACAATAAGGTTGCGGCGGCTAAGGCTGCGGAACGGTTTATAAATATCGAAAATATCAACGCTTCCTTTGTGCTTTATCTGATGGATAACGGATTTAATCTTTCCGCCCGTTCGGACGGAACCGTTAATGTTATAAATATAGCAAAGCTGCTCGGGGGCGGCGGACATTTTCAATCCGCAGGTGCGGTTATAAGACGAAAAGAGGGCAAGAGCTTTACGGTTCCCGTATTTGACCGCAGTGAAGCGGTTGCCCTACTTGAAGCGGCAATAAACGAGTATATAGATAACAAATCAACGTAATAAAAGGAGCTATTTCTATGAAGGTTGTACTTTTAGAGGATGTTAAAGGACAGGGTAAGAGGGGCGAGCTGGTAAATGTTTCTGACGGATACGCACGCAATTTCTTGTTCCCGAAGAAGTTGGCAAAGCCTGCCGATAACCAGATAATAAAGGAAATAAAGGCGAAAAAGGACAGCGAGGACTTTAAGAAATCAGAAGAGAAGAAACAGGCAATCGCTCTTGTCGACAAGCTTAAGGATACTGTGCTGGTTTATCAAGCAACGGGCGGAGCAGACGGCAGATTATACGGTGCGGTTACCGCTAAGGATATTTGCGATAAGCTAACTGACGAGCTTGGAATCAATGTCGACAAGCGTAAAATTATAATAAACGATACCATTAAAACCGTCGGTGAGTATAATATCGAGCTTAAGCTCTACCCCGAGGTAAGCGCAACCATAAAGCTGAAGGTCGTTAATTAACAACACACTTTACTTACAGAAATTACGAAAAAGGAGATTCTTTATATGGCGGAGCTGGACACAATAAAAAAGATGCCTTTTTCGATTGAAGCGGAGCAGGCTGTTTTAGGTTCGGTGCTGATAGATTCCGAGAAGCTGAACGATATAATGCTTCAGCTCAAGACAGAGGATTTTTATCTCGAACAGCATCAGGCAATCTTCTCCGCAATGGTTGAGATGTTCGTTACAAACAAATCTATTGACATAGTAACCCTCGTCAGTATGCTTACACAGCTCGGGAGCTACACAGAGGGCGATGCCGCAAAGTATATAAAGCTGCTTGTCGACCTTGCGGGCAGCGCAACCAATATAAACGAATATTCTGGTATTATAAGAGATAAATCATTGCTTAGAATGATTATTGAGGCTTCGAGAGAGATTTCGGACACAGCCTTTTCGGAGCTTGGTGAAGCGGGGGATACCCTTGATTTTGCGGAGCAGAAGATTTTTGAAATCGCTCAAAACAGATACAATGTTAATTTCGAGCATATCAGGGATGTTATCGTAAAGAATTATGCAACGCTTAACACGCTTAAAAACAATCCCGAATCGTTAAGCGGAACAAAGACGGGCTTCGACGGACTGGACAGCCTGCTTGTCGGTATGGGTGCGGGCGACCTCATCGTCGTAGGAGCACGCCCCGGTATGGGAAAAACCACCTTTTGCCTTAATATCGCCGCTAATGTGGCGAAACGCACAAAAAAGGAAGTTGCAATCTTCTCGCTTGAGATGACCAGCGAGCAGCTTGTGTCGAGAATGCTGTCTGCCGAGGCTCTTATTGACAGCCTGAGCATGAGAACCGGCAGGTTGGACGGTGAGCAATGGAAACGCCTTGCGGAAGCCGCAAGCGCATTATCCGAGACGAATATATTAATAGACGACACTTCTACAATCAGCGTTACCTCCATGAAGGCGAAGCTACGCAGGCTTAAAAACCTTGGTTTGGTTATAGTGGATTATTTACAGCTTATGCAG
>PGZT01000040.1 GCA_002841455.1 Firmicutes bacterium HGW-Firmicutes-21 | reverse complement strand
TGAACTGCCCCAGTTTGTGCAGACAGCACAAAAACCACCTATGGTAAATGTAGTTAAATTTTAAGCAACAAACTGATTTCGTTTTTCAAGCGGAGTCAGTTTTGTTTTTAGTTGAATTCTTTCGTTGTTGTAGAAATGGATGTATTCACCTATGAGGAGGCGAGCGTCCTCATAGGTTTGAAGTTTCACACGGTAAATGCACTCTGTTTTGAGAATTGAAAAGAAATTTTCCGCTAAAGCATTGTCATAAGGATTTCCCCGTCTTGACATTGATGGAGTTATATCGTAAGATTGTGTTAGGCGAAAGTACGCTTGTGAGGTATACTGAAAGCCTTGGTCACTGTGGAGTTGCAGCTCTTCGGTGACCTTTTCTTTTCTCTTGGCTGCTTTGATCGTGCTCAAAACAAGATTAATATTTTGTTCTGTTCCGGTTTTATACGCTACTATACTGTTGTCGAATAAATCTCTGATGACCGACAAGTATAATACTCCTTGCTTTGTGTGTATGTACGAAATATCCGTAACCCATTTTTGATTCGGTCTGTCTGCGTGGAATTCTCTGTTCAGTAAGTTCGGATATTTGTGCAGAACATTGCCGTAATTACGGTACTTTTTTCTTCTGATGACGGATAAGAGGTTGTATTTTTGCATTACACGAAGTATTGTTTTAGGATTATGGAGTATTCCTTGTCTCTCAAGCCATATATGTACTCTGCGATACCCGTAAGTTTTACCACAATTCGTTTGGCATTCCTTTATCTTTTCAGCCAACGGCAAATCCTTTGCCGGTATATCTATTCGGGATACATAACCGTAATAACCGCTTCTCGAAACCTCAAAAAATCTACACATCTCACTAATTGAATACTTATCTTTGTTACGATAGATCACCATGTATTTTACGCTTGTTCTCACTTCCTTTCGGTGAGCGAGAGAAAATCCCGCATCAATTTGTTTTCCATTTCCAATGATTTTATCTTTGCTTCTCTGCGAGCAAGGACATATCTGAGTTCTGCAACTTTATCTTGCCCATCAATGACATAATCTTTTGGCGGTCTACCTTTGCGCTTTAGGGCTATTCCTGCTGCGAGTTTACGCTGTTTATTTCTGTCTCTGCGAAAATATTCTTTTATTTGTGTCTTGCTAAACCCTAATTGTTTTCCTATTTCTCGTTGCGTTAGTCCTTTCTCTTTCAATTCCTTGATTTCTTTTTCATATTCACTAATTCTTCTGTATTCTACTCCTCCTATGATAGATATTTCTATTCTACCATAGGAGGGTGTTTTTTTCTATTGTCCGTTTTTACTGGACTTGTTCACTTCACACAGGGTTGTTTGTATTTATGTATTTAACTGTTCGTTGTCGGGAATATTGTTTGCTTCGCCGACCTTTTTCTTTTTCAAATACGCATAAACAGCTAATGCAATTATTACCGTCAGTGTAATAACCGCTGTTATTATTATAATAAAGGTGTTGTTGCCATTAATTTTTCCTCCCTTTTCAATAAGGGCATAAAGACCCGCAGTTTCGGTCGGGAAGACGGCAAAGCCGTCCTTTATCTCCGTTTCAAGCTCGGTGAAATTACCCTCTTCGTCAATAAAAACCGCCGTGAGGAAAATGCTGTCCACAAAATCATCATCTATTTTTACGGTTGCATGAACCGCTCCGTGTTCTGCATTGGGGCTTATTATAGCGTTGTCGGCATCATAAATGGAGATGCTGAAAAGTGTTATAAAAGCGGATTCGTTGCCGAGTTGCTTTTTCAGGAGCTTGATTTGCTGTTCGGACGGGTTCGTTTTCTCCGCTTCAACGGCAACCCCTTTGGGAAGAACGCCGAGCGGTGAGTGGATTGATATAATCCCGTCAAGAAGGTCCGACTCATATACGGGGAAAAATTTGAGATTGTTTATTCTTTCCGTTATATTTAAGAGCGTTGAGGCATTGGTAACCTCGTTTTTATCCGCATCACTTAATTCGTTGTAGGATTGTATTAATTCGTCAATGTAATACTGATTTTTTAAAATAAAGGAATCAGAGGCGAGTCCGTCAATCTTCTTTATGATACCCTCTATATAATCATAGAATTTTATATTATTTTCAGCACAATAATCCTCGATATAAGAATTCCTCCTGCCATAAACAACCGTATCCTTTTGTATGGCATTCACACTAATATAGGTTACACTGGCAGGTATGGTAATTGCCGAAAGAGGATTATTAAAAGCATAATCTTTAATGGTCGTTATACTGCTTGGCAGGGTAATATTCTTTAGGTTGTAATTAGATGAAAACGAAAATTCACCGATGGTCGTAACCCCGTCCGGAATGGTATACTTGGCTTCCTTTTTACCCGGGGGGTAACATATAATCTCGGTTCCGTCTTTATTATACAAAATACCGGATTCATCGCTTGAGAAATAGGGGTTGGCTTCTACTACGGTTATGTTACTGACAGAACCGAAAAAAAACGAATAATGATTTATGTTCTTTACACTCTCGGGAATAATAACATTTGTTAAATTACCCGAACCCCGAAAAGCAAAGCCTGCAATGCCTACGGTTCCGTCAAGCAAGGCATATGACGAAACAGAATCTCTATTTTTATATCTGTAAAAAAACTTACCTATATATAATTCTTCAGGTGCATTGTATAACCAAGGGGTAGCTTCAAACGCCGACTGCCCTATGCTTGTAATGCTGTCGGGAAGGGTTATTTCTTTTAATGCGTTACAATCCGCAAAAGCACCTTCTCCGATTCTTGTAACACCGCCGGGAAGATGAACAGACTCCAGCGACATACATCTATAAAAAGCATAATCGCCTATTTCTGCCACTCCGTCGGGAACTGTATATTCTCTTCTCGTTTTCCCTATCGGGTATTGAACAAGAATAGTTTTATTTTTAGTAAATAAAACGCCGGAATTGTCGGACGAAAAGGTGTTGTTATCCGGCGCTGCGGTAATATTAGTAAGGTTTAGGCAATCCAAAAAAGCGTTGTTATAAATGCTTGTTACACTTGCGGGGAGCGTGTATTTACTCGTTGCGCTTGCACAAGGATATTGAATAAGAATAGTCTTATCCTTATTATATAAAGCACCGTATTCATCCGACGAAAAGAATGCGTTATCTGCCGAAACGATAATCTTGGATAAATTGCGGCAAATTAAAAATGCATAATCTCCTATATTTGTTATACTATTTGAAAGAGTTATCTCCTTTATGCGACTTCCTGCAAAAGCATAATTATCTATACCGGTAACAGTATATGAGACCTCGTTTTTTATTACCTTGATCGGTATCGTGATAATCTCCCTTGGCCCATAAGAAGGGTCGCTTTTTACCGAAGCCGTCATATCAGTTGGGTTAAGGGTATAATACAGCCCCTGCGAATCGGTGTTGCTTACCGTAATGTACTCTATCGTTTCCGCATCGGTATTTATATTAAAGAACGGGGTCGCTCCAATAAATATAATTGCAAATAATATAATCTTACCCGTAATTCTCCTAACCTGCTCTTTCATAAAGACAACCATTCCTCTCTATTTATAATGCAATTATAAGTTAACTTACCAAATATTACCACATTTTTAATTTAGAATCAATAGTATAGCGCAACTTATATTGTTATTACAAAAAAACCTCACCTTCATTTCCGAAAGTGAGATTTTATTAGTTAAACGGCGTTTAGTCGTTATCGTTTTTGTTGCAGCAACGATTATTTTGATTGTTCTCGTTCTCTTCCCGGTTATTACGGTTATCCTGAGCGTTGTTCTTTCTGTTGAGGATATTGTTAATCTCGTTGTTACGGTTGTTTTTGTTGTTTTGATTTCTGTTGTTGTTATTGTTGTTATTATTGTTGTTCTGGTTGTTGTTCTGGTTGTTATTGTTTTGATTATTCATGAATACTGCCATCCCTTTCCAAAATTTATCCGAGCTTATGAAACACACCTGCGAGAATGAGTCTCACCATTTTATTAGAGCAAAAAACCATATTGCTCTCAGTTAGTTTTTGCGAAAGGAAGATTAAATATTCATAACAAAACAAATCAAAATTTGCATTTTTATTTGTTTTTTGAGCTTAGATAGCATTCCGCCGCCTTGACTCCGTCAATTGATGCGGACATTATTCCGCCAGCATAACCCGCACCCTCACCGATCGGGTACAGCCCTTTTATGACACTCTGCATATCCTCTCCTCTGATTATGCGCAGCGGTGAGGTAGAGCGGCTCTCGGGAGCGGTCAGAACAGCCTCCGGTGCGGAAAAACCTTTGAGGAGCTTTTCAAGTCCCATAATCCCATCGCGGAGGGTATCGGTAATAAACGAGGGCAGCAGCTTATTTAAATCGCAGGGAGTAACCCCAAGCGGATAGGATGGTTTTATAATACCGAAGGAGGTTGAGGGTTTTCTCTCAAGAAAATCACCGACGCATTGACAGGGTGCTTTATACGACCCGCCGCCTAACAGAAAAGCCTTTTTTTCAATGGTTCTTTGCAACCCAACACCCGCAAAAAGACTGTTGTCCGGTAAATCCTGCGGACCGACCGTTACCAAAAGTGCGCTGTTGGCGTTGATTCCGTCACGGGCATGGTAGCTCATTCCGTTTGTAACCACACCGCCGTTTTCGCTTGAGGCGGCAACCACAATTCCACCGGGACACATACAAAAGCTGTATAAGGCTCTGCCGTTTTTGGTGTGGCAAACTATTTTGTAGTCCGCTGCGGGAAGATATGGGCTGCCCGCATAACCGCGGTATTGCGTTTTGTCTATCTCGCTTTGAAGATGCTCGATTCTAACTCCTACAGAAAAGGGCTTTCGCTCTAAAGGAACCTTCCTGCTGTCCAACATAGCGAAAACATCTATTGCGGAATGTCCCGCTGCCAAAAACAGTGTGTCGGTTTTTATCTCTCTTTTTGTTCCCTTGGTTTTATCTTCGCAAACAGCACCCGTAACAACACCGTTCTCGATAATTACATCGGTAAGACGGGTATTGAACAGAACCTCTCCGCCGAGAGAAATTATCTCCCTGCGAAGGCCTACGACAACCTCCCGTAAGCGGTCTGTGCCGATATGCGGCTTGTTTAAATACAGAATTTCGTCGGGTGCGCCTGCCTTCACAAGCTCCTTTAGGACATAATATCCTCTAAAAGTCTTATCCTTAACAAGGGTGTTCAGCTTACCGTCCGAAAAGGTTCCCGCTCCGCCCTCGCCGAACTGAATGTTATTGTTCTCGTCGAGGATACCAGCCGTAAAAAAGCTTTCAACCGCTCTTGTTCGCTCCTCCACAGTGCCGCCCCGCTCCAAAACAATCGGATTCGCTCCGGCTCTTGCGAGCATCAGGGCGCAGAATATCCCCGAAGGACCGAAACCGACGATAACAGGGCGTTGTTTAGACGCACAGGTTGAAAACGGGAAAACAAAAATATCTTCCTTGTCGATAAACTGCGTATTTGGGTGCTTGTCTGCGAGGTGTTTTTCCCGAGCCTTGTCAGAAAGGGTTATATCCACTGTCCAGACATATAAAAAAGGCCTGCCCTTCCTTGCGTCGAGCGACCTTTTAAACGGAGAAAGGGATTGTATCTCCCCCTCCTTTAACTCCAGTGCTTTTTTGATATATTTACTCAGACCGTCAATGTCGGCGGTCATATCCGCTTTGACAAAGGCGGATTCTATCGGAAGCGATAAGCTGAATCTGAGCATAATTATCCTTTAATCCGCTTCAAATAATCGATGTAATCATTATACAACTGTATAGAATCGGGATGTCCGCAGAATGCGGTTGTGCCCGGCTTGTTAAACAGTCCCATATATTGATAGCAGAGCACCGTGTCTACATAGGGTGAAATACTGCCGAGCTGTCTCTCAATACGCTCCATTGTTGCAGGAATCAGTGCGCTCCTGTAAACATCGCCCTCGAACTCAAAGACCTCCATATCCGCCCAGAGTGCCGCTCTGCCGGCTCTGTCATGCGCTCTTTTTAAAGCGGAATAATATGCATCCGTCTGTTCGGGCTTTGCCTTCCGCACACCTATCTCGTCCTGATAAGCTATTATATCGACATCCAGCTTTTCAAGCTGTGCGACATATTTGTCGTCCGCTATCAGAATATTGGTGCCGTAGGGAGCTATAAGTGTTTTCAAATCCTTATTCATACTGTGTGCAAATTCGGAATACCTGTTTACATAGTCTATAAAATCGTTGTTGAAATACTTGTCGATACAGACCTCGTCGGGGTAATACCAGCCGTAAAAGCTCTTATAATGACCAAACCTGGCATAGAGCTTCTCCATTGCCGAGAAGGCTCTCTTGGTAACCTCGCCGCTTGTCATATTATCGTAGGTATTGGTCCAGACTCCGTAAAAGCCGACCGATATAAATATTTTTATATCAAGCCTTGCAGCCTCGTCAAGAATAACCTCAATCGGATTAGGACACGCAAAATCCTTGGCAAAAGGATAAATTCCGGAATCGAAATAGCTCTCGGCATAATCCTCATATACCAACGAGGAGCATAAAAGCACAATATACTCCATTTCAATCGAGGCTATCTCCCGTATCTTCTCCCGCCACTGCTCCTCCGAGAATTGGCGGCATATAGGGTTCCAGTATTTGCCCTCGGGCTTGTTATGGTGTTGAAACTCGAACCATGTTCCCTTTATCGGCTTTAGCATATTGATGTTCTCCTCTTATAGTTGTATTTATTTTAATATATCAAAAATAACAGGTTTTTTCAACCCTTTTTTCTCTCGACATTGAAAAAATGTTTTTTATATTGTATAATAGTCATAAGGAAGTGTATATTTGTATGAAAAGAATTTTATCAGCCTTTATGTCCGTTATATTATTTTCCTCTGGAACAGCTCTATTGTCGGTCAATGCGGCGGCATCGCCGGATACGCCGGTTATTGTTGCCTTCGGAGACAGCATAACCGCAAGCGGAGCCTGGTTCGCTGCGATAAACAGCCGTTTCGGCTTCAATATCATCAATGCCGGAATTGGGGGCAATAACACAAGTGACGCAAAACTGAGGTTTAGCACCGATGTGTTGAAAAAGAACCCCGACATTGTTATTATCTGCTTTGGGATGAACGATTCCGCGCTTGACATGGCAAAGCATATTGAGATTAATGCATTTAAGGATAATCTGCGTTATTTTATCACCACCCTGAAGGAAAAGGGAATCAAGGTTATTTTAGCGACACCGAATCATATAGAGGAGAGCCTTTATTATACCCGGCATGACAGCTCGGTATTTGCTCCCGTCGGCGGAGCGGCTGCATATGTGGACAGCTATTGTGAGGCGATAAGGGCTGTTGCGGACGAGCAGGGTGTGTATCTCGCCGATATCAGAGCCTCCTGCGACAATTACCCTAACCGCCTGTCCGTTGTTACCGACGGAGTACATCCGACAACCCTTGGGTACTCGCTGTATTCGGCTCTGATTGGTGAGCAGATAACAAAAATATACCTTGGGGACGCAAACCGTGACGGAAAAATAAATGCGGCGGATTATCTGCTGATAAAAAGGCATTTTTTAGGCAGCTACACCATTCCGCAGACGCATCTCTCCTTCGCTGATGTTGACGGCGACGGCGAAATCAGAGCAAAGGATTACCTTGCCCTTAAGCGGTATTTTTTAGGAACACACAATATTTTTAAAGAGGATTGAAATTAAACCGTTCATATTTTTAAGGGCTGTGCTTAAAAAGCACAGTCTTTTTTGTCGGTAAAACTTGTATATAAAAGTATAAATTTACCTTTTTTGACCAAAATAATAACTACAATAAAAGGACAAAAGGGATAAATAATACATGAAAAACGGCATTTTGAAGCGTGTAAAAAGGTCTTACAGACAGACAAAAAAGGCGTTTTCGGGCGAACACAAGGAATATCTTTGGATATACGACAACTTTTATCTCATCGACCGGTATTATCGTGCCGTCCTTAAAACAAAAAATCTCATTTCATCGGTAGAGAAAAGCGGATGCTTTGAGCTGGTTTATAACTTCTGTGAGGAGAAATCCTATAAATTTGACGAGAGAGAGTTATGCGAGTTTTTGTCATACTCGCATTCGTCGCATATATTCACCTGTCATCAGATATATGCCATTCCGATGCTTATTGCCGCCGCCGCAATTATTCGTATCGGAACGGCGTGCGACAGCGGAGAGGGGCTTTCGGTGCTGCCAAACGCAGTAAATTTACTCCGTCATGTGGGAGAGCTTGACAGCGAGGAGTTGTTTCACTGTGCCTGGATACCCGAACGGATTCTTATTGCCTACGAAAAGGATTATAGCATTTATACAGAGGATACGAAGCACGCATACAGAAATGCGCTCGCTAATTTTTGCCGTGCCAAGAAGCTCAAGGAGCCGGAGGGTGCAAAGCTGCTTGCAGAGCGTGCCGTAAAGGAGGAGCGTACAATGGGTTCGCTGCTGTTCCCGAAGAAAAAAGGGGACGGTGTGCTCTATTTTACGCTTGCAAGCTCCATATTTTTCGTATTCGTCTGCCTGTCCCTGGTATCGGTGCGTTATTGGACGGTATTGCTTCTGCTCCCGATTTATGATGCATCCCTGTCGCTCGCCGATTTTATAACCTCGTTATTTATAAAGGGTACAAAAACCGCAAAGCTGGAATTAGATACGATACCGGATAACGCCAAGACCTTGGTTGTAATAACCTCCCTCCTGTTCGGCGCAGAAAAGGATAAGCATCTCTTTGACAATCTCGAGCGATATTATCTGCTAAACAAGGACCCCAACATTTATTTCGGCATACTCGGCGACCTGCCCGACAGCGCCGAGCAATACCGTCCGGGTGACGAGAACACGGTCAATTTCGCAAAAGATCAAATAGATTATCTTAATGAGCGTCACGGGAACAGGTTCTGCATTTTCATCAGAGAACGCAGCGAAAACAAGACCGATAAAATCTTCGGCGGCAGGGAACGCAAACGGGGAGCGGTAACCGAGCTTGTCAGCTTTATCAGGGGAAACCGGAAGGAGGAGAACAGCTACCGAGGCGGCGATTTTATAAATCATATAAAATATATTTATACCCTTGATGCCGACACAAATCTGTCCTTGGGCGGAGTTAACGAGCTGCTCGGCGTGGCTCTGCATCCGCTTAATTTACCGCAAGTTATGAACGGCAGGGTTACAGACGGATATGCGATTTTTCAACCGTTGATGCGTACCGAGCTTGCGGGCGCATATAAAACAAGATTTTCCCGCTTGATATCCGGAGTCGGAGGCACCGATGTTTACGAGAGCGCAGCCTTTGACAGATACCAGAGCATCTTCGGCAACGGGTTTTTTTGCGGCAAGGGGTTGTTTTCGGTTGAGCTTTTCGACAGGCTTGTAACGCCGAAGCTGCCCGAAGGCTTGATATTGAGCCATGATATACTCGAGGGGAGTATTCTGCGTACCTGCTTTGTGTCGGACATTACGCTGACAGACTCCACTCCCAAAAACACGGTTTCATATGCCGGTCGTTTGCATCGCTGGATAAGGGGGGATTTTCAGAACCTTGTGTTTTTGAAGGGGCACACGCTTGACCGCTTCTCCAAATATAAGCTGCTTGCCAATGTACTCCGTCACCTGACACCGTTTACGGCAGTGCTTGCCGTTCTGCTCGGAGGATTTTTTATCAACGACGGGCTGACAGGCTTTCTGCTGATCGTTTTTGCGTTCCTGAACTTAATATTACCCTGTATTTTGTCGGTTTTGACCATACTTTTCTCGGGTAAACCGTTTGCGCTGCGCCGTTTTTTCTCGCAGGCATCAACCGCAATCCGTCAGACTTTGACACGCACCTTTTACGAGCTATGTGCGGTCGCACATATGGCGGCGATAACTTCGGATGCGGCAACAAGAGCGTTGTGGCGTATGTTCGTGAGCGGCGAGAAGCTGCTGCAATGGGTAACGGCGAACGAGGGCGACAGCGTTGACAAGGACAGTGTTTTTTATTATATAAGAAAGTGTTTTGTGTCGGCTGTTCTCGGAGCGGCTCTATTCTTCCTCGCTCCTGCGTACCCCGCAAAGCTATTGGGTATTGCGTTCTTTCTGTTTCCGTTATTGGCGTATTTTGAATCTAAACCGCTTGGAGGTAACTCCTCCGATATTGTTACGGTAAATTTTACTCCCGAGGATAAGGAGCTGCTCCTGTCGCACACAAAGGATATGTGGGGTTATTTCTCTGACAATGTAAATAAAAAGAGCAATTATCTGCCTCCCGATAATATACAGTTCTCCCCCGCTGAGCATACGGCCTACCGCACCTCACCTACGAATATCGGCTTTTATCTCGTGTCTGTGCTTGCGGCAAAGGACCTTGGCTTTATAGGCACCGACGAGATGGTTTCAAGGCTGGAAAAAAGCCTTTTAACCATACAAACGCTCAAGAAATATAGAGGAAACCTCTATAACTGGTACGATATAAAAACACTTGATATTATAGGAAACGGTTATGTCTCGACCGTTGACAGCGGTAACTTTATAACAATGCTTGTCGCTCTTAAACAGGGGTTGACCGAGATGACGGAGGAGCATGAAAAAATCCCCCGCTTAGCGGAGCTGTGCGACAGGCTCATAAACGACACCGATTTAAAAATACTTTTCAATCCCCGCCGAAACCTATTCTCACTCGGTATAGACGGAACGAGTGACAAGCCGGATAATATCTACTACGATTTGTTTATGAGCGAAGCAAGGCTTACCGGCTATTATGCGCTTGCGAGCGGTATTGTGCCTAAGAAGCACTGGAGAGCGTTGGGCAGGACACTGACCTCCTCGGGCGGTTATATCGGAATGATAAGCTGGTCCGGCACGGCGTTTGAGTATCTAATGCCCCACCTTTTTCTTCCGATTTACAGGAACTCGTTTGTGTTCGAGAGCCTCAGCTTTGCTATGTCCGAGCAAAGGCGTACAAGATATAATAATATGTGGGGAATATCCGAGAGCGCTTTTTATTCCTTTGATTCGGATATGAACTATCAATACAAGGCTCACGGAGTCCAAAAGATAGCTCTAAAGCGATATAACAGCGATGAGGCGGTGCTATCTCCGTACTCTACCTATTTGTCGCTCTGTATTTTCAGGAACAGCGCAATCCGCAATCTAAAGCTGCTCGAGGAAGCGGGAATGTACGGAAAATACGGTCTTTACGAGGCGATGGATATGACTCCCGCCCGCTCGCATACAGCCTCCGGTACCGGAGCGGCAGGTGAGAGCGGTGTCTGCGTTCGTTGCTATATGGCGCATCATATCGGAATGAGCATAATCGCCTGTGCAAACGCCTGCGATAAAAACCGCTTTGTAAAAAGGTTTATGAGCCAGAACCAGATGGGTGCCGCATATGAGCTGCTGCAGGAGAAGATTCCCGTCGACGCTCACCTTTTCGAGGACGAGAGAACCCGCTTTGCGCCGGACATTAAGCTGCCGCTGCCGAAAAAGCACCGTATTGTTACCGAAAACGAAACGGCATTGCAGATGCCGTCGGTAGCCTGTATTACACGGGACAGCTTGAGTATTATTTGTTCGGGAAGCGGTCATGTTCAGTTGAAGCAAGGAAAATATCCGATATGCGACACCGCTTTTGACCGATATTCGCTCAAGCACTCGCTTACCGTGCAGTTTTATGACGGGCTTGAGGCGTTCGGCTGCGCACCGTTATACAAGGAGGGGGTTTATTCGTTTGAGAAGGGAGGCTTCTACGCCTCGCATATTTCCTCAAGTAAAGCGTTTTCGGGGCGTGTAAAATACTCGCTGCATCCGAAGTCCGACAGCTTTATAATCGAAACAAGGGCGGAAAACAAGCGTTTTTACAACCTTATATTCTGCTTTGAGCCGCTTATGGCGGACCATAAGAGCTATTCCGCACACCCGTCGTTCTCCAAGCTGTTCATAGAAGCCGAATACGATGAAAAGGACAGGATTATTTATTATTCCCGCCGTCCGCGCGGTGAGGACGAGAATATGCTGTTCCTTGCGGTCGCTCTTCAGGATGCCGAAATCAAGTTTGAGTTCACCACACGCAAGGACGGCTTCAATGCATGGGGAATGGATTCGCTGCACAATGTTCCCGCAGTGCGTCTGCAAAACGAGACCGGTCCCTGTGTAAACCCCGTCTGCATAATCAAAACAGAACCGCTCTCGGGCGGAAAAGCGGCGTTGCTTGTCAGCCTTGCGACCTCCCGTCGGGAGGCGAGGACAAACATTATCAGAGCCCGCAGACACCCGAAGGAGCCCGATTTGGCGGTAAGTGTATTACCAGAGACGGAGCGGCTGCTACAGGCGATATTGTTCCCGAAAAGTGTAAGGAATGTCGATAATTTCCTGTCGGGGTCAATAAACATTCTTTGGAAGCAGGGAATCTCCGGCGATTATCCGATAATAACCATTCTTCTGTCGGATGAGAACGAACGGGCTGTTATCAGCTACCTTTCGGCATTTTTCATTCTGATGGGAGCGTATATCCGTTTTGAATTGGTATTTCTGATTGCCGACGAGGATAAATATTCCCGTCCGGCAGAGCGAAGTGTTCGCCTGCTCTGTGAGCAGCTCGGCATAAACACCTTTTTGAACAGAAACGGCGGTATTTTTATACGCACCTTTGACCACTCGGACGAATTTTTCGTGAATTTCCTGAGGATGTCCTCCGTTCTGTTCATTGATGTGGCAAACGATATTGGTTCACGGGCGGTTATGTCCCCCATTATGTTTGCAGAGGATATAAAAACAGCTGTAAGCGATTATAAGCCGGTCGCTCCCGAGGATGCGTTCGGTGTTTACGGTGGATTCTTCACGGAGGATGGTTTTGTTGTAGACAAGAGCTTTCCGTTGAAAATGCCATATTCGTATGTCTTGGCGGGCAGACGGTTTGCGAGCGTTATTTCCGACAGCTCTCTGTGCTACACCTTCTCGGACAACTCAAGGGAAAAGCGGATAACCCCGTTTGACGGCGACCCATACAGCCTGTCCGACGGAGAACGGTTTATTTTACAGGTGGGCGGAAATAACTATGACCTCTGCGCCGTCGCCGGAGAGGTCAGCTATAAAAACGGAGTAACCGTTTACAAAGGTATTGTTTATAAGAATTTATATACACTGACCGTTTTCGTGTGCGAAAAACTACCCGTGAAAATTATAAAGTTGAAATACGAGAGCGGCGAAAAGGTGAGGGGATCGCTTATAACCCGTCCTGTTATGGGCTCCGGTCTGTCGGGAGCGTTTTGTCTGCAGACCAAACGCAGAGTAACACAGAACGCAGCCTGCCTGCTCTACAAAAACGAGACGAGTGCAGATTTCTCCGACGGGGTGGGCTTTACCGGGGTTTTGGGTAACGGCAGGGTCGACACCGATTATGCGGCTCTGATTTTTGGGCAGGGGAGCGGTGTTGATGACATTGCCGCCGCATCCATAAACGGCAACGAGAGCATATTTTTTATAGGCGCTTGTGAGGGTGAGGAGAGCGCCTGTGCCGTTATCGACAGCCTTTCCCGTGAATTGGTGTCGGAGGAGACCGAACACGCCCGTGGTTTTGCAAGGCAAATGATACCGAATATCAGATTGGAGAGCAGGAGCCGTTCCGCCGCTCTGCTCTTTAACGGTTTTCTTCCTTATCAAGCAGCCGCCTGTCGTTATTTCGCACGAGCTTCGTTCTATCAGTCGGGCGGAGCATATGGCTTCCGCGATCAATTGCAAGATTGTCTCTGTTTGATTTATTCCGACACACACCTTGTAAACGAGCATATAATCAGAGCCTGTGCGCATCAGTACACCGAGGGCGATGTACAGCATTGGTGGCATCCTATCTTGTTGAACGGTACAAATCGGGGAGTCAGGACAAAATGCTCGGACGATTTCCTCTGGTTACCCTATGTTACCGCCGATTATATAAAAAAGACCGCCGATTATTCAATATTGGACACCGAAGTGGAATATATCAGCTCGCCCGACCTTGGTATGGATGCCGAACGCTACGAGCTGCCCGCACCGAGTGGTATAAAGGAGAGCGTATACAAGCATTGCCTCCGTGCGTTATCCAACGGTGAGCGGTTCGGCTCCCACGGGCTGTCGCTGATGGGCTCCTGCGATTGGAACGATGCTTTTTCGCAGGTCGGAGTATTAGGTAAGGGAGAGAGCGTTTTTACCTCGTTTTTATTTATTCTTGCGGTCAGAGCGTTCATTCCTATAATGGAATACAAAAACGATACCGATACGGCGGAGCACTACAGAGCGGCAACCGACAAGCTGCTTGAGTGCATAGAGCAAAACGCTTACTTCGGTGAATGGTACGCAAGAGCAATCCATGACGACGGCAGCTTTATCGGTGTCAAGGGTAACGACGAATGCGAGATAGATATTCTGCCGCAATGCTTCGCCGCAATGGTAAAGGGCAACGACGGCAGGGTTTCGGTTGCGCTTGACAGGGCATACGAAAAGCTCTTTGACAAGAAGGACAGGATACTCAAGCTGTTCTCGCCCCCGTTTGCCGACGGAGAGCTTAATGTCGGATATATAAAGGGCTATGTCGCGGGAATACGGGAAAACGGCGGTCAATATACCCATGCGGCGGTTTGGGCCGCAATAGGATAT
>PGZT01000039.1 GCA_002841455.1 Firmicutes bacterium HGW-Firmicutes-21 | reverse complement strand
TTATTTTTTCGCC
Organism: Firmicutes bacterium HGW-Firmicutes-21; assembly: GCA_002841455.1. Lineage (GTDB taxonomy): Bacteria > Bacillota > Clostridia > Oscillospirales > CAG-382 > UBA1049. The sequence goes on along the minus strand of PGZT01000039.1, from coordinate 20,369 downwards.
GAAGGTGTTTGTTATCCAAAAGCTCTCCTCATAAATATTGTTCGGATTCAAGTCGCTGTTGACCGCCAAATCCATTGTAGTATTCGCAACCGTTTTTATGGTTACAGACAGCTCGGTAATGTCCTTCCGCATATAGGGCTGACCCGCCGAAAAGAAGGGGCTCTTCCAATGTGCGGTAACACCCAAGTCATCGTCGTCGTTATCACACTCGGACAGCTTATATATCTTGTCGCCATAGGAAAAATACAGCACTCCCAAGCAATCACAGAAGCAATCGCAGTACATATCATCATACACATACCACACACCGAGCTTGTAGTTATAAATGTAAGAACGGTTATTGTAATAAAAAATCAGCTCACTGCCCGTTTGAAAATCAAACAGCCGCAGGGACGATAATGCGTTCAGCCGTACAATCTCGGCAATGGTTGACGAAATAGGGGAGGAGATACATACGGCGTTCTTTTCGTTCTCAACCGTAGTGGAGCTCCAGCGGTTAAGCCCGTCATTGCAGAAGGTGATAGGCTCGTTGTCGATAATACAGCAGGAGCCCTTGATAAGGTTACCCTTTTCGCCGTTAAGGTTATAAACGGGGAAGGAGGTATAATATTTACCGAGAGTATCCTGACGGAGCTCACAGTAGGAGTAAAACGCCCTGTCCTTCGTAAAAATAAGCTGTCTGTCGTACTGCGGAACAATATCGGTTATCTCGGTGTTGCCGATTACCGTAAAATTATGCTCGGGGAAGTATTCGACACTCGGAACACCGCCCGCCAATTCGGAATGGAAGCGGTAGTTGAGGTAATCCGGGTGTCCCCAGAGGAACAGCCTTCCGTCTACATTACCGCCGAACAGCATTGCATAACGGTTCTTTGTTATTCGTGTTCGGTCAAGGTTGTTTTTGGTGTAGCAAATCTCGACATTGTTTATTCCCTGCGGAGGTATGGTATTAAAATGTACCGTACCTTCAGATAAATTGTAGGTGAAGTTGGTAAAATTTACTCCGTTGACGGTTATGTAGTTTATAAGGTTAATGTTCTTTTCCAAAAGTGTATAGTTTGCAGAGATGCCATCGCTCGAGAATTGCTGTCTGCGCTTCGGGGTAAGCAGATTCAAGTCCTCATAAGCACTTCCCGCTCCGGAGGGTGAGCAGCCAATGGCGATCAACGGAACATAGCCGCTCACAACACCCAGCTCACCGCCGTCAAAGTAGCAATATCTGTTTCCGTTAAGGATATATACCTTTCCCGAGATCTCGAACATAACGACCCGTCCGGTATCCACATAGCCTATCAAGGAGCCTGCTCCGGTATTGCGATCAAGGCTGTAAAGATATCCGCCGGACACAAAGAGCATATAGAACACGCTCCCGATATAGCCCGACCACATTCCGTCAATATTGTTGCTCTGACCGTTGTAAACGGTTTTTATACCGCCCCGCTTCTTCAGCGAAAAATTATCGGTTATCTTGAAATTTACCATATCAGGTGAATAAGTAATATCCTCACTCAGCTTGCAGGACTGATTCAACCCGCCGAATTTACTCACAGTGGTTACATTCACCATCAATAGACCTCCGTTATCTGCTTAAGCTCGCCCTTTAAGCCCGCTCTGATTTTAAGCGTCTCGCCTTCGTATTTGCTCTTAAACAGAGCCGCCGCTGCCGCATCCTCGTTGTAAATGAGCAGGCAGGCAAGACCGTAGGGAAGAACGACGGCACACAGAACCGGTGACAGCTCAACCGTATCTGAGAGAGAGGTTATTGAGGAAATAACAATACCCTGCTTTTTTATAAGCGAATCAAGATAAGCGTTCTCCGCTATCAAAAGGTTAAGCAGCCCAACCGCCCGTTGCGTCAGGTCCTCGCAATCGGGCGGAACAGCCCCGCTTTTTGTCCTAAACGAGCATAGGTCCAAAGCAATATAATAAATGTCGCTACCTGTCATTAAAAAGCCCTCCTAATATATTTATAACGGAATAATGGGAGCGTCCCCGCTCCCATTATCCAAAGTGCTAATAAGCGGTTACGAAACGCTTTTTTATAACACCCAGCCTGAAACCTGTATTTACAAGCCCGCCGGATATTGTTGTGGTAACGGTAAATGTCGCTGTTGCGTTTTTCTTCTCAATCATACCGCTCTCAATCGGAATGAAAACGATAGAACCATCGGCAAAGTTGATTGGTGCGGGTGCCTTTGCACTGATAAAATCACCCTTATTGAAGGTTAGGGTATAGCTGCCGGGAGAAGAATGTGACGCATCGGCAACGATAAAAATATTATCATTGGAGTTGTTCAGTTTTAAACCAAAGGACTCGGTTGCCGTTACGCTTGTCGGAATGGTGTAAACAACGGGGTTTCCCGAATACGGAGCTGTAAGAATATTGTCTATAAGATTTGTAGCCATATAATTTCTCCTTTTTTATATACTGTTGCCGCCGTCAATAACAGGGCAGCAGACAAGCTCTGTGGGCTTAATTACCTTTGCGCCGAACACAAGCCTCCCCCTGACAGCCTTGTCAAAGGAGTTCTCCATACGGTCGATAACCTGTGTTTCCAGCACCTGCTCCGCATATGCGATAGCCGAATAGGAGCCGGCGAGCATATATTTTTTATTATCCGTTCCGGAATAGAGTTGATTGGATACGAAAATATCACAGCCTAATTCGTCGGTGAAGCCGACGGCGCCCGTTCCGTTAACACCGTTGTTTATCTGGAACTTTATTCCCGCAAGCATCAGCTTGGTTTTTATAAAGGGCGGAATAACAATCCATGTTCTGCCGTCGGGCACATTTGCCTCCTCAAGCTTCTGTTTGATTTCGGCGATTGTCTGGAGCACATTTGCGGGGGTAACGGTTACATTCGACGCCGTGTATCCTGCGTCGGCATACAGCCCGAACACAAAGGAATCAACCTCGTTTTTGAGCAGATAAGACGCTCTCTTGGTTTGAGAGTCGGCAAGCCCAACAGAGCTGCGCAGCTCCTCAATATCCTTTATTTTAAAGGAAAAAGCCTTATCCTCATTGACATAAAGGACCGTGGAGTGGTCGTCCACATCCTCATATGTAAGGGTTCCGGTGTAATTATATACAGTAGGATCGGTAAGACCTATAAAGGTTACCGAGTCGCCCTTGTTCTTTATATCCCCGACAAAAGCGGTGTTGCAAATCCTGTTTGCAAGCAGGTTATCCTCGTTGGTTCGCAGTATCTCTGCGCTGATAATTTTTTCAATGCTGTTGTAATTAGCCATAAAAATATCCTTTCTTATTTAGAATGTTTACTGTGGTTAAAGCTTCCATTTTGAAATGGATTTTAGAATATGCTTGTAGTTTTTTGATACATCCTTAGGACTCATCGATTCCACCTGTTCCTTGGTGAATACGGGTTCGGTTTCACCCGTACCTGTTTTTGATGTCGCACGGGAGCTGTTCTCGGCGTTCACTCTGCTTGCGTACTCTCTGTCCTTACCGTCGGTAACCGTGTACAGAGCATATGCGTACAAGAGCGGAACGCCGTTTGCAACCTCCTCCCATACCGAATCGGGAATGTCCTGCGGCAGTGCGTCGGGGAAAACCGCCTTAAACCGTTCAATCTCCGTTTTAATGCTCTCGTTCTGCTGCGTCAGCTTTTTTGCGTTGCGGCTCTCCTTTTTCAGGCTTCTTGCGTTGTCAAGCTCGGTTATTATCTCCTCGGGCAGTCCCTCGCGGCTTGTTCCGAGAACGGATTCCGATTCCGCCTGCAGCTTTTGCAAATAGTCATCGACACTCATTCCGTTATCGTCCGCAAGGTCGCTGACAGCGTCAAGAATTTGTTCATTGGTCAAGGTTTTCTGTTTCATTGCTGCTCCTTTCCGTATTGTTTTTCTGTTCTTCTATAAGCTCTTTTTTTCGGGGTATAAGATTGTCTGGCAGCCGCTCAAGGTATTGAGTCAGGGTGATATGACCTCCTGTAAGCAGGTTGTCCAGCGTGTTTAAGGATGCGATTTCGGACCAGTAATTGGTAGCTCCGACATCCACACGGCAATCAAACAGTATGTCCTTATACTTCTTGAGCGAAAAAGGAACATATGCGTTTTGTTCACCGTTTCGTGTGCAGACAAGGCGCTTCTCGTCGTAATACGCAAACATAAAATCAAGCCAAACAAGCCCGATATCCTCTATATACTGATAAAAAGCACGGCGGATGTTCTCCAGAGGCATATTTGATGCCTGCTGAAGCGCTATAATTGCGGAGGTGTTATTGGGCTTTACATCACCGAGGGCCGTATCGGTAGCCCCGAGGAACTCCTTGGTATGTGTTATTGCAAGGTTAATAACATCAAGCATACCGGATTGCATCTGCCCGGAGGAAAGCACCTTGGCGACATTTTCAACCGGACCGTTGACGGCAACCGCCTCGCCCACTCTGTTCGACCATTCCTCAATGATTGTTGAATCATATATGACCTTGGAAAAAGCGGTATCCATCATATGCTTCATAACCATGGCAAAGCCCTTGTTTATAAAAATCTGGTTCTCTATCATTCCGGTCGCTACCGCTTGTCCGTGCCAGGAATTCTTCACGGCTGTCCAATTAAAAAAAGCGATAGGGTAGAGGCTCAGCCTTGTATCAACCGTATCGCTTATAACCGTATTTCTGACCGATTTTCGGTAGTGAATCCTGCCGTTTTCTCCCCGCCACAGCTTTATCAGGGATATACATTTGGTGTTTTCAAGCTCCTTGCGTGCCATATCGCCTGATTGGGTAACCGTGTCGTCGTCGGGAGTGATTTTTTCGATTTCCGACTCGGGAACTGCGTTTTTCCGTGCCTGCGCCTTTAAATCGGCAACAGTCTCTCTCATAGCGATGAGGATATAAGGCTGGTTCGCAATGTCCCTCGAATTTGGGTTACCGAAGAAAACGTTTGTGTTGTCAACCAAAACGCTGACAAAATCACCCGTAAAGGGTTGCCCTGTTTTAATCGAAGGGTCCCAATAGGTGTAACAAACAGCATCTCCCGTTATGGCGGCATCGGTAAGCGAATCGGAGATAAGCTTGTCGAACTTCATCTTTTCGCTTCGCATACTTATAATGTCGTTCATCGTGTCGCAGATATCGTTTGCTTCCTTTTCGCTTATATCCGTGCCGCTTCCGTATGGAGAAGCTAACGAATAACGCATCGCAACCGCACTCTGCATAATTGTGGAGGTGTAATAATTGATGATTCGTTTAAAAATGTTGAATACGGGTGTAGGTAATCCGCCTGCGTTTACACCCTCCCATTGATCTCCTCTGAAGAAGCGCTCGTTGGTGTTTACAATGTCGTACAGATTAAGCGAATAATTGTATTCCTTGCCCTTCTCGTACAGCTGCCATTCCTCGGTAAACAGCCTTTCCTTTTTTTGTTTCACTTACATTGACCATTCCTTTCGTTATTAGTATTTTATGAATCCTTCATAGCTGTCATCGCCGCTACTCGGGCTGTCAAAGCTGTATATGCTGCCCGAAAAGGGTGCGATTTTCCTTGGGAACATAGGCTCTCTCGACATCAACGCATAACGGAGCGCCTCAGGAGCATGAGTTACCTCATGCGGAGTATCGGCGGCATCCTCCTTGGTATATTCGTCAAAGCGGAGCAGGGGAAGACAGCGCAGAAGGTTATGGCAGGAGCGGAAAATAATCAGCTTTGGTTTACAATCCGACGAGGTGTAGCCCTTTAGATATTCACGCATTACCCGCCAGCCGGTAATACGGGCGTTATTCGCTTTTTGCAAGGGCTTTAAGCCGTTGGCGTTCATAATCTCAAAACCGCTTTTTCCGCTGTCCTGACGGCGGTTCCAAAGGTCGGGGGAGGCGGTTGTATAACGAATTGGTTCCTTTTTGGGAGTAGCGTCGAGTATTTTCTTGGCAGCCTCCGAGATAATCAATCCGCTCTCATACAGCTCACGGTAAACAATTATTCCGCCGTCGCCGGTAAGAGCAAGCCAGAGGCAGCAGGTCATGTCCAGCCCGTAATCAACCGCACGGAATTTAATCCAACCCGGGTCAAGAGGAAACGGCTCGCAGGGATGCTTCTCGTAATCGAACTCCGGAAAAAAAGCACCCTCAAACGAGTTCCAGTCGCCGTAAAGCATAGCCTTTCGCCGTAGCTCGGGCAGAGCCATAAGGGTATCCACATACTCGGGGTTATTCCGCATTAAATAATGGTTATCAAACACAAGGCTTTTTACAAAGAAATAATCCTCCGGCTTTTCGTTTGCTCTGTAATTTCTGTCGATAAAAAGCCGCTTAACCCAATCATGCCCTACACCGCCGGGGTTGCAGGTAAAATACATTCTCGGACGAAAAACAGCTTCCATATTACCGGAAATGCGGTTGCTCTCGGTAAGCGCAATAAACTGCTTTTCGGTAAAATGAGTAGCCTCCTCAAGCCCGATAACCTCGTATGCCTGCCCCTGAAATTGCAAGACATCGTTCTCGCTGTCGCAGTAGCCCAATTTTATACGGGAGCCGTTAGGGAACCTGAACTCCTTCTCGGTCGAGACAAACTGTGCCACACCCTTAAGCAGCTTAATAAGCGGAAACAGGTGATTCTCACGCAGCTCACCGAGAGTGCGGCGTAAAAGCAGGATCTGTATGCCGTTATAATTTAAAGCAAGCAAAACCAGCTTGGTTCGCATAGCCCAGCTTTTACCGCCGCCTCTCGCTCCGCCGTATGCGGTATATTTTGCGGTAGATTCAAAGAACCGCAGCTGCTTAGGGTTGGGAGTTAAAATAATTTCCCTCATTATTTCGCCCAGTTTTTGGTTTTCCCTTTAAACACCACCGCTTCGCTCTCGTTAACGCTTTCCTCGGGTTTATCCTTATAACCGTGGTTGTTTTTGAAATCGAACGCAAGAACGGTCGCCTGTAATTTCCCGTTAAACGCAAGCTGTTTTTTTATTTTGGCGATTCTGTTTCTTGCAAACCGCCGTACTTTTCGTCGCTCATATAAGCGATAAGCTCCTCACGGGTAGCTCCGAGGAAGTCGGCAAGGGATTCGATGTCGGCAATCTCCCCCTTGTCGGGCAGATAACGCTCAAAATATTCATCCAGCTTAATCTTGCAATCCTCGGGCGACAAAAAAACCGTCCTTACAGCCAAGGACGGCTTGCCACACTTATTCGTTTTCCTTTTTATAGAATCAATCCTTTCGCTTGAAGATATATAATTTGCTGGCGATATAGTTCAGCACGATAACGATGACAGAGGTTATAATCGTGCCGATATTCTGATTCATATGAGCTTTTTCCACAAGCAGATTTATAAGCCAGAGGTCAAGCAAGAGCGTCCCCGCTCGGGTGAACGCAAACAGCAGAAATTCCTGTGTTTTTGCTTTTCCGGTTCTGTTCTCGCTTTTAAAAACAAAAATACGGTTTGTAAAGTAGGCAAAAATTATACCCGCAACATTTTTTATAACGGTGGATAAATTAATCTGCTCACCGCCAAACGCCTTGTCGCAAATCCAAAAGGTTATGATGGAAACAAGCGTGGTAAGACCTCCGAAAACAAGATACAACCCCTTTTCGGTTTTAAAAAGGAAGCTCCACACGCTCTTTAATATAGAATAAAGCTTTTTCATTTCGTTTTCCTTATAACTTTACGATACGATTCTATCACCGTTTAAAGCATTTTTCATCCGCTTTTTGTCGGTTGCATATTATACCAGCAGCTCGGCGATAATGCTGTTTGAGATTCGGTAGCCCTTGTCGGTAAGCGACAGAATGCCGTCCCTTATTACTGCATACCCGTTATTTATAAATTTCTCGCTCCTTCTAATCAGCTCATCATCCGTTTTTATACCTTTGCTTGTTCTCAGTCCAAGCATAATGCGTTCGCCCGCTTTTTCTATGTCGCTAAGTACAGGCTGAGTATTAAAATCGGTAGGGGAGTAGAAGCATTCATCGGCAAGGGCAATATACGTCCCGACATCGGCAATATTCGAGAAGCGTTTACCGTTATAAAAGGAATGCGCAGCCGCACCGAACCCAATATATTCACCGCAGTCCCAATAATGCAGATTATGGCGGGACTCGTAACCTTCCCTTGAAAAGGAGGAAATCTCGTAGTGCATATACCCATGCTTTTGCATAATATCACAAAGCAGATAATACATCTCGTCCTCGGTGTCCTCGTCTGGGAGGCATAAGCTGTCCCTTTTATAATAAAAGGGTGTTCCCCCCTCAATCGAGAGCGAATAAACGGAGATATGAGGTATATTCATATTTATTGCGGTAATTAATGTTTTTACAAGGCCCTCCTTGGTCTGCTCGGGGAGCGCAAAAATAATATCGGTGCTAATGTTAACAAAACCCGCAGCAGAGACCGACCGCATAGCATATTCGTACTGTGCATTTGTATATGTCCTGCCTAAAACAGCAAGCTCATTATCGTCAGCCGACTGCATTCCCATAGAAATACGGTTAAAGCCTGCTTCTCTGAGCATTATCAATTCGTCAAGGGTAACGCTACGGGGGTTTACCTCAAGGGTTATCTCGCAGTCCTCCGCAAGGGAAAAAGAGCTTTTTATTTCTTCGAATATAGCCAAAAGCCGTTTAACACCCAAAACAGGAGGTGTACCGCCGCCGAAGTATATGCTTTTTATGCTGCTGTCTGTTTCAAACGCTTTTATCTGTCGAATTAATGCATCGGTATATTGCTGCTTAATACCGTCATCACAATCCGGTAGCGAATAAAACGAGCAGTAATTGCACTTTTTGCGGCAAAAAGGGATATGAACATAAATAGAGATTGTTTTCAAACTTATGACCATGCCTTTCTCCGTCACAAAACCGTATTCGAAAGATTTATCTTTCAAAATTATTGCCATACCTCCGACAATGAGCGGGAATTGTACATTTTATTTGGCACAAATAAAATGGGCAAAACCGTATTCGAAAGATTTATCTTTCGAAATTATAACCATACCTTCGGTAATGAGCGGGAATTGTACATTTTATTTGGTACAAATAAAATGGGCAAAACCGTATTCGAAAGATTTATCTTTCGAATTTTATTCATCATCAAGCTTAAGCACCGCCATAAAAGCCTCCTGCGGAACCTCAACAGTGCCGAGGGTTCTCATGCGCTTTTTACCCTCTTTCTGTTTCTCAAGCAGCTTTTTCTTTCTCGTAATATCGCCACCGTAACACTTTGCAAGCACATCCTTACGCATTGCCTTGACCGTTTCACGGGCGATTATTTTACCGCCGATTGCTGCCTGTACGGGAATCTCGAACATCTGTCTCGGTATATGGTCCTTTAGCTTTTCAACAATCCTTCTCGCTCTCGTATTGCATTTGTCCGCATGGACAATAAAGGACAGCGCATCAACAACATCTCCGTTAAGCAGTATATCCAGCTTAACCAGCTTGGAGGGGCGGTATCCGATAATCTCATAATCCAACGAGGCGTAACCCTTGCTTCGGGATTTCAACGCATCGAAAAAGTCATATATAATCTCATTGAGCGGCAGCTCGTAATGCAGCTCCGCTCTGTCGGAATCTATATACTTCATATCCAAAAATAACCCGCGTCTGTCCTGACACAGCTCCATAACCGAGCCGACATACCCTGACGGAGTAATTATACTTGCCTTAACAATCGGCTCGCTTGCAACCTCGATAGCATCGGGCTGCGGATAATTGGAGGGGTTGTCAATTCTAATAACATTACCGTTTTTAAGCGTGAGCTCATAAATAACACTCGGTGCCGTGGTTATTAAGTCAAGGTTAAACTCCCGTTCCAACCGTTCCTCAACAACCTCCATATGCAGCAGACCAAGGAAACCGCAGCGGAAGCCGAAGCCGAGCGCAATCGAGGTCTCCGGCTCAAACAGAAACGAAGCGTCGTTAAGCCGCAGTTTTTCAAGCGCATCCTTAAGGTCGCCGTATTTTGCACCGTCTGCGGGGTATATTCCCGAAAAGACCATAGGGACCGCCTTTTTAAAGCCGGGCAGTGCCTTATCGGTTGGTCTGTCTGCGTTTGTTACCGTATCTCCGACCTCGGTATGGACGATGGACTTAATGCTCGCTGCAAAATATCCGACCTCGCCCGCATACAATGTTTTCCGCTGCACCGTGGAAAAGGCGGAAAGTGTTCCGGTTTCCACAACCTCAAACTCTGCGCCGGTATGCATCATTTTGATATTATCGCCGACAGAAATACTGCCCTCGAAAACCCGGATATAAACGATAACGCCCTTGTAGGAATCATAATAGCTGTCGAAAATAAGCGCTTTTAACGGAGCGGAGACATCTCCCTTGGGGTAGGGAACATCCCGCACAACCTTTTCCAGAACATCCTTGATGTTAAGCCCATGCTTTGCGGAAACACAGGGAGCGTCATCCGCAGGGATACCGATAATATCCTCAATCTCCCGTTTCGCCATTTCGATATCGGCGCTTGCGAGGTCGATTTTATTTATTACGGGTATTATCTCCAAATCATTCTCCAACGCCATATATGCATTGGCAAGTGTCTGAGCTTGTATACCCTGCGTTGCATCCACAATAAGCAATGCACCCTCGCAGGCGGTTAACGAACGGGAGACCTCGTAGCCGAAGTCCACATGACCGGGAGTGTCGATAAGGTTGAAATCATAAATACCTCCGTCCTCCGCCTTGTATTCAAAGCGGACAGCTCTTGCCTTTATGGTTATGCCCCGTTCCCGCTCAAGATCCATGTTATCCAGCATCTGCTCCGCCATATCACGGGAGGAGACCGCATTCGTGTATTCGAGCAAGCGGTCGGCAAGTGTGCTTTTACCGTGGTCTATGTGGGCGATTATCGAGAAATTGCGTATTTTCTTTATATCGTACATTTATATTCTCCATGAAAATTTTTATTTAAAAAAGGGCTGTAAGCAGCCCTTTTTAATCGGTTTATTTCTCTTTTATCTTAATAACCTTAGCGATTTGAACCCACATAAGACCTGATAGGAATACGGAGGAGAACAAACCTGCTACAATGCCGATTATAAGAGGAAGAGCGAAATTCCTAATAGATTCTACTCCGAAAATGTAGATCATACCGATAGTAAAGAGTGTGGTAAGAGTTGTATTGAATGAACGGGCAAAGGTCTGATGAACACTAACATCAACCGTATCCTCAAAGCTCTTTGATTCGCCGTATTTCTTCTTATTTTCACGGATACGGTCAAACACGACAATGGTAGCGTTAATCGAGTAACCGAGTATCGTAAGGAAAGCGGCGATAATGTTGGAGTTTATCGGTATTTGGAACAGCGAATATATCGTGAGCATTATAAACAGGTCATGCGTAAGGCATACAATAGCCGCAAGTCCGGAATTAAGCTCAAACCTTATAGATATATAAGCAAGCATCAAAATAACCGCAATCGTAACCGATAAAACAGCCGTTCTCCTGAGTATATCGCCGATAACAGGCGAAATCGAGGAATATTTAATATCAGAGAAGTTAGCATCAGGGAACGCTTCTTCTAGTGCCGCAGTGAGAGCCGCTTGCTGCTCAAGATTTAAATCGGCGGTTCCCGTTCTTATTATAACCACATTTTTGTCCGCAGTCGATGCTTTTGTCGAGGAAACATATTTAGGACCCAATTTTTCGTGTTCTGCGATTATATCGTTGATTTTATTTGTGTCCTCGTCGGCAACCTCATGACCGATATTAAGCTGAAGCTCAGTACCGCCCGAAAAGTCGATGTCGATATTAAAGCCTCTTATTATAAAGGAAGAAAATCCGACAACAAGAGCAACGGCGATAATAATAAGAGTAAACCTCTTATCCCTTATAAAGTGAAAATTCTTAAGCATTTTGCTCACTCCTTTCTTTTACTCCGTAGAGTCTTGTGGACGAAAGCCCCATGCCAATGCTTAAGTGAAGGAGCGCTCGGGTAAGGAATATTGCCGTAAATAACGAAATTACGATACCGATTAAAAGCGTGGTGGCGAATCCCTTGATTGTACCTGAGCCGAGGAAGTAGAGCACACCGGCTGCGATTAGTGTAGTAATGTTAGAGTCGATAACCGCCGAAAGAGCACGGCTGTATCCGCCCTTGACGGCTGCCTTGGCGCTCTTGCCGAGGCGCAGCTCCTCCTTCGTTCGTTCGAATATGACAACATTTGCGTCAACCGCCATACCGATTGACAGAATTATACCGGCAATACCCGGAAGGGTAAGGTTTGCTTTAAGCAATACAAGAGCCAACATAAATATAGACATATAAGCGATAAGCGAAATGGAAGCGACCGCACCCGGTACACGATAATATATTATCATAAATACCATTACGAATAATATACCGATCGCACCTGCTTTTAGCGAGGTTGTGAGCGATTTTTCACCCAAGGTAGCGCCGACGGTGCGTTGGTCGACATCGTCAAGCGCATATTTCAGTGCACCTGCGTTAATTTGCCCCGCAAGAATTTTTGAGGATTCCTCGGTGAAGTTGCCGGAGATAATAACATCTCCGCCCGTTATTCCGGTAGCGGCATATTGTTTTGGATCGACACTGGGAGAGGAAATAAGCGTGTCATCCATATAAATCAATATCTTTTGTTTATCCGCAGTGGCCGCATTTGCCGCAGCTTTTGTGGCGGCCGTAAATTTACTCGTACCTACATCGTTAAGCGACAATTGCACATGATATTTGTATGTCTTATCGTCGTCAATAACACCATAAGATGCTCTCGCACTCTTGACATCGGCACCCTCGAGTACAACTTCACCGTCGGCGTTCCTGAAGGTAAGAACCGCTGTCGCCATTAGCGTTTCAGCCGCTTCGGTTGGATTTGTTATGCTGGGTATCTCAACCGTTATCATATCGTCGCCGACAAGATAAACCTGAGCCTCGGTAAGACCAAGGTTGTCCAGTCTCATACGCATAACCTGTAAAATAGATTGCATTCCCGAGGACAGAGCAGTTCCGGCATCGTCGGTCTGCGCCTGATATGTTATAACAGAACCGCCGGCAAGGTCAAGACCGAGCCGAATCGTATCCTTTTCAAAAATTCCGTTCATAGATTTGCCGCCTATGTTAAAGCCGAAAACAGCGATAGAAAGCAGCAGAGCAATACATAATAATACCAAAACAAGGCGGGAAACATTTACCGCGCGTTGATAATTCATTTTCTTTTACCTCCGGTGTAATACTGGCATTTTTACAACATTTCCATTATACATAAAAGTACTATTTAAGTCAATAGTAAATTATTGAAAAGACTTTTATACTCTGTTTATATAAAACATAACCTGCCTGTTCGGCGCTTTACAATATTATGTCAACCGCTTTCGGGTGAACAAGCATATTTATGTTGTCCAAAAGACCGCCTTCCTCACCGTCGAGAGACCAGCCGACGCTTCTTTCCGCCTTAATACTACAGGAGCTTGCTTTATACAGCTCGATATTTTTATTGTTAAGCTCTGTATTCAAAAGGTCCCGTATAAGAATACTGAATTCTATTAAATCCCTCGGCATTTTAATGAGCAGCAGCTCAAAAAGTCCGTCGTTAAAAACTATCTCACCGTTTGGGAAGGTAAGAACTCCTCCGACATTTCTGGAGTTTGTGAAAGCGGCAAACAAATAGTCTCCGGTAACCGTAAGCTCAGGCGTGGTTACGGTCATGGTCGTTTTACGCAGAGTGGAGAGCGATTTGACACTGCTTAATAAATAAGCCGAGTGACCCAATTTGTTTTTTAGGTTCTGACTGGTCATATATGAGGTTTCCGCAAATGCGCCCGCACAGGCGATATAAGCAAAATAGTTCCCGTTCATACTGCCGATATCATACGAAAAAGCGGTTCCCCGCAATATTTTGTCGGCGGCTAAAACACAGTCGGACGGTATATGAACGGAGGAGGCGAAATCGTTGGTGGAGCCGAGCGGGATATAACCGATGGGAATCCGCTTGTCGCAGCACATTACTCCGTTTATAACCTCATTGAGTGTTCCGTCTCCGCCGCATACAACAACCATATCATAGCCGGGTGCATTATCGGCGACATATGTAATGGTTGCTTCCTTTTCACGAGTGGGGTAGACGGTAACATTCCTGCCGGAACCGGTAAACACGCTGATAATATCAAGCAATGTGCTTCTCGCTCTGCCTCTGCCCGAACGGGGATTCACAATAAGTAAGAGCCGTTCGCTCATCTGTCAGACCTCCCGATGTTGTAGGTTATCCTCGCTAAAAATTCTGCTATCTCTGTTTTAAAGTAGGCATCTGTAAGGTTAACTCCCCAGGTAACAAGACCGTGCTTCTCTAAAAGCAGACCATTGTAATCGTTGCAATAGGGAATACAGCTCTCCGCAGCCTCGTCCGTACCGGGAACCTGATATTTTACAAGCGGAATATCACCGAGCTGAAATTTTGCCTCGGCAAGCAGCTCGCTTTTCAGCGGCATCCCCATACAAGCGTAGGTTGTGGCATAAATCGGATGCGAATGTACAATTGCCCTCGCTTTTCTGTTATTCCGATAAATGGCAAGGTGCATTTTATATTCGGTTGAGGGAACGGCGGCGTTTAAAACATTACCGTCAAGCGTCATTTCGACGATTTGATCCTCGTGCATAAAACCCTTTGAAATATTTGCGGGTGTGATGTACACTGTGTTTCCGTGAAAAACACTTAAATTACCGTCGTGCGCAACAATATGCCCCTTATCATACATTCTTCTTCCGATGTCGACAATATCCTTTGCGGTCATAAAAATTCCTCTCTATACTCTAAATTAGATTTGGTGCAAAAACACCCTTTTCTGTAATAAATGCGGTAATCAGCTCTGCCGGAGTAACATCAAAGGCGGGGTTGTAAACCTTTGCATCCCGATGAGTCATCCGTGCGTTGAAATGCAGCTCGGTTACCTCCTCGGCGTCCCTCTGTTCAATAACAATGTCCTCTCCGCTCCTGCAGGAAAAATCTATCGTGGAGTAGGGAGCGCATACATAAAAGGGAACCGAAAAAGCCCTTGCGATTAACGCAACCCCCAAAGTACCGATTTTGTTTGCGGCATCCCCGTTTGCGGCGACACGGTCACAGCCTACAAGCACAGCGTCAACCATTCCCTTTTGCATCAAAGAAGCAGCCATATTGTCGCAAATCAAGGTGGTATCGATACCGTTCTCGCACAGCTCATAA
This sequence comes from Firmicutes bacterium HGW-Firmicutes-21, assembly GCA_002841455.1. GTDB lineage: Bacteria > Bacillota > Clostridia > Oscillospirales > CAG-382 > UBA1049. The sequence continues at coordinate 5,233 of PGZT01000039.1, read as the reverse complement.
GCGGTAAGCCTTGCCCCTTGCAATAGCGGGCGGGTCTCGTCGGCGAACACCTTGAACGAATAACCCTTCTCCAAACCCACATAAATAGGAGCGAGTGCGGTTCCGTACCTGACGGCGGCAAGCGCACCGGCGTTGCAGTGGGTGAGAATACGGCTACCGTCTCTAAGTAATGCAAGCCCGTTTACTCCGATTTTATAACAAACCTCAATGTCCTCGTTATATATGTTAAGAGCTTCCGTTTTAAGCGCCGCTTTTATTTTTTCGGTGCTTTTACCCTTGTTCTTGTCGGCGACCGACAGCATTCTTTCAAGCGCCCAGGATAGGTTAACCGCTGTGGGACGGGAGGAATTAAGCAGCTCCGCTGTTTTTTGCAACGAGTACAAAAACCCCTTTTTTTCCTTATCCTCAAACCTTGAGCAAGCGGCATAAAGACCGATTGCGGCGGCAACACCTATTGCGGGCGCACCCCTTACGGCAAGCCTTTTTATAGCTGTATATATATCCCTTGCCTCATGCAGCTCAAGCGTAACCCTCTCGTTAGGCAGCCTTGTCTGATCGATGCAGCAGAGCAGGTCATTTTCCGTATCCATCCAAACCGTATCGTTTATCACTTCTCTTCTCCAATTCGTTTTCTTGCGTATGCCTTAACCTTTTCAATGTCAATTGTTGTGAACTCACCGTTTTCATATAGAACCCTGCCGTCCGATATGGTCATCACAACATCAGAGCCGTTTGCCGAATAAACAAGGGTATTAAGCATGTCATGCACAGGTGTAAGATGAGGTCTGTCAAGGTCAATAACGGCAATATCCGCCCTGTTTCCGACGGCAATACTACCGCAATCCGCACGCCCCTGCGAGAGTGCGCCCGCTCTGGTGGCAGAATACAGGCATTGTGCGGGAGTTATCAGGGTCGGGTCCCTTTTTATGCCCTTGGGAAGAAGCGAGAACAGCTTCATATCCCCAAACATATCAAGATTATTGTTGGAGGCAACACTGTCTGTACCGATTGCGACGGAAATATTATTGTCAAGCAACCGTATCACATCACAAATCCCGCTTGCAAGCTTCAGGTTGCTGGTAGGGCAGCTTGCGACGGTAACCCCGTGCTTTTTAAGTATATCAATATCGCCGTTCTCCAAAAACACGCAGTGCGCCGCCGTAGTCGGGACACGAAAAGCACCGTGCTTTTCAAAATACTCGGTCGGTGTAAGAGCATATTTTACCTTGCATTCGTTATTCTCACTCTCTGTCTCGGACAGGTGAAGGTGCATATTGCAACCGTATTCAACCGCCATATCCGAAAAGATGCGTACAACCTCGGGAGACGAGGTATAAGACGCATGAACGCTTATATCGATTCTGAGCCTGTCATTAATCCCTCGGCAGTTCTCGATTAACGACACATATTCCTTTTTTAACCGCTCGGCGTTATAAACGGTAGCGGCAAGGCTTATATTGCTCTTTACACCGCTGTCCAGCACCGCTCTCGACATCGCTTCACCCATATAATACATATCGGTGGCGGATACACAGCCGAAGGACAGCATCTCGGCAAAGGACAACAGCATACTCTGATAAATATCTTCCTCACCGAGGGTTGCTTCAAACGGAAATATTTTATTAAACAGCCAATCGTTCAGGCACATATTCTCCGCATAACCTCTCAGCAGAGACATAGGGGAGTGAGCGTGTGCGTTGTAAAAAGCGGGAATGAGGCATTTGCCTGCGCCGTCATATTCCCGTTCGTAACCGCTCTTATATTCGGTTCCTATGTAGTCGATGTTTCTGCCGTTGATACCGACATACATTCTGTTCTGTTGGCAAAAGTCTCCGTCAATAATTGTTACGGATTTAAAAATAATGCTTCCCATAAAATTCCCCATTCTTAAATTGTTTACATTGTATCATATTGAACATATTATTGCAATATAAAAATAGCTGTGTTATACTGTTTGTACAATATGGATGTTTTAAATCTGATAAAAAACTTACAGATGCGGTTTTGTGCCTTTGAGCTTCTTTATGAAGTCAATCTTGCTCCGCAAGAACGACACAAATCCCGCTTTCGGCGGTATTCACCGCCGTGGAAAGGAACGGATATAAATATGAAGAAAATCATTTCGGTATTCCTTGCTTCGTTGGTATTGATGACCGGTTTTATTTTTGAGAGCAGCATTACGGTAAGCGCAGCGGGATATGTAAAACCGGATGTGCTCGACGGGACAGATAACCTGTTCTTATCGTATACCTTTTATTGGGAGAGTCCATTAAGAGGACGGCGCACAAAGGAAGGTTACCTTCCGTTAGTCGGTTATCACAATACCGCCGGAGAGGTTACGGATATATTTTTCGATTCCTATCTGTTCCTTCCGTGTGTAACCACCACTCCGAGCGGAGGCAGAACATATAAGGACAGCAACAACCCCTCAAACTTCTCGGATTGGAAGGCATATGTTGACGATGTGTTTTTGGACGGCTACAATGTTACCGCACTCAACGAAGCCGTCGGCGAAATCAAGGCACAGCTCGGAGAGGAATATGCGGATTTCAAGGCAAATATATTCCTTTCGATACTGTATCCTGTAATGACACAGACCAACTTCGGCGATGTTGACGGCGATGGTATTACCGAGAATTTTAATAATCAGGCAGACCGAAGAAAAGCTATAAAATGGCTGGTTGACGAGCAGATATCCAGACTGGAGCAGGCGAATTGCGAGAACCTTAACCTTGTCGGCTTCTATTGGTTTGAGGAGAGTATCTCATATACCAATACCACGGAAAAAAACCTATTGGATTATATGAACGGGTATGTCAAGGGTATGGATTACAAAACCATATGGATACCGTATTATTCGGCAACAGGGTATAGTCAGTGGGAGAGCCTCGGCTTTGATGCGGTATGCTATCAGCCGAATTATATGTTTAATGAGAGCGCACCGTCAAGCAGAGTAAAAACGGCATGCGAGAGGGCATATAACCTGGGAATGGGTATAGAGATAGAAATTTCGGGCTCCGTATTTTCCTCAGTCGAGTATTATAACCGATATATGCAATACCTGAAGGTTTGCACGGAGGAGGGAGCGAATCAGGGCATTAAGATGTATTATAACGACGCGGTTAACGGCGTTTATTATGACGCATATATGTCGGATAACCCCTTAATAAGGCGGATTTACGATTTAACCTATAAATACGCCTCGCAGACACTCAATCCCAACGAGATAGTTTTCCTTGACGATAAAACAAACAACAAAGGTTACGAGATAGTATCTCTCGGTTGCACATATACAACCACGCAACCCTTTACAAATTCCTCGGCGGGTTATGCATCGGTCAGCGGAAAGGAGCTAACCGACGGTATATTCGGCTCAAGCGCATATGACACCGAGTGGATAGCGTTCCATAACACTCTTACACAGGAAGGATATTATTACATAAATCTCGATTTAGGTTCTGTTTACAACGATTTGTCGCTGTTCGAATTGGAGCTTAACGAATATATATCCGCAGGAATCAGCCTGCCCGGAAGTGTTGAATATCTCGTTTCGCAGGACGGAATCAGTTATCAGAGCTTGGGAATGGCTTCTTTCGAGAAGTATTTTATCTCTTTTACCTTGGCAAGCGTTAAGCTTGAAACACCGGTTACCGCCCGTTATGTACGGGTGAAAATCCAACCCGGCTCCCATAACTTTGTTTTCGCCTCCGAGCTGTCTGTGGGTGTCAGGGATCAAGGCAGATTGGGTGAGGGCTTGTTCGCTAACATAGCTCTGGATAAAAATTATATCGCAACAACACCATATACGGACAGCGCACTTGAATATGCTCTGATTAGCGGCAAGGAGCTTACCGACGGGGTTTATGCCGCTTCGCAGTTCGGCACCGAGTGGCACGCCTTCCATATTTCAAACACAGATGAGGGCAAATATACCGTAACAATCGACCTTGGTAAGGTGTACTCAAGTATTTCACGCTTTGGTATGGAGCTATCTCAGATAACCTCCGCTTCAGTCGGGCTCCCTTCAAAGGTGCAGTATTACGGCTCTGTCGACGGAACCGATTATACCTACTACGGCGAGGTTGTCCCGACATTGTATAATCAATATATATATGATGCCGTTCTGGACACCGATTACAAAACAGCAAGATTTATCAAAGCGGTTCTTGATACCGGCAGCCATAATTTTGTGTTTGCGTCAGAGTTCTTTGTCGGTGTTCCTTTGGCTGCGATAGCTCCGGAATTGACCGTAAAAGCGGGTGCTTCGCTCACTCTCAACAAGGACAACAATCTATGCGGCGGACTTACCGTTAACAATACAGCGGCGGCGTTAAGAGCTATGTTCACACAAGCGGTTATAATAACAAGAGCCGACGGAACGAATGCCGCCGACGATGATACTGTCGGAACGGGCTATACGGTTTCATATTATTATTCGGGACTCCTTGCGGAACAATATACCGTAAGCATACTCGGTGATACAAGCGGAGACGGCAAAATAACATCAGTAGATTATCTGATTATCAAACGAGCCTTCCTCGGGACATATGCGTTGGATACCGCAAGGACAATTGCCGCCGATATAAACGGCGACGGAATTATTACCTCAAGCGATTATCTGCGTATCAAGCGGCACTTTTTCGGAACATATAATATTTATGAGCAATAAAATTAAGGAAGGTTTTTTGATGACAGGTACAAAAATAAGGGTTGAGGAGACCGAAAACCAATTCATTGAGCAAAAAGAAGATAATAATTCAGATTCTATGGTTTATATTAATGTAACAAACCCGTTATTTGCAATCGGAGGGATAAAACATCCAAACGAAAACAGCGGAGAGTTTTACAGGCTGGATGCCTTTAAAAAGGATATCTATTCTAAAGCGAATTCATCTCTTGCACACTGCACCTCCGGCGCACAGATACGCTTTTTTACCGATGCCGACTCTGTTACGTTGAATATTAAGCTCCGATTTGCCATAACGGGGATGAATCATTTCACCAACAGGGGAGTATACGGAATAGACGCATATGTGGGTTCCGGCTGTGAGCGTCATTATGCGGGTGCGCAGATGCAGACCTTTGCCGAGAGCAGCAGCTATAACGAGGGTGTTCTTTTACTGCCTAAAGGCGAAAAGGAGGTGCTTCTCAACCTGCCGCTTTACGGCGGTATATCCAAAATAGCTGTCGGTTTTCCGAGAGGGTCTCTTATTGCACCTCCCGCAAAAAGAAC
>PGZT01000038.1 GCA_002841455.1 Firmicutes bacterium HGW-Firmicutes-21 | reverse complement strand
TTTGCGAGTTTGGAGAGGGTTGACCTTGTCGGACCTAAGAAAAGTATAAAAAATGTACTTATACTCGGTCCCGCAAGAAAAAGCACACAGATTGAGATATCGATAACCGATGCACGAACTCTCGGCATAAATCCTCCCGTCAGGGAATCGGGCGATATAAAGGGCAGCGTCGGTATTAAGCTGGTCGGTCCGGCGGGCGAGGTTGACATTGACGAGGGTGTTATTATCGCAAAACGCCATGCTCATATAACCCCGCAGGTCTCCGAGCAGTGGGGAATCTCCAACAATGAAACGGTTATGCTGAAGGTAGACGGCGAACGAGGTGTTATATTCGACGAGGTTGTTGTGCGTGTCAGCGATAAGTTTGCTCCAGCGGTACATCTCGACACCGACGAGGCAAATGCCGCAGGTTGCTGCGGTGTTGTGTACGGTACTATAATCAAGAAGTAACAAATAAAACATATACATGAAAGGAAAAAATGAAATGCTGCAATACTCACACGAAGTAGAAAATATGTGTTCTGTTGCAAAGGGTCCAAAGCACGGTCCCGCTCCTATTCCCGAGGAAGGTAGATGGGTAAAATCCTATCAAATCAGCGATATATCCGGTCTTTCTCACGGAGTCGGCTGGTGCGCCCCTCAGCAGGGAGCCTGCAAGCTCACACTTAATGTCAAGGAGGGCATCATCGAGGAGGCACTCGTTGAGACTCTTGGCTGCACAGGAATGACTCATTCTGCGGCAATGGCGGCAGAGATACTCCAGGGGAAAACAATCCTTGAGGCTCTAAACACCGATTTGGTCTGCGACGCAATAAATGTTGCTATGAGAGAGATTTTCAAGCAGCTTGCATACGGCAGAACGCAGACTGCGTTCTCTGAGGGTGGACTTCCGATCGGAGCATCGCTTGAGGATCTTGGCAAGGGCTTGCGTTCGCAGACGGGTACAATCTTCGCAACCAATGCGAAGGGTGTCCGTTATCTTGAAATGGCTGAGGGTTATATATTATCGCTCGGTCTCGACAGCGACAGCGAGGTTATCGGTTATCAGTTCGTACATCTCGGAAAGATGATGGAGGAAATCGGAAACGGTGTCTCCCCCGCCGATGCTTACGAAAAGAACATAAAAACATACGGAAGATATGCCGACGCAGTTAAGTACATTAACCCAAGAAAAGAATAAGAAGGAGGAAAAAATTATGGCAAGGTTTGAAAGTTACGAAAGAAGAATAAAGCAAATCGAAGTTTGTCTCAAGGAGTACGGTTTTTCCTCACTTGAGGACTGCAAGGCTCTTTGTGATTCAAAAAACATTGATGTTGACGCAATTGTAAAAAGCGTTCAGCCCATTGCGTTTGAGAACGCAAGCTGGGCATACACACTCGGTGCCGCAATAGCTATAAAAAAAGGTATAAAAAATGCTGCCGATGCCGCGGAGACAATAGGAATAGGTTTACAGGCTTTTTGTATCCCCGGCTCGGTTGCGGAAACACGCAAGGTCGGTATCGGACACGGCAACCTCGGAGCTATGCTGCTTCGTGAGGAGACAAAGTGCTTTGCTTTCCTCGCAGGGCACGAATCCTTTGCGGCGGCAGAGGGTGCTATCGGTATCGCAAAAACCGCAAACAAGGTGCGTAAAACACCGCTCAGGGTTATCCTTAACGGACTCGGTAAGGATGCCGCATACATAATCTCCCGTATAAACGGCTTTACCTATGTTGAAACCGATTATGATTTTTATACAAGCGAGCTTAAAATTGTTCGTGAGAAAGCATATTCCACCGGAGACAGAGCAAAGGTAAAGTGTTATGGTGCAAACGATGTGCTTGAGGGTGTAGCAATCATGCGTCACGAGGGCGTTGATGTTTCCATAACCGGTAACTCCACCAACCCCACCCGTTTCCAGCACCTTGTTGCGGGAACCTATAAGAAGGAATGCCTTGAGGAGGGTAAAAAATACTTCTCGGTCGCCTCGGGCGGCGGAACGGGCAGAACCCTGCACCCCGACAATATGGCGGCAGGACCCGCTTCCTACGGTCTAACCGATTCAATGGGTCGTATGCACGGAGACGCTCAGTTCGCAGGCTCCTCCTCCGTTCCCGCTCATGTCGAGATGATGGGACTTATCGGAATGGGCAACAACCCGATGGTAGGCGCAACGGTTGCGGTAGCTGTTGCGATTGAGACAAACGCTTAACCCAATTCAAAATGTAAAGGGCAGAGGAATTCAAAGTTCCCCTGCCTTTTTTTGGTTTTAATTTTTCTATTACTAATAAGACCGATTCGGTCGGAAGTACCAGGAAAGGTCACGCACATCATCCTTTGTAATAATGCCGGTGTTATAAGCAGTATTAATCTCTACGAACGCCGAGTCGCAGTAAACCATTAAAAGTTGCCCGTCTGAAAATCTAAATCTGTATCCAGCAATATATTCATCTCTTATCGCTTGGGTATAGCACGAATTCCAATCTGAAATAAAAAGTGCATAACAACCGCTGTACGGTCCGTAATATTTTCCGATATAAATATCAAAATCGGGTAGGTATTCAGCATAATTCTCACCGAATAGAGATTTATAATATTCTATATTAAAAGCTTTTGATTTTTCAATATTTTCCTTATAGAATTTTTCATAATCCGCTTTTATGGTTTCGATTTGTTCGTCATTCAAAGGAATTTGCGGCTTTGGAAGCGTCGGAAGGAAGTAATGTGTGCGATTGAAAAATCTTTTTATCATTAAATAATCCGCCGATGTTACAGCTCCGTCATCATTGATATCAGATGCAAATAATTGTCCCGAGGTGGGCTTGAATGTTCCGAGACAGATCCTTTTTAGCATCAGATAATCCACAGAGTTTACCTGACCGTCTCCGTTCAAATCTCCTTTTGAATAAGCGGGTCTTATACCGTATATATCTTCTACCGAATCAAATGAAATAATATAATTAGGTTCTGCCGCTTCTACATCCTCTCTGCTGTTCAATAAATCCAGGACTGCTGCCATATCACTCTCGGCATACAGCTTTATTAAATACATATCCCGATAATTATCGAGATTAACCATATGGTTTTCGGGGTCGGGAGCAACCGGATATGGGCTCACATCAACAAGCGGATGGTACGATAGCTTTTTAATTTCCTTCGCATTTAAGTCCGGAAAAACATCCTCCGGAGTAGCTGCGGTTCTGTAAACACCGCTTACCTCTATTTTCATAGCTACAATAATCTCGCCGGGAACATACTCCTCCCTGTTGATTAGCTCCTCACCTGTGGGTTTTGCACCTTCCCATACCGCACCTGTGGGCAACAGGGACGCTGTAGAAAAAACAAGTGATAATATAAAAATAAGTGTTAAGAATGCTTTTCGTTTCAACAATAATCTCTCCCCTAAAATATTTTAGAAATCATTACTGTTATTAGTATAATGCTTTAGTTAATATTTGTCAATTATTATTAAATGTTTTTGCGAAGCGACCTACCTTACGGTTTTTGCAACATCCTTGAGCAGCTTCTCAATCGGTACACCGTGCGAGCGGCAGATTCTCTTTAAATCATACAGGCACTCTTTGTCCTTGGTGATTTTATTTAATCCGTAAAGAACGGATAAAGACGCTTTAAAGCCTAATTCCTTTATAATAATCACTGTATTGTCATTGAACCTGCCGTACGGATATGTAAAAGTGTTGGGTGTTACACCGGAATTAGCCATCAACTGATTCTGTAATTTATTTATATCCTCCGCCAAGACATCCCTGTAGATTGCAAACGCTTCGTTCTCTTTTTGCGCACAGCCGTATCTGTCACTCCTTGTGGAATGCAGGTTATAGGTATGGTTCTGTACCTCGACATGCCCGGAATTAATCATCTCATTTAGATGATTCCAGTTCATATGTGAGGTGTTTATATTATTGCTGATAGTAAGGGTAAAATCGTCGGTAACTTTCCCGATGATAGACAATACTATCTTCATATCATATTCCATCAATAACGGGTAAGCATTTTTATAGGTATTTAAATAACCGTCGTCAAAGGATATAATAATTGGGTTTTCCGGAAGCGAAATATCGTTGTATACATAATCAATGAGCTGTGTCATGGTTATAGTGTTGTAGTTATTTTTTTTAAGATATTTTAAATCACTCTCAAACTCTTTGGGAGTGATTGAGTTTTTACCGGGGCTGTTGTTTCTGACATGGTGATACATTATTATCGGAATATAAACCGTGTCCTCGTCGGCGATAATTTCATCGAATAATAAGTAACTCCTTGATTCAAAATAGGGATAAACAAAAATAGCGACAATAATCAATGCGGTTATTAAAACACAAATATATCTCTTTATAAACATAAATACACCTATCCTATCTCATATAAAATATATGATTTTTGGATAAATGTATTCAAAATTAATATTATAAAGGACAGAGTTTTTTGTTAAATCATTTAAAATACCGTACCGCACCCTCGAACAGCTTGTTATTATCCATAAAATGCGGAACATTTTTATAGAGATTAATACCTGTTCGCTCCGAATGTGCCATTTTTCCGAAAACTCTGCCGTCCGGAGAGGTTATCCCCTCTATAGCCATCAACGAACCATTGGGGTTGTATGCAATATCGTTGGTAGCTACACCCGTGAGTGTTGCGTATTGGGTAGCGATTTGTCCGTTTTCGATAAGCCGCTTAACAAGCGCCTCGTCACATATAAACCTGCCCTCCCCATGCGAAACGGGAGCGGTTAGCAGCTCACCCGGCTCACAGAGCATAAACCAGGGAGATTTATTCGATACCACTCTTGTTGTAACCAATCTCGATTGGTGCCTGCCTATTATGTTCGGTCCGAGTGTGGGGGAGGCTTTGCTCGGTTCCGAAATTTCACCGAACGGAACGAGTCCGAGCTTTATCAACGCTTGGAAACCGTTACATATTCCTCCGATAAGCCCGTCGCGTTTATTTAATAACGACTCTACCTGCTCTTTTATCCTCGGGTTCCTTAAAAATGCGGTGATGAATTTTGCGGAGCCGTCCGGCTCGTCGCCGCCGGAAAAACCACCGGGTATAAATATTATCTGCGCACCCGAGATTTGTCCTGCCACATATTCAACCGAGTCCGTAATATCCGCACCCGTAAGATTTTTAATTACTGTTATAATCGGTTCTGCACCGGCTCGCTTAAAAGCTCGTGCGCTGTCGTACTCGCAGTTGGTGCCGGGGAAAACGGGTATAACGACCTTAGGTCTTGCGGTTTTTATAGCAGGAGAACAGTGCTTTGCGACCTTATATAACGGTATGTTTTCGGCAGCTATGTCTCGCTTAATGTTACAGGTAAACACGCTCTCGAGCTTGCCCTCATATATGGACAACGCTTTTTCGAGAGAAATACTGTCTCCGTCCTTGTCAATAACCACCTTATCGGTTGTATAACCGAGTGTAAAGCCTATATCCTCGTCTGCCGCAAGCTCAAGGATAATACTGCCGCATTTATAAGCAAAAAGCTCCGTATTACTTATGTCAGAATATATAAAACCGATTTTGTTGCCAATACACATCTTAAAAACAGCGGCTGCGATTCCGCCGAAGGTAGGAGTATATGCGGACAGCACTCTGCTCTCTTTTATAAGAGTCTGAGCTGTTTTAAGATTCTCTTTCAAGCTCTCGGTATCGGTAATACCGCCGTTCATCTTAGTCTCCAAAAGCACCACTCGGCTGCCGCTTTTTTTAAACTCCGGTGAAATAATGCTCCTTGCATCGGTAACGGAAACCGCAAAGGAAACTAAGGTCGGCGGAACATCAAGTCCTTCAAAGCTGCCGCTCATTGAATCCTTGCCGCCGATTGCGCCCACCGAGAGGTCGGTCTGAGCCTTTAACGCTCCCAAGAGTGCGGCAAAGGGCAAGCCCCAGCGGCTTTCTGCTCTGCCCAAGCGGCAGAAATATTCCTGAAAGGTAAGATAGCAGTTATCCAGTCCCGCACCTGCGCAGATGAGCTTGGTCACGGATTCGACAACCGCATTATATGAGCCTGCATACGGATTCAGCTCACTAACATACGGATTAAAGCCGTAGGCGAACATGGACGCCGTGTTTGTCTCCCCGTCAAGCACAGGTATCTTCGCCGCCATCGATTGAGACGGTGTGAGCTGATACTTGCCTCCAAAGGGTATTAGAATGCTCCCCGCTCCTATTGTCGAGTCAAAGCGCTCGGCAAGCCCTCTTTTTGAGCATATATTCAGGTCGCCGCATATTGCGTTCATGCCCTCGGTGAAGCTGTTATAGGTGGTGCTTTCAACCGTTTTTGCTTCTTCGACGATAACGCCCGTGTGCTTGGGTGCTCCGTTTGAGTTAAGGAACTCACGGGAAATATCTACGATAATTTTACCCTTCCAGCTCATTCGCAAACGGTTTGTATCGGTTACGGTTGCAACTCTTTTTGCTTCTATGTTCTCCTCGGAAGCAAGAACCAAAAAACGCTCAACATCGTTTTTATCCAACATAACAGCCATTCTTTCCTGCGACTCGCTTATCGCAAGCTCTGTGCCGTCAAGTCCGTCATATTTTTTAGGTATGCTGTCAAGGTCTATATCAAGTCCGTCCGCAAGCTCTCCGATAGCGACCGAAACGCCGCCGGCTCCGAAGTCGTTGCATTTTTTTATAAGACCTGCCGCCTCCGGGTTCCTAAACAGCCTTTGCAGCTTCCTTTCCTCGGGAGCGTTACCCTTTTGCACCTCTGCGCCGCACCGCTCAAGCGATTCTAAGGTGTGCGACTTTGAGGAGCCTGTCGCTCCGCCGCAGCCGTCCCTCCCCGTTCTGCCTCCGAGCAGAAGAATAATATCCCCGGAGGTCGGCTTTAGCCTTTTTACATTTTTACTCGGAGCCGCTCCGAGTACAGCGCCTATCTCCATTCGCTTTGCGGCATATCCGTCATGATAAATCTCATCGACAAGCCCCGTCGCAAGTCCTATTTGGTTACCGTAGGAGGAATAGCCGTGAGCAGCCTCGGTAACAATCCTGCGCTGCGGCAGCTTGCCCTTTATGGTCTGCTTAATCGGCTTGAGAGGATCAGCCGCACCCGTAACACGCATAGCCTGATACACATAGCTCCTGCCGGACAGCGGGTCTCTAATCGCACCGCCGATACAGGTTGCCGCACCTCCGAACGGCTCTATCTCCGTCGGGTGGTTATGTGTTTCGTTCTTAAACAATAGGAGATATTCCTCGTTTTTATCGTTTATATCAACATCGATTTTTACGGTGCAGGCGTTTATCTCGTCCGATTCGTCAAGACGGGTAAGGACACCCTTGCTTTTTAAATACCTTGCGCCGATTGTAGCTATATCCATAAGGGTAACAGGTGCGGTTCTGCCCAACTCCTCACGGAGCGACAAATAGTGCTTATAGCCCTCCGCAACCATATCATCCTCGATTTTTACGCCGTCTATATGTGTGGTAAAGGTGGTATGCCTGCAATGATCCGACCAGTAGGTGTCGATCAGCCTTATCTCGGTTATCGTCGGATTGCGTGACTCTGTTTTAAAATAATCTCTGCAAAAGAGAAGGTCGTCAAAATCCATCGCAAGACCTTTTTCGCTTAAAAGGTTCCTCAGCTCGCTGTCTGTCATTGTAATAAAGCCTTCAACGGTTTCCACCGTATCGGGCTGCTCTGTTTTCATTATCAGAGTGTCGTTCTCTGCGAGAGACGCCTTGCGGGACTCCACGGGATTGATAATATGCTTCTCTATCCTTATCAGGTCCATGTCCGTCAGATTTCCGTAAAACAAATAGACCTTTGCGCTTTTTACCAAAGGTCTTTCCCCCTGCGAAACTATCTGTATGCATTGTGAGGCGGAATCCGCTCGCTGGTCGTATTGACCGGGCAGATATTCTACCGCAAGTACCCTCGCACCGTCCGTGGGCAGAGAAAAAAGCACCGTGTCCAGCTGCGGCTCGGAGAAAACCGTGCCGATACAATAATCGAACAGCTCCCTGGATATGTTTTCGACATCGTAACGGTTAAGTACACGCACGATATCAAGGTTTTTTATTTTAAGAAGCTCCTTTAAATCGTATAAAACCGAATCGGCTTCTGCTGCATAATCCTTTATTTTTTCGGTATATAGTCTGTAAACCATATCTCTCCGTTCCTCTCGCTTTAGGCTTTTTTAGTTAAGGTAATCGAGTGCTTTTTTACCGATATCGTTCCTGTAAAACGCTCCGTCGAATTTAATTTTCTTAGCCGCTTTATAAGCATTGTCAACCGCTTCCGAAAGACATTTTGCCGTTGCGGTAACACCGAGAACTCGCCCTCCCGAGGTATAAACAGCTCTGTTGTCGCCTTTTTTTGTACCTGCGTGGTAAATAAGCAGCTCATCGCTCTCGGTAATATCGCCGAAGTCGATTACCTTGCCCCTTTCGTAGCTCTCGGGATAACCTCCCGAAGCGATTATAACACAGCAAGCCGCACCGTCTTTAAAGCTGACCTTAGCCTCCGAGAGCCGCTCCTTTGATACCGCAAGCATTATTTCAAGCAGGTCGCTCTCCAATAACGGAAGCACAACCTGTGTCTCGGGGTCTCCGAAACGGCAATTATATTCTATTACCTTCGGTCCTTTATCGGTAAGTATTAGCCCGAAATACAGGCAACCCTTAAAGGTTCTACCCTCGCTGTTCATTGCGTTCATGGTGGGAATAAAAATGCGTTCCATACATTCGTCTGCAATAGAATTCGTATAATAAGGGTTCGGAGCAACCGTACCCATTCCGCCGGTGTTAAGTCCTTTGTCGCCGTCTAAGGCTCTTTTATGGTCCATCGAGGAAACCATCGGTATTATTGTCCTTCCGTCTGTGAACGCAAGAACGGATACCTCCATACCCTGCAGAAACTCCTCTATGACAACAAGGTTTCCGCTGTCCCCAAAGGCTCTGTCAAGCATAATGGATTCGACAGCTCTTTTTGCATCGCCGAAATTCTCCGCTATTATAACACCCTTGCCCAGAGCAAGCCCGTCCGCTTTGATTACGGTAGGATAGCTGTTTTGAGCGGAGATATATGCTATTGCATCATCGGCGTTATCAAAGGTCTTGTATCCTGCTGTCGGTATACCGTATTTTTGCATCAAATCCTTGGAGAACGCCTTGCTGCCCTCTATAATTGCCGCTGCTTTACTCGGACCGAAGCAGGGAATTCCGGCAGCCTCGAGTGCGTCAACCGCTCCCAAAACAAGAGGGTCGTCGGGAGCGACAATAGCAAAATCAACATTTTTCTCGGTCGAAAACGCCGTTATTGCGGAAATATCCTTTGCGTTTATATCGTGGCACTCCGATTCAAAAGCTATTCCACCGTTACCCGGTAAACAATAGATTTTACCGCAGAGCGGGCTTTTTTTTATGCTTTTTATAATTGCATGCTCACGACCGCCGCCGCCGATTACAAGTATATTCATTCAGCATTCTCCTTTTCGAAAATTTCTATCTATATCAAAACCGATTACGCTTATTTAATGGTGGAAAAGTCTGACACCTGTGAAAGCCATTGCTATATTATACTTATCGCAAGCCGCTATAACAAGGTCGTCTCTGATAGAGCCACCCGGCTGCGCTATATAGCTAACACCGCTTCTTGCCGCTCTGTCAATGTTATCGGAGAACGGGAAGAATGCGTCGCTCCCGAGTGAGACACCGCTCATAGTCGACAGAAACGCCTTTTTCTCATCTGCGTTAAACGGCTCGGGCTGTGTTTTGAAATTGTTATTCCAAACATTATCACCGATAACATCCTCGTAATCGGAGGAGATATAAACATCAATCGTATTATCCCTGTTGGCACGGGGAATGCTGTCGAGGAAAGGAAGGGATAGCACCTTAGGGTGCTGACGAAGGAAGAAATTATCCGCTTTTCCTCCCGCAAGACGGGTGCAATGTATTCTTGACTGCTGTCCTGCGCCGATTCCTATAGCTTGTCCGTCGTATGCGTAGCATACGGAGTTTGACTGCGTGTATTTAAGTGTTATAAGCGAGATAATTAAATCCCTAACAGCCGATTCGGGTAGATTTTTGTTTGCCGTTACTATATTTGAAAGCATATCACTATCAATATTCAGCTCGTTGCGTCCTTGCTCAAAGCTAATGCCGTAGACCTGCTTTGTTTCAAGCGGTTCGGGTATATAATCCCTGTCTATACGGACTATATTATAGCCACCCTTTCTTTTTGCTTTTAACAGCTCAAGAGCGTCCGCATCATAGTCGGGAGCGATAATGCCGTCCGACACCTCTTTTTCAATAAGTCTTGCCATTGTAATATCGCACCTGTCGCTCAAGGAAATCCAGTCCCCGAACGAGCTCATCCTGTCCGCTCCCCTTGCTCTCGCATATGCGCATGCAATTGGTGACAGGTCCTTTTGGGTAGTGAAAAATATTTGATGCAGAACATCCGAGAGCGGCTCGCCGACCGCAGCACCCGCAGGGCTGACATGCTTAAAGGAAGCAGCCGAGGGCATACCGGTTGCCGCTTTTAGCTCCTTAACCAGCTGCCAGCCGTTAAATGCGTCCAAAAAGTTTATATAACCGGGTTTCCCGTTTAATACCTCTATCGGAAGGCTGCCTTTATTAATATAAATTCTTGACGGCTTTTGATTTGGATTACAGCCGTATTTCAGTTCAAGCTCGGTTGACATAACGCATTTCCTTTCTGCCGCTTAATTATGCTTGTTGTATATTTTTGTTTTTATCGTAGCGTTCTTAAGAGAGATACTTCGAACAAACAAGGAGACCTTGTTATCGGTATTCAAGGCGTTCCAAATACTATCCGCAAAATCATCAAAATTATCGTTTATATAAAACGCAACAGGCTCTCCCTCAAAGGACGGAATCGGTTCTCCGTCGGTTTTATAGGTATGTATGATATGTCCGACGCCGTTTGCGGGTTCGCTATATTCAAAGAAGAATCTGCCGCAGCCGTCAGATACCGCGGTTTTTTTAAGTATTGAGAGCTTATAGGTGAGCTTACCTTCGTTTATAGAGGCGATACCGCTTATTCTTGGGGTAAAATTCGGTTCGTCCGGTTCATATCGGCGGGTGCGGAGAGCCTCCTCAAAGGTTAGTCCGCTCGATAAAGCATTATAAACAGTATCTGTCTGGTCACCGTTGGTAACAATGGTATTGTTGTTATAAACACGCACGGGTGCATAAATAATCAAAGATGGATCGGTGAGCTTGCTCTCGTCAAACGCCTTGGTCTTTATAACGCCATCGCTCTCGACAAATATCCTGTTACGGCTGTTTACGCTCCTGCCCATAATAAAATAAACAAGCACGGCGTTTTCTCCGTCCGCACTTTTGCCTATGGCAACTCCCCTTCCGGGATAACTGTTTGATGACAAATATTCGTTCAGGTTAACCATTGCTTTTCTCCTTCAAAACCTTCTTGCACACCATTTCCGTGGCTCTGGGCAGTATAACCCATTCGGCTCTCTCCATTATGCGTTTCTGTAACGATTCGGGGGTGTCGTTCTTTTTTATATTTACAGCCTTTTGTAAAATAATCTGTCCGCCGTCCGTAATTTCGTTTACATAATGTACTGTCGCTCCGCTTATCCTGACTCCGTAATCAAGCGCCGCCTTATGCACCCTCAGTCCGTAAAAACCGTCTCCGCAAAATGCGGGTATCAGCGAGGGATGTACATTTATAATCCTGTCCTTATATTGATTAACGAAATCGGCACTGAGAATGCTCATAAAGCCCGCAAGCACAATAACATCGGTTTCCTGCGTTTTTAGTATCTCAAGCAATCTGTGCTCAAAGTCCTTTTGCGAGGCACATTCCTTTTTCGGTATGCAGAAGCTCTTTATGCCGTTCTGCTTAGCTCGCTCGAGGGAATAAACGCCTTCCTTGCTTGAAATAACCGTTTTAATCTCTCCGCTTTTTATTACACCGCTCCTGCAGGCATCGATTATAGCCTGAAGATTTGTACCCGAGCCGCTTACAAGAACGGCAATGTTAGCTCTTAGCACAATAAAACACCGCCCTCACCCTCGGCAATCTCGCCGCAAATATAAGCGTCCTCGCCGTTTGCGTTCAATAACCTAATCGCTTCGTCCGCAGAAATTGCATCAACCACAACGCTCATCCCGACACCCATATTAAAGGTGTTATACATATCATGCTCGTCTATATCGCCAAACCTTTGAATAAGCCCGAAAATCGGAAGAGCTTGTAATGCGCTCTTTTCTATCCTTGCGTAAAAGCCATCGGGAATGCTCCTCGGAATGTTCTCGTAAAAACCGCCGCCTGTTATATGCGAAACGGCTTTTACACCTATGCTGTCGTTAAGTGCGAGTAAAGGCTTTACATATATCCTTGTCGGAGTGAGCAGAGCCTCCCCGAGAGTAGAGCCTAAGTCCTCGTAATAATCGCCCACACCCTTGCGTTCTATGTCAAACACCTTGCGAACAAGCGAAAAGCCGTTTGAATGTACACCCGACGAGCGGAGTGCGATAATCGCATCGCCCTTTCTTATTCCGGTATTATCAATAATTCTATCCTTATCGACAACACCGACCGAAAAACCCGCAAGGTCATATTCGTCAGCCGAGTAAAAGCCAGGCATCTCTGCCGTCTCGCCGCCTACGAGAGCGCAGCCTGCCCGGACGCATCCCTCCGCAATTCCGCCGACAATTGCGGCGACCTTTTCCGGAATGTTTTTGCCTAAGGCAATATAGTCAAGGAATACAAGCGGTTTTGCTCCGCTGCACACAATATCGTTTACACACATAGCGACACAGTCGATACCGACCGTATCGTGCTTGTCCATAAGAAATGCTATCTTGAGCTTTGTACCGACACCATCGGTTCCGCTGACTAAAACAGGTCTTTTTATACCTTCGAGATCAAGCTCAAACAGGCCGCCGAAGCCGCCAATGCCGCCGATTGCGCCCGGAATCATAGTGCGTGCGATATGCTCCTTCATCAGCTTAACGCCCTCGTACCCAGCGGTTATATCAACTCCTGCCGCTTTATAGCTCTCGCTGTAGCTCTTCATTGCTAAAATACCTCCCTTTTCACATCAGCCGATTTATTCAGAATCCGTCCGTTCACTCAATTTCCGCTCATATTTGCTTTTTCGGTTATTCTTCGGTATTTCTATCGGATAAACACCCGAGAAACAAGCTGTGCAGAAGCCGTTATCACCGTTTTCGGCAAGTTTTTTTACACTCTCTACGCTTAGGTATCCGAGCGAATCAACACCTATCAGCTCTCGGATTTTGTCTATGGAGTGATTAGAAGCTATAAGATGCTCCTGTGAATCAATATCGGTGCCGAAATAACAGGGATAACGGAAGGGAGGAGCGGAAATACGCATATGTACCTCTCTTGCACCTGCGTCCCGCAGCAGCTTGACAAGTCGTGCGCTCGTTGTTCCCCTGACAATTGAGTCGTCAATAAGAATAACCCGTTTATCCTTAACCACACTTGCGATAGGATTAAGCTTAAGCCTTACGCTGTTCTCTCTCTGCGCTTGATTCGGTTGAATAAAGGTTCTGCCTATATATTTGCTTTTAATAAGACCGATACCATACGGAATTCCGGATTGTCTCGAGTAACCGATGGCGGCATCTATTCCGGAATCCGGGACCCCAATTACAACATCCGCTTGTACCGAATTCTCAAGCGCAAGGAAAGCACCCGCACGAAGCCGTGCGGTATGCACCGACGCACCGTCTATGACGGAGTCGGGGCGTGCGAAATATATATACTCAAACACACACATCGACCGCTTAACCGTGTTGCAATTTGAGGTCAGGCTACGCATTCCGTCCTTATCAACAACAACAACCTCGCCCGGCTCTACATCCCTGACAAAGCTTGCGCCTATAGCATCAAAGGCACAGCTCTCGGAAGCAAAAACAAAATCACCGTTTATCCTGCCGATACATAAGGGTCGGAAGCCGTTAGGGTCTCTGACCGCAA
>PGZT01000037.1:1583-16267 GCA_002841455.1 Firmicutes bacterium HGW-Firmicutes-21 | reverse complement strand
ATTATTGATTATGCACATAATGAACTGAGTGCTAAGAACCTTTTTGATACCGTAAAACACTATAAGCCGAACAGAATAATATCGGTTTTTGGCTGCGGTGGCAACCGTTCAAAGCTACGCAGATACACAATGGGTGAAATAATAGGAAAGTATTCCGATATTTCCGTAATAACCTCGGATAATTCCCGCTACGAGAAGGTTGAGGATATTGTTTACGATATATTGGTCGGAATGAACAAGGGAGACAACGAGTATACTATTGTATATGACAGGAAAAAAGCGATTGAGTATGCCATTGATATAGCTCAAAAAGGTGATGTAATCCTACTCATCGGTAAGGGACATGAGTTTTATGAGGAGATTGAGGGAGTAAAACGCCCATTCTCGGAGAGACAGATTGTGCTTGATTATGTCAACCAAAGAAGGCCTCAAGATAGTTGATTTTAAAGCCCTTTGACGAAAAATTATTTTCATATTCGGTCATTATATTATTGCTGCTCAACTCACTTGAATGCAAATCATAGCAAATATTCTCAAGCGTAAAACCCGCTTCCTTTAATGTTTCAAGTGAATACTCAAATAAGCCGATATTATCTGTTTTAAAATAGATCCGTGCGCCGTCCTTAAGTATCTTCTTGTATTTTTCCAAAAACAAGGGGCTGGTTAGACGGCGTTTTGAGTTTTTCTTTCGGGGCCATGGGTCGGAAAAATTCAGATACAAACGGTCTGTTGATTTTTCGGGCATAAATATATCTGTTCTGTCTGCGTTTTCGTTCAAAAAAGCAATATTTGTGCGGTTCTCCCTATCAGCCTTTTCCATTGCCAGCATCAGCACATCCGTCACAAGCTCGGCAGCTATTATATCGGCATCGGGATTCTGTCTTGACAGCTCGGTAACGAACGCTCCCTTGCCGCACCCTATCTCTAAGAATAGCGGCTTGTCCGAAGCAACACCGTCTTTTTTAAAGGTTTCCATTATATCAACTCTGCCGTTCTCGTCGGTTTTGGCAAATAAATAAGAAACTTTTTCCATTCTTGCCGCTCTGTTCTTTTTGGGACGCATTCTCATATTTTATTATCCTTTTTGCTTATAAGTATTATGCTTTTTGTTATGTTACAATTTTTGCTTATGTTTGTCAATGAATATTTGAAATGATTTTGCGCAAAATAATAGCAAAAGAGAGGAGATAGAAAGGTTAGAAGATAAAAAATATATTCGTAATAAGCGAAAAAATGTTTAACAGTACCATACGGTATTATAACACTTCGCAATAATTCCCCGAATTATTGCGGAAAAATATAAATTCTCGGGGGGAAAGGATATCAATCGACAATAAAATGTCTATTGATAAAGAAATATAAATGCTTGACAGAATATCATTAATATTTGTTATAATCGGCGCACTAAACTGGGGTTCAATCGGACTTTTTCAATTCGATGTGGTTGCCTGGATTTTTGGAGGTCAAAGTGCAGTTGTAAGCCGCATAATATATACTTTGGTTGCACTTTGCGGAATCTGGTGTATAAGCCTTTTGTTCAGGAGCAGAACCGCTGCCGAAATAGAAGATTAGTTCTAACAATATGAGGCATCATCCGATATTTTCAGGATGATGTTTCTTTTTGACAATTTTATTTATTTATGGTAATATTATCACACTACAAAAACGGAGTCAGAATTATAGAATGAGTATTATTATAAGCGACGGAATATCGTTATCATACGGAGTCAAGGATGTGCTTTGCAATATAACCTTTGCGGTTAATCAAGGCTCAAGAGTGGGTGTTATAGGTGCAAACGGAGCGGGGAAAACCTCGCTGTTCAGAATTATAACCGGAACCGAAAAGCCCACAGAGGGTAAAATTTTTATCGGTAAAGGTGCCACCGTAGGTTTTTTGGAGCAGATAACGGATAACATATCCTTTGATAAAAGCGTTTTGGACACAGCTTACGAAGCCAATTCCCATCTTATTTTACTGGAAAATGAAATACAGGTTCTTCACAAAAAGATAGACGACGGCTACGAGGGCTATATTACTGCGTTTACAACCGCTACCGAGCGTTTTCATTCCTTGGGAGGATATGAATACAGGTCAAAAACACGCTCCTTTCTAAAGAGCTTCGGTTTTTCGGAGGAAATGCTGTCTCTGCCCGCCGCCATGCTCAGCGGAGGACAAAAAACAAGACTAATGCTGGTATCCCTGCTCCTTCGCGAGCCGGATATTATAATGCTGGACGAACCTACCAATCACCTTGACATTGAATCCGTGTCATGGCTGGAGAATTTTATAAAATCATCCAAAAAGACATTTTTAATCATTTCGCACGACCGCTATTTCCTCGATAATGTAACCACTGATACCCTCGAGATTGAGAACAACAGAGCGGTAATGTATAAAGGCTCATACAGTGTTTTTAAAGAGAAGAAGGAAAAGCTCAGAGAGGATATGTTAAAGCATTACGAGCTGCAGCAGAAGGAAATAAAGCGCATAGAAGCCTTTATTGAGAATCAACGGAGATGGGGACGGGAGCGGAACATTATAGCCGCGGAGAGCCGTATGAAGATGCTTGACCGAATGGAGAAGCTTGATAAGCCGAAGGATGCACCGAGAGCGGTCAGCTTTTCGATAGCTGCATCTACGGGAAAGAGCTTTGAGGTTCTTTCAGTCAGGGAGCTGTCTAAGAGTTATCCGGGTATCAACCTGTTCGATAATTTATCGTTTGAGCTGCATTACGGCGACAGAATGTTTATAATAGGAAAAAACGGGTGCGGAAAAAGCACACTGTTGAAAATATTGACGGACAGAGAGAAGCAGGATGACGGCATCTTCGAGCTTGGATATAATCAGAGTATAGGCTATTATGATCAGGACCAACAACTGCTTGACCAGGAAAACACGGTTATTGAGGAGCTTTGGTCGTCCTTCGGGGATAAAACGGTAAGCGAGATACGGGGAATACTTGCACGGTTCGGCTTCTTCGGAGATGATATTTACAAGCGGATTCCTGTCCTGAGCGGAGGAGAACGGGCAAGGCTGTCCATTGCCAAAATGATTTTAAACGGAGTAAGTCTGCTTATCCTTGACGAGCCTACCAACCACCTTGATATTCCCTCCAAGGAGACTCTGGAGTTTGCGTTAAAGGAATACAAGGGAACGGTTCTTTGTGTGTCTCACGACAGGTATTTTATATCCTCCCTTGCCACGGATATATTGGAGCTTGCTCCCGAGCGCAGCAATACGAGTTATACGGTATATAAAGGCGGATATAGAGCATATATAAGCGCAAAGGAGAACGACACTCCCCCGCCCGCTTGTGAGGAAGAAGCTGTTTCCGTAAAGAAAGCGGATTATTTATCCGCCAAAAAAGAGAAAAACAGAAAGCGTTACATAGCTAACAGGATTCCCGCTATCGAAGCGGAAATAACAGATATGGAAAAGCAGCTCGGTATAATAAACGAATTAAAAATCGGAGAAGCCGCTACCGACTTTATACGCCTCAATCAGCTTTATGAGCAGGAAGCCGTTTTAGAAACCGATATAAATGCGTTGTACAAAGAATTGCTGATGCTTGAAGAAGAAATGGACGGGAAAGCAGAATAAAAAACACTTTTCAGTAATATTATGTAGCATAACAATTATTGAAAGGAAATGATTTGATGTTTGTCTATACATTAAAAGCATCAAGTATTAAGTTTTTTGCCGTTATTCTCTTATCGGTCGCCGTTTTAGTGACCATTGTTGCGATTATACCCGATTTTGATGCTGTCGGGGAGGTTGCCGCTGTTGCGATTGAATATTCCGGTATTAAGACGGAGGAGGATCGTCAGACCTTCTTCAAGCAGTTTAATT
Source organism: Firmicutes bacterium HGW-Firmicutes-21 (assembly GCA_002841455.1). GTDB lineage: Bacteria > Bacillota > Clostridia > Oscillospirales > CAG-382 > UBA1049. The sequence goes on along the minus strand of PGZT01000037.1, from coordinate 12,417 downwards.
ACGAGGTTAAGAGCAGTCCGCTTGAGGTTGTAAAGGTGTCTATTCCCGATGAATTTGATTCGGTTTATAATACCTATAACGATATTCAAAGAGCACAGGGACTCAATTTAGCTAAGTATAAGGGCAAGGAAGTTACAAGATATACATATGAGGTAAAGAATTACGAATATGAGGGAACAGTTCTCGCTACAATAATAGTTCATAAGGATAAGATTATAGCGGGCGACATCTGCTCTATCGACGGAGAGGGATTTATACACGGTTTTGAGAAGCCGTTTTAAATTTAAAGGAATTTATAATGAAACAGGACGAAAAAACACCGCTCGTGAGGCTTGACAAAATACTTGCAAAAGCCGCCGCCCTTTCCCGAAAGGAAGCGAAAAGGGCGGCTTTGACAGGTCGTATCACGGTGGACGGCGTTGTGACTCGCTCACCTGACCAAAAAATCGCCGCCGCAAGCTGCGTTTGCCTTGACGGGAGAGAACTGACCTATAACGAAAATATCTATTTAATGCTCAATAAGCCGGAGGGATATGTCTGCTCAAACGACGACCCCAAGAGTCCGAATGTTTTTGAGCTTATTGGTGACGAATATAAAAAGGACGGACTATTTACAGTCGGAAGACTTGATAAAAACACAACGGGCTTGCTGCTGATTACCGACAACGGTGAACTGGCTCATTTTCTGCTCTCGCCAAAACGGCATGTGAAGAAAAAATACTTTCTAAGCGCAAAGTTTCCGCTTACCGAGGATGATGTCCTCGCTTTCAGACAGGGAGTAGATATCGGCGAAAAGGCACTGACCAAGACGGCGGTGCTGGAAATATGCGAGGACAGACTCTCTGCGTATCTGACCATAACCGAGGGTAAATTCCATCAGATTAAGAAAATGCTCGACGCAAGAGGTAACAAGGTTACCTCGCTGGAAAGAATTGCTTTCGGACCGTTGTCGCTCGACACCCGATTGAAATCCGGTGAATACAGACCGCTCGATGAAAACGAGAAAAATATGCTAATTTGTGTGGCAGAAAATTAATAAAAAATACTTAAAAAAAACCTATTCAAAAAGGCTGTTTAAAATTATTATGCAAAATAGATAAACATCACCATTAAATTTTGGGCAAATAATCACTTCCATTTTAGATGTAAATTTGATATTATATAACCTATAGAAAGTTAAGAGGGTTACAAACACGCCCTCATCAGGAGGTTAATAATGGCAAGTGTACTTTTCAAGCACATTTATAAGAGGTTTCCGGGTGGAGTTACAGCCGTTTCGGATTTTTCTATTGAAATTAAGGATAAGGAATTTATAATTCTTGTTGGTCCTTCAGGCTGTGGTAAGACAACAACACTCAGAATGCTTGCAGGTCTTGAAGACATCTCCGAGGGTGATCTTTTCATCGATAACAAGAGAGTAAACGATGTTGCACCCAAGGACAGAGATATAGCGATGGTTTTCCAGAACTATGCTCTTTATCCGCATATGTCGGTTTTTGAGAATATGGCATTCGGTCTCAAGCTTCGTAAGGTCAGAAAAGAAGAGATTAAGAAGCGTGTTGAGGAAGCTGCGAGAATTCTTGACATTACCTACCTTCTTGACAGAAAGCCAAAGGCTCTGTCCGGAGGACAGAAGCAACGTGTGGCATTGGGTCGTGCGATTGTTCGTGAGCCTAAGGTGTTCCTGCTTGACGAGCCGCTCTCCAACCTTGACGCTAAGCTGCGTGCTGCGATGAGAACAGAGCTTACCAAGCTTCATAAGAGACTACAGACCACCTTCATTTATGTTACCCATGACCAGGTTGAGGCTATGACAATGGCAACCCGTATCGTTGTTATGAAGGACGGACTTATACAGCAGGTCGATACTCCCCAGCATCTTTATGATAAGCCCTGTAACATATTTGTTGCGGGATTCATAGGAACCCCTCAGATGAACTTTATAAACGGTATGCTTAAGAAGAAGGGCGACGATGTATTCTTTGAGTTTGAGAACTGCTCGCTCAAGCTGCCCGCAGACAAGGCTACTGCTCCCGAGATTCAGGAGTATATCGGCAAGGAAGTTGTCGGAGCTCTTCGCCCCGAGATATTACATGACGAGCCTTTATACCTTACAAAGTTCAGCGAATCAACGATAGAGACATTTGTTGACTTTACCGAGCTTATGGGTGCGGAGATATATCTTTACCTCAGCATCGGAGAGGAATTGAATTTGATTTCACGAGTATCCTCCCGTTCACAGGCTAAGCCGGGCGACACCATAAAAATTGCGGTTGATACCTCAAGAGTTCATTTCTTCGATAAGGATACAGAGAAGGTTATAATTCATTAAATCAATATTCGGTTATTCAAAAAAGCAGGGTTAACTCCCCTGCTTTTTATATTGCCGAGTAACAGGAATATTTTTATGACAAAATATCAACCTATATTACTATTGTTATAATTCAAGGTTACTTAATCGGATACCAGTATTCCATACCGGTGTCAAGGCAATACTCGTATATTCCGCCTTTGCCGCCGCAATAAATACTATTGCCGAGCTTTACTGCTGATTTTATACACATATTATAATAAGTGTTATTTTCCATTAGTACAAAAGGTGTCTCACCAGGTTTATATGAATATAATTTATCTAATGTAAATACATACAGTGTCTCTTCACTCCAGACGAATGTTTGCGGCATGCTGCCGAAGTCATACAGCTCAGTTGCGTTACCCTTCTCAAGCATATATAGCTTTCCTTTGTCGGTACCGAGATGCGCCAATCCAGTTAGTAGCAGGACCTTTATATTATCAACTTGTATAAAACCTTGAAAGTTCTCCTCCACAACTATTACTCCGTTTGATTCAAAATCTTTATTATGAGGACAATAAACCACCCACCCTCCGAATTCTCCGACATTAACACCAACATAATAACCAATGTCTACAGCAATGAGCTTACTATTAGGCTCACCATTATATTTTTCAACATAAAGCTCTTCGTTAATAATATTAACAGTATACGCTTTTATAGAATATATATCGATTTTAAGCTCCTCGCTTTTGAGTTTGTTAATCTCAAGTCCTATGGAATTGAATTTCAATGTCCTTGTATAAGAGCAAGAGCAAGTAAATATCAATAGCAGAGTTAGCAATAATAACAATGCAGTTTTTTTCATAAAGCACCTCAAAATTAAATATCCATCTAAACTAAAGACATAGTTATAGATTCCTCTTCAATAATAAATAACTACAAATTAATTATATATTATTTAGATGGATGTGTCAATAAAAAATCCGGAGGGCTTATAAATACCACTCCGGATTTTTGTCTTATGAAAGTCTTGCGTTAAGCCTGTTTTGTGATTGATTCATATATTTAATCAATGTATTAAAATCACTGAGAAGCGCATTCTTCATATTACGCTCGTCGCCGCTCGCAGCGATTCCGTTAATAACCGAAACTATATTGTTCAAATCGCTTATCGCCTTCTGTACATATGCAGCTTTCTGGCTGATTGTGGCGTTATCAAGGTCAAAAGCATCCGCTTCTGCCTTCATTGCGCTAATCAACGGGAGTATATGTGCATCGTATTTATGCTTACCGTCAATACCGTAAACATCGTTTAATTTACGGAGTATATCATCCATTCCCGCCGAAATCGTTTTGCTTAACAAATAGGTCTGAACCGATTTAACCGAATACGGACCGCTTATAATTGCATTTCCGTAATTCTTATCCGATATGCTCGCAAGAGAGAATAAGGCACTTCCCTCCGCTCCCACATCTCGAATCAAATCAATCTGCTTAGCTAAGTTTATTTCCGTTGTTGTGCCGAACACCGAAAGACCGGCGGCATAAAACGCTTTATCGGTCGTTATACTCTTAAACAGGGCTGCGTTCTCTCTGACAAAATCGTTGTCGGTGCTGTACGACATTGAGAACACCTCGTCCATCCAGCCCTTTTCAACCCAATAGCGGACATTTTGGAATATTGTCTTTGGTACAGCATTTGCCTCAGGATACGCCGCACAGCTTATCCAAAGCTCGGGTTTGGTATCCATTACCAGGTCAAACACATCCTCAACCCAGCTGTTTATAATGTTTTCTCTGAATTTACACCAATTGTCGTGCATTGCCGTACCCGGAGTAAGCGTTTTAGGATCAATCGAGGTATTGTACGCTCTTTGGAAGCCTTTAATAATATCCTCGTTATAACCATAATCATATAACTGATAATTAAACTCGGGGAATCTGATATAATCAAGGTGTATTCCGCTGATATCGTATTTTGTTATAATCTCCTTATATACTTCAAACACAAGCGCTCTGTTGTTTCTGTCGTACGGATTAAGGAAAACAAAATCTCCGTATGTGGTACGGTTATAATTATTGCCCTGACTGTCAAGCAAGTGCTTTCCATAGGTTTTATTGACAAGCGAATCGGGGTCCATATCCGCTTCCTGTAATGTACCTATAAAGAAATTCTCTACCCAAGCGTGTATCTCGATACCATACTCACGACCGATACGGCAGAATGCCTCAAGTGCATCCAAGTCGCCGTTCGCTTTTGCGTTATGCCTTATTAAGCTATTATCCGAGTATCCTATAACCTTTCCGTTATACCAGGTCTCTAAATAAATAGTGTTGATATTAAGTGCAGCCGCTTTTTGTATAGCGTTTATAACATCGCTCTCGCTCTTGTCATTTGAACGATACCAAACCGCACGGTTCTCTACCGCACTGCTGCGTATCATTGAATAGCTGAGCTTGTCGAGCTTCTCGGACGCTATGACCGACAGATGTATTGCTGTGGAATAATCATATTCATCCATAGCTCTGCCGATATGGTCGATTGTTTTCTCAATGTCGTCAAGCGATTTCCCTACGGTATTATAATTTATATCGTAGAATGCAGCTTTTGCGGCATTAAAACTGTCCTTTGCGTTTTTATATGCAAGGGCTGCGTTTTCTATTGTCAGTATGGGCGTCTTTAGAATTGTTGCCGTCTTGCTTATTTCGTCGATAATAACATTTGCTCCGAAGGTATAAACAGCCTTCAATGCTTTTTCCGCTTCACCGTGTCCCGAAAGAGCAAAACCCTCCGCAGGAATTTTCGAGTTGCCGGTATAGCTCTCGCCGCTTATTCTTCCGTCTGAGCTTACTACAATCTCGTATCCGTACGGATTTGTACCTGTGCTCTGACCACCCTTATACAATATCAACATATCGGTTGAGCGTACACTGTTAATGCTATCGATATTCAAACGAGACATGCTGTACACTCTACCCGCAAGCGAAAGCACATAGCCGCTTCCCGCTTGTAAACTGTCTGCATATTTATACGAGGAGTTTGATCTTTGTATACTGAGAACATAGCCGTCAGCAGGTATTTCCGTATTTCCTTTTGCTATTTCAACAGCCTTTATCTTGCCTTCCGAGATAATAATTTCCGTTCCGTCAGTACCCGTCCCTGTTGTCCTGCCGAAGTCGGGTGTATAAAGCACACAGGTGTTTTGATTGCTCCGAGCGTCATCAATTGAAGTTATTTCGAATATATATCCTCCGGTCTGAAGATATCTCTCCGGCAAGTTTCTCGTCTGAACAAGAATTGCCGAGACATTATCACCGAGTGACAGGTTCTCCGCCAACGAAATTTTATCACCCACAAAGGACACTACGACTCCCGAATTTGAGGGAAGCATTATTCGTGTGTTTTTCTCACCTTTATAGACGACCGTATCGTCCACAATAACGATATCATAAAAGTCAAGCTCTCTTGCGGGTGTTACAATAGAGTTGAAAAAGGAATTGAAAATATACACTCCGCTCTCGTTTATAGCCTCAAGATTGGTTTTTTGTTCGCCTACCTTGTATAAATCCTTACCGATTAATACCGCGGATTCATCGCTGTAGGATGATATCCTATCTTTTCTTGAAATGTACAATTTGTCTTCCTCCGTAAAAAAGGTTTTTGCATATAAAGCGTTATATTCTCCTGTGAATATTAAGGCATTACTACCGACGGGAACCGTTCCTTCACTCAAAATTGAGTTTATTCGGTAGTTATCGCTTGCGACCAAACGCATAATGAAAGCAACAGAACCGCTCGGGAGCTGAACTTCCTTACCGTAATCGTTTGTAATTAAGGTTATACAGGGCTGCTCCGAAACACCCATATATGGATTTATATAAGAGACTCTTCTCGTGTATAGCTTGTTTTCCGGAATAAAGGTCCCCAGATCAAAGCGCTCGTACTCGGGTGCCAGATCCTCAAAGCCTTTTACTGTAATGTCCTGATTAACCTTGATACGCAAGCCGTCCACAAGAGAAAGAGGAAGGCTAATAACAAAACCGTTTACCGGTATCGGTGTATTTGATTTGTCGCCGCTCGAACTGTCGGCGGAAAGTATTGTAAAGCTCGCTCCGGTTTCATCCTTGGAATATCTCACGCTGTAAACCGCTCTGTTGCTATGTGCCCCGGTGAGCTTAAGCAGAATAACACCGTTCTTATCCGTATAATCTCTTGTATAAACAGCTATACTCTCGTCCGTTATATCCTTGTTCAGTGTCTTCGCTTTGAATATACTGCCTCCAAGCGTAACTTCAAGGTCAAGCTCATTCTTTTCCTGACTCAGCTTTGAGCAGGAGGATAATAATCCCGTCGTCAGACTAAGGAATAATATAAAAGAAACGACTTTGTTTCTCATCGAGTACCTATACCCTTTCTCTTATGTGCCGCCAAGGCGTGCAAATGACCGTTGTTTATGTAATAAAACAGCATAAACATTTCCCCAATAACTATTTTGACTATACAGATTATTTGATGTTTTGTCAATAAAATCAAGGAAATTTTACAATTCACCTCGTTCAAATGCTGTTAATTTTTTAAGTAGCGGAATATGTTTTGCTCCCAATAAATAATAGTGTAAAAAGGGGGCTCTGCGGTTGAAAAAAAACCTCATTCTTTTTATCAAAGGAATTATAATAGGTATAGCTCTGCTGATACCCGGTTTAAGCGGAGGAACGGCAGCGATTGCGCTCGGTATCTACGAAGAAACGCTTGTCTCCACTGCGGAATATTTTAAGAGCGTAAAGAAGAATACAGTCTTTTTATTGACAGTTGTCACGGGGAGCATAATTGGTGCGATTGTGTTTTCAAAACCTCTGCACTATTTTTCGGATAGCTACCCGTTTTTCTCAAGAGTGACATTTTGCCTTATTGCTCTGTTGAGCTTGTTTGTTTTTTTGCAAAAGAGCATTAGCGGCAGAATAACAACGGTTGATTTTCTTTTGGTATTGGCAGGAATGGTTCCCGCCGCATTGATTTCAATCGCTTTGAGCGGTGACGCGTTATCGGTGGACAACAAGCTGTTTCTATTCCCGATTGGTATATTGCTTGCGGTTGCACTTGTCCTGCCCGCTATAAGCTTTTCGTATATGCTTTTATTTTTTGGAATATATGACGATTGCTTAATTGCTATAAGTACGCTTGATTTCGGATTCCTATCCGTTCTGGGTTTAGGTATTTTAACGGGAACACTGCTATGCGCAAAGGTATTCCTGTTTTTTATACGAAGAGCACCGAGACCGACATATCTTATAATTGCAGGCTTTGTATTTTATTCGGTTTTTGATATTATCATTTAAACATACTATAAATAACCGGCGTAAATTTAACAAAGGGGTAAATATTAACATTTGTTTCACCATTTTTTGTAAAGAGGTGCTATAATTAACTAAATAGGGTTAAAAATATATGATTAATAAGAATAAAGGAGCAATTTAAATGCTTAGCAAAACTTTTAGTGCTGCCGTACAAAACATCGGTCTGACCATAACGCCTGACCACGCATATGGTATTTACGGTGGGTATTTGCTTACCGTTTATGAGAGCGGCAGTAAAAAAACTGCTTTTTTCAACTTTCTACTCGATGAAAACGAGGATAATACGCTTGCCGCCTTAGAGATATCCGATACGATTAAGAGTAATATAAGCACCTATTCTATATTAAATTATGATCTTCAGGACGACGGACTCAGTATTACCACAAGCCAGGGTGTTCCCACATTCTTGAAAATAATAGATTTCTGTACGGAGCTGCTTAACGAGCATAAGGTCATGGGCAGCGAATATTGCTCCGCCTGCGGAAAGAAGTTCGGAAAACGGTATCCAAAAAAGCTCACCCGTCGGAACAACAACTATCTGTTATGCGAGAGCTGTACGCTTGAGGTTCTTGAGGAGCAGGACAAGCCCGATGAAGAAACGGGCGGAACGGATGCGGGAAGGGACAGCTATAAGGGTGTAATCGCTGCTGTTGTCAGCGGCTTGATAGGTGTTTTTCTTTACTACGCTTGTTACCGGTGGTTACTTCCTCTGACAGTAGAATGGGAGACATGGGATTTCCGTTATGTTCTGACCGCACTCGGATTTGCAACATCCTTTTTGGTATATATCGGGTATACAATGTTTAATAAAAAAGCGTGTCTGACATCATATCTCTCTGTTTCCGTAACCGCTGTTTTAGCTACCATAATAGGACAGTATATAGGGATTATTGTCGAAATATTAAATGACCACCCTGTAAAATTCTCTCTGATATATAAAACGTTGCTTAAAATGCCCCTGAGAAGTACCGCTTTGGAGGGTTTCAAGAGCTACAGCACGGATTTTTATATACTCGCGGTAATATCGGCGGTGCTTGCGGCGGTCGGTTCGGTTATATTCCTACTCGGTCTTTATGACAAGAGCAGAAAGGTCAAAGAAGAGTTTAAGATTGAAACGCTTAAGATAAAGAGTAATTAAAACGGCAATAAAATTTTGGGGAGAGCTGCCGCTTTCCCCTTTTAAGTTGTATTTAAGTAATAAATATTATAATAACTGCAACAATACAGAGGGAAGGTGGAATTATGAGAGTTTTAATCGTAGAGGACGAAATAAGACTTGCCGATACTCTCGGTGAGATTATGCATACACAAAAATATACCTATGATATCGTTTATAACGGCTCCGACGGGCTTGCTTACGGCGAGAGTAATATATATGATGTAATTATACTCGATATAATGTTGCCTAATATGAACGGATTCGAGGTAGTTAAGAATCTCAGAAATAAAAAAATCAAGACACCCGTAATTCTGCTAACAGCAAGAGACGATATATCGGATAAAATAAAGGGGCTTGATTTCGGCGCAGATGATTATTTGACCAAGCCCTTCTCCTCCGAGGAATTGCTCGCAAGAATACGGGCTGTATCCCGCAGAAAAGGAGAGGTTGTTCTTGACGAGCTGGAATACGCTGATTTAAAATTAAATCTGACAAATTACCTTATATTATGCGGTGACAAGTCCCTGCATTTGGGGTTCAAGGAATTTGAGATAATGCGTATTATAATGTCAAATACAGCGGCTGTGGTTGCCAAGGAGGTACTTTTAACTAAGGTGTGGGGTTACGATTCCGATGCTGAGGATAATAATGTCGAGGTCTATATCTCATTCCTCCGCAAAAAGCTGCAATTCTTAGGTTCAAGGGTCGGTATAACGACAGTCAGAAAAATCGGTTATTATTTGGAGGAATCTGTGTGATACGCAAGCTGAGGGTAAAGTTTGTATTCACTAATATGCTTATCGTCTCAATCGTTTTGATAATGGCTTTTGTTTTTATATACTTTTCGACAGCAAACAACCTTAGGAGCGACAGTATATCCGCAATGAAGGAAATATCAAAGATTAAAACAAGTGAGGCTTTTTCTGTTTACGGCAGATTTTTTATGAATACAGATAACGAGTATTCCTATCTGTCAACCTTTACCGTCGATACCAATGACATTTCTATGAAGTATCAGATAAACGGTTTTGAGGTCGATGCCATTAATATAAACGAGCAGCAAAACGATTATATAAATACCCTAATCAGAACCGTTTATTCTGCGGGAATCAGCGAGGGAATTATTGATGAATATAATCTGCGATATTATTCGGTGGATACAATTCACGGAAAACGGATTGTTTTTTTGGACAAGGAATACGAGGACATTACGCTGAAGCAACTGGTTATAACCTTTATATTTGTCGGTACAAGCGCTCTGACGGCTTTTCTGTTTATCAGCATTATTATCTCAAAGCTCATTGTCGCTCCCGTCGAGAAATCATTAAAGCAGCAAATGCAGCTCGTTGCGGATGCATCACACGAGCTAAAGACTCCTATAACAGTAATCTCCGCAAATACCGATATTTTGATGGCAAACAGGGATTCACATATAAACGAACAGATGAAATGGCTGGAATATATAAAAACAGAAGCAGGTCGTATGACAGAGCTTGTCAATAATATGCTTTTTTTAGCAAAAACCGACGAAAACAAGCTGGTGCAAGCTAAGAGTGTAATAAATCTGAGCGACATCGTAAACAGCTGTATCCTGCCGTTTGAGAGCATCAGTTATGAAAACAATAAGAACCTCAGTATTAATATAACGCCGAATATTTATATTAAGAGCAACGAGAATGCAATAAAGCAGCTTATTAATATAATTGTAGATAATGCCTTTAAGTATTCGGATGAACACGGTCGGATAAATGTTTCTGTTTTAGAGGTGCAGGATAATGCCGTCATTACCGTCTGGAACTCGGGCAGGCCTATACCGCCGGATCAATTACCTCATGTGTTTGAGCGGTTCTACAGGGTTGACAAATCCCGTTCCCGTACAGAGGGCGGTTACGGCTTGGGTCTATCTATCGCAAAAAGCATTATTGAGTCGCTGAACGCAAAAATAAATGTCCGCAGCTCGGAGGAGAGCGGAACCGCCTTTACATGCACCTTTAAAGTCTATAAAGAGCATCAAAGGAACTGAA
>PGZT01000037.1:0-1559 GCA_002841455.1 Firmicutes bacterium HGW-Firmicutes-21 | reverse complement strand
TAAGGGGACGGCTAACCGAATCAGCCGTCCCTTATCATATGCTACATTTGTTTTTTAATCTTCTCTAAAGCGTGCTTCTCCAATCGGCTCACCTGCGCTTGAGAGATACCTATTTCCTCCGAAACCTCGGTCTGTGTCTTACCGTTGTAAAACCTTAACAACAGTATCTTTCGTTCTCTTTCGTTCAGCTTCTTTATCGCCTCGCTCATTGCGATATTATTAAGCCACACATCGTCATTACACGCAGTATCACTGATTTGATCCAGCACAAAAATAGAATCCCCGCTGTCCGAATATACGGGATCATATAACGATATAGGGTCTACAATGGCGTCTAACGCGTTTGTTATGCTCTGCGGTTTCTCACCTATCTCCTTTGCTATCTCATCGATTGTAGGCTCACGGGAGAGACTGACAGACAGCTTTTCCTTAGCCTGTAAAGCCTTATAAGCGAGATCGCGCAGCGAACGGGATACTCTGACCATATTATTGTCCCGCAGATAACGCCGAACCTCGCCCAAAATCATCGGTACAGCATATGTCGAAAACTTGACATCCAAACTCATATCAAAGTTATCAACCGCTTTAATAAGCCCTATACAACCTACCTGGAACAAATCGTCCGGATTCTCTCCCCTGTTCTGGAAGGATTGTATTACACTTAGAACAAGTCTTAAGTTACCGCTAATCAGCTCTTCTCTTGCATACTTGTCCCCCTTTTTTGCTCTCTTTAAAAGCGACAGCTTTTCCTCGTTCGAAAGAACCTTCAGCTTAGCGGTATTCACACCGCAGATTTCTACCTTGTTATACATAACATCCTCCGAAGTTGGTTTACATAATAAGTTTTCCCAATTCATAGAGGATGAATACTTAATAATCTAATTGATTTTTTTAATAGTTAATGATATTATAAAACTCGTAAACGAGTTTTAAACAAAATGCGTAGCATTTTGCGCTGTTAACCCCACAAAGGAAAAGTATCACTCGTAAACGAGTTTTAAACAAAATGCGTAGCATTTTGCGCTGTTAACCTTACAAAGGAAAAAGTACCACTCGTAAACGAGTTTTAGCCAAAATGCGTAGCATTTTGCGCTGTTAGCTTCATAAAGGAAAAGTATTACTCATAAACGAGTTTTAAACAAAATACGTAGCATTTTGCGCTGTTAGTTTTATAAAGGAAAAGTATCACTCATAAACGAATACAATATAAAATACATTGTGTTATTAAGGAATTTGAAATGGAAAGATATGTGATTGACCGTATTGAGGGGGATTATGTAGTCTGCCTTGACGAAAATGATAATAGTGTGGATATACCCCTCCACATAATCGGTATAGAGGTAAGGGAGGGTATGTATTTGTTGTGCAACGACGGGAGATATACTCCCGAAACCGAGCTGACCGAGCAGGTTATAATTAAGAACAAAGATAGATTGAATACTATCTTCAATAGGAATAAGAAATAGCATTTTGGGATAATAATAGGCTCTATAATAAATGTTGGGGTGGCGATAGAGCTTTACAGAAAAAGAAAAAAAGTAGAGCATAAACCAAAGAAA
>PGZT01000036.1 GCA_002841455.1 Firmicutes bacterium HGW-Firmicutes-21 | reverse complement strand
TTTTATCGAACTTCTCCCGTTCCTTTATCTCAAGCAGCTTGCTTTTCAGCATACGCATTGCGGTTTCCTTGTTCTGCACCTGGCTCCGCTCTGTCTGACAGCCTACCACAATTCCCGTCGGCAGATGGGTAATTCTTATGGCGGAATCTGTTTTGTTTACATGCTGTCCGCCCGCTCCGCTTGACCGGTGTGTATCTATCTTCAGGTCGGCTTCGTTTATCTCAAGCACTATATCATCATTAAACTCGGGCAGAACCTCGACCGACGCAAAGGAGGTATGCCGTCTTCCCGAAGAATCAAAGGGCGATACCCTGACAAGCCTGTGAACCCCCGACTCGCTCTTTAGATACCCGTAGGCATTCTCTCCCTCGATAAGCACCGAGACACTCTTCAGCCCCGCCTCATCTCCGTCTAAATAATCGAGCACCTTTAACTTAAAACCCTTTCGTTCCGCATATCTCGAATACATACGGTACAGCATTTGAGCCCAATCCTGTGCCTCTGTGCCTCCCGCTCCCGGATGAATCGACAATATAGCGTTGTTACCGTCGTACTCTCCTGAAAGGAGTATGTCTATGCGTTGCCGTTCATATTCATCTTTTACCGAATTTAATTCAAAAATTATTTCCGCAACTACGCTCTCGTCCTCATCTGAAATTGCCATTTCGACAAGAGACACGACATCCTCAAAATCCTTTTTTAACGAAATATATCTATCTAATGTGCCTTTTCTGCTTTTAAGGTGCTTTAATAACGACTGCGCTTTGTCCGGCTGTGCCCAAAAATCCGGCTCGTTAGCCTGTTGCTCGAGTAGTCCAACCTCCGCTTTAAGGTCCTCCGCTTTAATAGACACGGCAAGTTCATCTATACCCTTTTTCAGCTCGCGCAGGACCTGCTGCGACTGCTCCAATTGAATAAGCAACAATACAACCCCAATCTGTGTATCTTTATTGTCATTATATTACATTTTGGCAAAATTGTCAAGAATTTAATCATATTAATTGAAATTGGCGAATAAAATTAACATTTATGTTTTTTTGGCTTGATTTATTTATAATAATATGTTAAACTGATTTTACATTTACGCGGTTGCTAAGCACTTTTTATTATGTAAATTATTTTGGGAGGTTCGTATGGATTACAAATTGAATCAAAAGTATTTCAGGGGAGAAACGGCGAGACTGTTCTTCACCATCTCCATTGCAACAATCCTTATCAGCGGCGTGCTGGTTGCGCTCGGATTTGTTGATATTTTGTCGTGGATCTTCGTATACTTCGGAATGCCGGTTTTACTTGCCGGTATTATAGTGTTTTTTGTAACCAACTCTCTGTTGGTTAGTGACTCGGAGCTGGATAACTGCGGAAACGCTCTTTTAGAGGAATATAAGGTCGAATTCGCAAAGAACAACCCGGTATTGAATGTTAACAAGCAACGCAGTATGAGCGTACAAAAGGAACCGATGTTTTTTTGTGAGTATTATTTTGACAGGCAGAATTTCTCGATGCAAAAGGGCAGAGACGGTACTTTCCGTTCCTCGGATTATTTCGTCAGCGGCTTATTAATGGATACAAACAAGGTTTACTTAGCAAAAAAGGCTGTGTCCCTTGTTGAGGACAGGAGCGAGGAATCCAAGGAGGAATACAATTATTCCGACCTTGGTAAGGTTGCTCTGTCCGATTCGGAAAACACTAATTACAGAAGCGTTATCAAGTACCATTTCTTGAACTTTTATGATAAAGACGGTGCTCTGTTATATGGAATACCGATAAACGCCGACGCAACGGCAGACACCACCGTACAGAAGCTAAACACCGCAATCAAAAGAAGCGGAGAATAAATATTCCGAAGCCGAGCTTGTCGGACTGCAGAGAACGCAGTCCGACATATTTTATTCCTCTCCGGCGTTAAGTCTTGCGGCTCTGTCGGCAGTTATAAGCGCATCAATCATCTCATCCAATTTGCCGTTGAGAAAATACTCAAGCGAATAAAGTGTAAGCCCGATTCTATGGTCGGTTACCCTTCCCTGCGGATAATTGTATGTTCTGATTCGTTCGCTGCGGTCTCCCGTTCCTACCTGGCTCTTTCGTTCGGAGGCAAGCGCTTGGTCCTTTTTATTCCGCTCAAGCTCGGCAAGGCGGCTCTTCATTACCTTAAGAGCCTTGTCCTTGTTTTTATTTTGGCTGCGTTCGTCCTGACAGTCGACAACAATTCCCGTTGGTATATGAATAATTCTGATAGCCGATTCGGTTTTGTTTACATGCTGACCGCCCGCTCCCGCACTGCGGTGTCTGGTTATCTCCAGCTCATCCATATTCAGCTCAAACTCAACATCCTCAACCTCGGGAAGAACCGCAACGGTTACGGTGGAGGTGTGTATCCGTCCCTGTGCCTCGGTCTCAGGCACTCTCTGCACTCTGTGAACACCCCTCTCAAACTTAAAGCGGGAATATGCACCCTCCCCCTCTATCATGAACGAAACCTCCTTGAACCCGCGCAGCTCGGTCTCGTTGGCATAGAGCAGCTCACACTTATAGCCTGCCGATTCGGCATACATCGTATACATACGGTACAAAACATAGGAGAACAGAGCCGCCTCGTCGCCGCCCGCTCCGCCTCTTATCTCGATAATAACATTTTTATCGTCATTAGGGTCCTTAGGAAGTAAAAGCACCTTTAACGCCTCTGCGGTCTCCTCAAGCGTCGCCTTTGCCTGTTCCTTTTGCTCCTCGGCAAGCGAGCGCATTTCAATGTCGCTCTCGGTGGATAAAATATCATCCGAATCGGTAATATCCGCCTGTGCTCTGATGTATTCCCTGTATTTATCAATGATAGGAGTAAGACTCTTATACTCCTTTGAATATTTTTTATATGCCTCCATATCGCTCATTACGCCGATATCCGAGAGTTTTTCCTCTATTTCCAAATATCTTTTTTCGAGCTCTGCAAGCTTCTCAATCATAATACTGCCTCCTGTTTTCATATATATTTACCAACACTAAGTGAAAGGAAAATGTCTATGAAGCAAAATGAATACCTTCCCGAAGGAAAAATTTCCGCAACTGCCGCTGTCAAGGAATATACCTGCACGCCGGAAGGTTTGGAGCGTGCTATGCTTGACGGAATCATTCTCGAAGGGAGAAGCTTTCTTTGCGACAACGACCAAAGTTTGCATGTTACAGTCGGTATGTTTACCGGCATAATACCGAAGGACGAGTGTGTGTATTCCGCAGACGGCGAAAGAACCAAAGATATCGCCATTATTTCCCGCGTGGGAAAGCCGGTCTGCTTTAAGATTATCGATATATTAAAGGACAGCGACGGACGACCCAAGCCGATTTTGTCACGCAAGGCGGCACAACGGGATTGTATGCTGTTTTACCTTGAAAAGTTAGCCGCCGGAGATATAATCGAAGCACGGGTTACCCATCTTGAGCCTTTTGGTGCTTTTGTGGATATCGGCTGCGGAATCATATCATTGCTCTCTATCGACTGTATGTCGGTATCCCGTATATCACATCCGCGTGAACGGTTTGATGCGGGACAGTATATAAAGGTAATCATAAAAACCCCCACCGATACATACGGCAGAATAACGCTCACCCATCGGGAGCTGCTCGGAACATGGGAGCAGAACGCATCCCGCTTTACAATAGGGCAGACCGCTGCCGGTATTGTGCGAAGCATAGAGAGCTACGGGGTTTTTGTCGAGCTTACACCAAACCTCGCAGGGCTTGCCGAGCTTCGCAACGATATAAGCGTCGGACAGCACGCCGCTGTTTATATCAAGAATATAATACCCGAAAAAATGAAGATAAAGTTAGTTATTATCGATACTTATGAGGGCGAAAAACAACCTAATATCTATGCTTACCCGGAGGGGGTTGCTCATATGGATTACTGGCGTTATTCACCCGAGGTGAGCGACAAGCTCATAGAAAGCGTATTCCTGAATTAGAACAGGAAATCGAACTCCGCTCCGTAAATATCCACCGTATCACCCTCGTCGATACCTGCTTTTTCAAGCTCTGCGATAACACCGCTGTTCCTCAAAACACGCTGAAAATACTGCAAGGAATCGGAGTCGTCAAAGTTTACGCTGTTGACCACTCTTTTGAGCCAATCACCTGTTACGGTAAATACACCCTCGTTAACGGTAACGGTTATTTCCCTGCTTTTCGCGTCCTCAAAGCTATCCTCGGTAATCTCGCTTTCGTAGACCTTTAAGGGAGGTAAATCCTTAAGCTTAACCGCAATCGCTTTAACCAATTCGTCCACGCCTTCTCCGGTGGCTCCCGAAATCAAGTGCAGGTCGTGTCCTTTGCGTTTTGCAAACGCTTTAATTTTTTTCAAGAGCTCCTTATCATATCCGATATCAATTTTATTTCCTACAATTATCTGCGGTCGGTTGGCAAGCTCGGGGCTGTACTTTTTCAGCTCCGAGTTTATTTTTTTGATGTCATCAAGCGGATTCTCCCGTTCGCTCGCAGAGAGATCAAACAGGTGCAGAACCAATCTGCATCTGTCGATATGCCGCAAAAAGGCATGTCCAAGCCCGACTCCGTCGGCGGCGCCCTCAATTAATCCGGGTATATCCGCAACAACAAAGCTCTGTTCGTAAATACTGACAACACCGAGATTGGGTGACAGAGTGGTAAAATGATAATTTGCTATCTTCGGATTGGCTGACGATATCAATGATAACAAGGTAGACTTGCCTACATTGGGGAAGCCGACTATGCCGACATCCGCAAGCATTTTCAGTTCCAGCGTAAGGGTTTTTTCCTCACCCGGCAATCCGCTCTTTGCAAATCGGGGTGTCTGCCTTGTCGGGGTGGCAAAATGGGTGTTACCCCAGCCGCCCTTTCCTCCCTTTGCTATTATGAAGGGCTTATTGTCCGACATATCCTTTATAATTCCGCCGCTCTCCTTATCCCTGATTACGGTCCCCGGCGGTACTGTAATAATTATATCAGCTCCGCTCTTACCGTGGAACTTGCGTTTCATTCCGTCTGCGCCGTTATCGGCGATATATCTTCTGCGGTTTTTAAAAGCAAGTAGTGTATTCTCACCCTCATCGGTTACAAAAATAACATCGCCGCCCTTACCGCCGTCGCCGCCGTCGGGACCTCCGGCGGAAACATACTTCTCCCGCCTGAAGGAAACGCAGCCGTTGCCGCCGTTACCCGCTTTTACGAAAATATCTACCTTGTCTATCAACATATCGGTCACCCTTCTTAAAAAAAGATAAAGAGTAGGTCAGGACACAAAAGCCCGACATACTCCTTATAAAAAACATATCGCTAATCTGCGTCTGCGGCGTAAACGCTTACCTTTTTCCTGCCGCCCTTGCAAGGCTCAAACCTTACAACTCCGTCCGCAAGTGCAAAAAGTGTATCGTCGGAGCCACGACCGACATTAAGACCCGGATGGATCTTTGTGCCACGCTGGCGCATAAGTATGTTGCCCGCTAAAACAGATTGTCCGTCGGCTCGCTTTACACCGAGCCGCTTTGACTCGGAATCTCGTCCGTTCTTTGTAGAACCGACGCCTTTTTTATGTGCAAAAAACTGTATAGTTAATCTAAGCATTGTTGTTTACTCCCTTTCTAAAATATTTCTGACGATAATCATAAGATTCTCGGGATAATCCTTTTCTAACGCAGCCAGCTCGTTATGGAAGCTCTTTATAAGCCCAACAGATTGAATATGCTTGTCTTTGAGTAAAAACCTTACCATCGTACTCTCCTCGCAAACCGCGGTAGCCGCTTTTTGCGAATAAGCCTCACAGATGGTGTTGACAACAAGCATGGTCATTGCGCTGATGGCGGCACAGACAATATCCTTACCCGATGCCGCATTCATAGAATGTCCCGATATATCAAATCCTTTATAATCGTCGTTCTCAATCCAAAAAACCGCCCGTGTCATATTAAACAGCGATAGACAATATCTGAAGCTTTGTGTAGGGCTGTCTGTGTCCCATATGCTTCTTCTCATTCTTCTTCGCTTTGTAACGGATGATATGAATCTTTTTACCCTTGCCGTTCTTTACAACATTGGCAGTAACTGTAACGGGAACGGTAGGAGAACCTGCCGTGAAGCCGTCCGGTGTCGAAACCGCAAGAACCTTTTCAAAGGTATAGGTGTCGCCCTCGTTGACGATAAGCTTTTCAACAAAAATAATATCGCCCTCGCTGACCTTGTACTGCTTTCCGCCTGTCTCTACAATCGCAAACACGAAAAGCACCTCTCTTTCTTAATAGACTCGCTGTTTAGAAGGTAATACGCATTCTTTATCAAAAAGCATATTTTAAAGAACCCCATACATGCGGCAAATGAGAGTTTAACACAAAAACGGCTCTGTGTCAAGGGTTTATTTAGTTATTATCAGGTTTTTCTGCTTTTTTTGCCGCTATCATATCCTTTAGAGCGCCAACAGCGTCGCCAAGCCCGCCGATACTGTCGATTAGCCCTATCTCTACCGCTTCCGTTCCTTCAAGCATCGTGCCTATATCGGTGGTCATCTGATCGGTTTTTATCATTAGCTCCCGTATTTTCTCGGCGGTGGCGTTTGAATTGCGTACAATAAAATCTATTATTCTTTCCTGCATCTTATCAAGGTTTATAAAGGTCTGCGGTACACCGATAACAAGTCCGTTTAATCGCACCGGATGCAGTGTCATTGTTGCGCTCGGAACGATAAAGGATCTCTTTGCAGAAACCGCAAGGGGTACTCCAATCGAATGACCTCCGCCGAGCACCAACGATACGGTAGGTTTTTTCATCCCCGCTATAAGCTCCGAGATAGCAAGCCCCGCCTCCACATCTCCGCCGATGGTATTTATAAGCACAAGCAGCCCGTCTATCTCCTCACTCTCCTCAACCGCAAAAAGAGTGGGTATACATTGCTCGTATTTTGTTGATTTTGCTTGCGGAGACGCCATAAAATGCCCTTCGATTTGACCGGCAACAATCAGAGCATGGATACTGCCGTCGGACGAATGTGTTGTTATACTGCCGCTTTTTTGTATATCATCGCTCTTGGATTCGGGCGAGCCCTCGTTTTCTCTATCCGTATTGTTGTCATCCTGATAATTGCTATCGCTCATGTTGCACTCCTGATTTATTTGACATTTATAAGTTATTTTCCATTATTGTATTATTAACATACAAAAGCAAAAATATGCTCCGAATGAAAAAGATGAGGATTTGCAACTGACCGCATTAAAAACGAGCCCTGATTAACAGCACTCATTTTTACGTATTTCATTATTTGATCTGTTTTGTTGGAAAATACTATAAACGGTTTTTTACCTAAAAAAGGTGTTGCAAAATGACTTCTTGCGTGTTATAATCAATGAGCGTGCGAAGGAGAGCCGTTTTCCTTTTTACGGAAAGATTATAACATTATACATTTTATACGGAGAGGTATCGAAGTGGTCATAACGGGGCTGACTCGAAATCAGTTTGAGATAACATCTCACGAGGGTTCGAATCCCTCCCTCTCCGCCAAAAATTTTCTCGGTACACGACATTGTGTACCGAGTTTTTTATTATGGTTCATAAAAAAACAGATTAATCCGGTATTGTAAACCGAAAAGAGCTTTTAAGAATTTCTTTAGATATATCACTTGCGTATACAAAGAATCAAAAATTATATACGGATTTATTCCTTCTCTTATTATTCTCTATTCTACCGGTGTATCAATAACCTGCTTGTGTCGAACGACTCCGATAAGTCTGCCGTCAATATCTTCATTGCTCACAACCAATACCGAGCAGGGTGCCTTTTTGGTTATGTCAAAATTAACGATTTTATCAAGAGTATAGTTCTCACCCAGGAGCTGTTCGACAGCCGTATTCAGGTAATCCAAAACCGGACATAACGCTCTGATATGCCCTCTTACGCTTAGATTGTTAAAATAGGTGTTGATTTGATTATATGAATCGGAGAACGGTATCCCGTATGAGTCGCATACAGGGGTTATTAAAAACAATCTGTCCCCTTCTCTGAGAGGAGCTGTACCAATCGGAATGCTGATTTTCTGTTCATCAGAAAACAGCAGCCTGACCGACGCCATAAACAGCACCTTCGATGCCGAATAAACACCCAGCAGCGTTGACAAAAGACGGGCAAATCCTATATCGGTACCGAGAACAACAGGGTTATGAAGGGATGCCGAAATACCGTACTTATAGCAGAATATCGCAAAAAAGCCTTTTTTATAATCCTCAAACATTTCCTTTTTTATTCCCACAGCGAGCCGTTCCTCGTTGTCATTCGCATATAAAAGTTGCTTGTCCAAATCAATCTCGGCAACATTATTACGCACTATAACAACTCGCTTCTCGCTGGTAACAATTCCGATAAAATAAACGGATATTCCGAATGCGGCCGCTTTAGAAACAAGTGCGGCCGCTTTCTTTATGCTTGCAAAAACAAATCGTTTGTTTTGCAGCGTTGATATATTTTCAAGCGGATGCTCGGTTAAGTCAAGTGTGATACCGTTTGTTCTGTCGATAAGCTCATACAGTCCGCTGACCGAATTATTATAGATTTCTTTAGACAGCTTTACATCCGAGGGTATTTTTGAAAAGCAGAGGATATAGTCACCCACATTTCCATAAACAAATCTGCCTTTTAAAACATTTTCGTGAAAAGAGAGCAGGTCTAAGAGCCTGAAGCTCTCCAGTTCCTCCCCGCTTCTCTTCACAAAATCCGCAAACGCCTTCACTATTATCGGGTGATCAATATTTACCCTTCCGATTCGCCTGATTAACTTATTTGCTACCCCGGTTTCCGTCGTATAATCGGCGATTAGCCTTTGCTCGGTCTCGTTTGGCTCTCTCTGTGGCATATCAAAATCGTTATACAATGTTTCCTGTATACTGTTAGATGTCATCTGCTCGGTCCTCTCTGTATTTATTCCTCAGCTATTAAAAACCTGTTGTCATATGATATTATGTTAACTGTGACAATATCACCGACGGCTCTGCTCATTGAATTGAATTTTATCTCCAAAAAGTCCTCTGTATGCCCCGTACATATATTATTCTCTACTGTCTCAATAAGAACAACCGCTTTTGTGCCTTTTTTCTGTTCAAAAATCCTCTGCTTAACCTCGTGAGAGTGCTTAATCAGCCTCTCGTTACGAAGCCTTACCTTCTGTACCAGCAATCTGCCCTCCATAACGGCGGCATCCGTACCCGGTCTCGGAGAAAAGGGAAAGGAATGAATATGCGATAGCTTGTAATCGCTTACAACGCTCATTGTCTGGGCAAAATCCTCCTCACTCTCGGTTGGGAACCCGACAATAATATCCGCTGATATAAATGTTTTTGGCAAGGTGTCATATATATTCTGGATTTTTTCGCACATCTGCTTTTTATTGTAGGGTCTGCGCATAAGCCTTAATATACGGTCACTGCCCGATTGCAAGGACAGGTGCATATGTGGCATAAATACCGATGATTCCCTCGCCGCATCTAAGAAGTCCTTTGTTATGTTGTTGGGTGACAGCGAGCCGAAACGCAGTCTCTCTATTCCGTTAACACCGTTAAGCATACGAACAAGAGCGGATAGCGGTGCAAAATCATAAGCGGAGGTCTCTATTCCCGTAAGGACTATTTCTTTATAGCCCATTTCGGCAAGCCGCTCGGCTTCCGACATTATGTCTACCAAAGGCCGTGAACGCACCGTTCCTCTTGTTTTTGGAATTATACAATAAGAGCATCTGCCGTTGCAGCCGTCCTGTATCTTTATAAAGGCACGACAGGAGGAGAAAACGGCTGTTTTCTCCGTGCCGATGCTCATTTCCTCATAACCGTAACCGTTTAAATCGCTGTTAATGGATAAAGATTTTTTCTCCGTTCCAAGTATCTTTTCGGCTTCACGAAAAACCGCTGTTTTATCCTTGCTGCCTCCGATAAAGGAAACCCCGTCAATCCCTCCGATATCGGGGTCAAGCTGAGAATAACAGCCGATTACGGCAACCCGACCGCCCATTTTTACCGCCCGGCGAATCATTTGAGCGCTCTTTCGCTCGCTCTCGGCGGTTACGGCGCAGGTGTTTATTATATACAGGTCGCTTCTCTCTGAAAAGTCAACCACACTGTATCCGTTTTTTATAAACAGCTCCGCAAGAGCTGTTGTCTCATATTGATTTACCCGGCATCCGAGCGTATATATTGCTACTGTTTTTATTTTTCCTTACCTGCCTTTTGCTATAACCGTTTGCTTTGCTTTATCATATTCGCTCCGTGTAACGAGTAGATTAATAGCCTCCAGCAACGCTTTTGATGTCATATTTTCGGGAAGTGACAGCTCCTTGGCGAGCAGTTTACGCAACAACGCCGAATCGGTTCCTCCCGAAAATCCGTCGGCATAAAATTCCGCGGCGGTCAGCTCTGCGCTGTCGGACCCGCTCCGCTCCGAATCCGAGATAAATCGGAGCAATAATCCCCGCAGCAGCTCGCCGCTTATACCCTCGACACCGAGAATCCCCTCTTTTGACGGCTTCTCCTTGCGTTTTTCCTTACCCTGTATTCGCGGAATATATACATTTATAAGCTTATCGGGGTTGATTAGGCCCTTAAGACGGTTTCGTATAAACATACCGGCGTTGTCGCTGTCGGTCAGGATAATAATATTCTTTTCAAGCGACAGCCGCCTTAACAGCGCTATCTTATCCTTATCGTTGAAAACAGAGAAGCCGCCTAATGCAATTATCGGCGAGGATATTATATTTGACAACTTAATTTTATCGTATTTTCCCTCAACTATTACGGGATACTTTAAACATATTTTATTTTCTGCCATAAAGACCTATCCTGAAGAGCAGTATTTCCAGCACCAAATAAGGGTTGGTGCTGTATCTTTTAAGCTTCCTGTCCGCAATATCAATAGCCTCGCACGCAAAAGCGATATATCCGGTCGGCTTTTTAGTTATACCTGCGGCTGTCCTGCGTACAAGCCATTCATTCTTTTTTATAAGCTGTGCGATTTTGCCGTGGCTCTTGCCCTCCTCAAGCGCCGCCTGTATTATCAGCATATCTGAGTAGCACTTGGAGAGATAGCCTAACAGCATCGAAGGATCGGTTTTGTTCTGCGTGAGATTGTCGTATATCTGTTTTACCCGCTTCAGGTCGCCGCTTGTCAGAGCATCGGATAGCTCATATACTTTATAGCTCTCGTTCGGGCAGCAGTACTCAAGCACCGCATTATGCGATATAGGTCTCTCGGCGGGACTGCAAACGAGCTTCTCGATTTCGCTGTGCAGCGTGTACATATCGTTCCCGCATAGCGTAATAAGTGTTTGAACAGCCGATATGTCCACCGCCGCCT
Source organism: Firmicutes bacterium HGW-Firmicutes-21 (assembly GCA_002841455.1). GTDB lineage: Bacteria > Bacillota > Clostridia > Oscillospirales > CAG-382 > UBA1049. Next base: position 3,394 of record PGZT01000036.1, on the reverse strand, counting down.
TCCTTGCGGCAAAATGCTTTTGTATCCAGTTCTCCAGCTTTGCTCCGCTCTCGTTAGTGAAGTTGAGCGCCATTCCCTCTTTTTTTATTGCATCTATAAGGGTGTGTATTCCTTCATTCTGCCCCTTAGGTGCGGTTTTTTCCTCGTTGTCATTATCTTGAGTGTCATCAGTTTGAGCTGTTGCCTTTTTATTTAAATATTTATTCTCGACAATACCCTCGTCAAGCTCTCCGTCCCTGAACAAAAAAAGCAGAATCACATAATCGGGCAAATCCTCTATAACCTCGGCGTATGACTCGGCAAGCTCGACGGTAAGCGACGATATATCAAGGTTACGCACCTCGATTAGCTTGTGTTCCCACATATAGGGCAATGAAAAAGCGGCTTCGGCAAGCTCGGTCGGAGTATCTGCCGACGCATCGAAAACGATGTAGTTAAACTCGGGCAGAGGGGACGACAATACCTTTTTACGTAGCTCACGGGTATAATAATCCTTGGTATATTCTTCTTTTCCGTAAAAAAGATATACTCCGCTCGGCTTGTTCTCTTTTATTCTCTGTTTTAATATATCAAGGCTCACTCAAATTCACCTCTGTTAATTTGTTCCTGAATGTAACCCGTACATAATCGGTGATGCTATAATCATACAAGAACTCGCCCTCTGCATTATACCGTGCTTCGTCATCCTTGCCCATTACCCTCATACATCGGTACGAACAATAGATGTCCTCATATGGCTCCGTAAAGCTCCTCAACGAAATAACCACGTCACTGTACCCGTATTCGTTTGAATATGGTATACGCTCACCGCCATATACTCTGATACTCTTCCCCGACTTCTCCAATACGGCTATAAAGCTGTCGGCAAGGTCAAGTTCATCGCTGCTCCTGACGGTAACCATTGAATACCCTATATTCTCGAATATAATTGTGTCGTATTCGATTATATCACAATCACGGGTGTTTGCCAACATTTTTATTTTATAATAAAGCTCCGTTTGCTCGACTTTGACCTCGGGTATATAAATGGCGGAGATATTTATCTGTGCAAGTGCGCTCTCAAGCTTGACGAAATCCGACCGGGTTAAACCATTCATAACATAATAATCCAGAGAGCGGTATCCATGCTTGTAAACAGTCGAAATGCCGCTCTTTTTACCTCCGAGTTCGATATATAGGCACTCATTTCCGTCGGCAATGAATAATGATTTATACGCAAAGCTGTCGTTCAGCACAACAAACGAGGTGTCTTCTTTTTTTATATCATTGCTGATAATACAAAATGCCAGCGAGGCTATAAAACAAACGGTCAATGCTCCTGCTGCTATATACATACTTTTACGCCTCAAAACACAAACAGACGCAATAACCGTTACTGCGAGTGCGGCAGGTACGGCTATGTAAGGTATATGCGTGGAAAAGCTGCCGATCTCCGACTCAAACAACCGCTTGAGCAACCCATACAACAATGAAATACCCTGCCCGGGGATAAACGACAAGATACCCGCACCCGTCCCTAAAAAAGAGAACAGTAAAACACAGGGGAACATAATTATCAGCAGATAGGCGAAGAGCGGTGTTATTATCAGGTTGATAAGCGGAGATATGTAAGAAACAGTATCAAATCCGATAAGCAGTACAGGGAACGAAAATACGGTCGCCGCACAAGAGAACAGCAAGGGCGACAGAATAATCCGCAGAAGGTTTTTTGTCTTTTTTGCTCTGCCTTTTATAGGACGCAAAAGGTGTGGGGACACAATTAAAATCCCCAAGCAGGACAGGAAGGATAAACCCAGCCCTACCGAGAAAAGTGCAAACGGGTTTATGAGCAAGAGCACAAAGAGCGCAATAAACAGCGAGGTTATGCTGTCCGCCCGCCTTGTCGCAAGCATAGTAACAAACATTATTCCCGTCATTATAACAGCTCTCGACACGGAAGGGGTGAAACCGACAAAAAACGCATAACCGAGCAAAACTAACAGGCATATAATGCTCCTTATCTGTCTGCGTACGGTCAGCAACTCAAGGAAGCCGAACAGGCTCATGACAATAATGGATATGTGCAGCCCCGATATAACTAAAAGATGCGATATTCCGGCATTCCTAAACAGCGCATAGGTATATGGTTCCGCATCGGTTTTTTCACCCGTAATCAGAGTTCTTGCAATCTCGCCCACCTCGGTCGGATAACGCCTGAACATATCCTCTGTTGTTTTTTCGGTGCTTTCCCTGATGCTGTATAAAATACCGCTGCCCGCTGTCCTGTCGTCAATACTGCCCTGTGCTGTCAGATAGATACTCTTTGAATACATGCTGTTGCTGCGGTGCGCCTTGTATAACACCGTGCAGGTTACCGTGTCTCCCCTTTTTATTTTGGTTTCAACATTATCCTCTGTATCATTCTCGGTATAATAGAGCCGAACCTTCGTCCCGCTGCCCAGCCCAATTCTGCTCTCCGTTACCGAAATATCAAGGTATCCGCCGTCCGAAAAGCTGCCGATATCCAAAACCCTTGCGGTTATAATGTCTGTCCTTCTGTCATATTCGGCATTACCCGAAAAGGCATATACCGCATAAGCGGCGGAATAGGTCATGCCGAAAATGATTAATAAGCAGACAGTAGCCGCTTTTTTTACATCGAATTTGTTTATATTACAAAAACGGTGTGCCGCAAGCAAAAGCCCGCAAAGCACACCAATTAAAGCAAAAGCAATTAATCTGATTTTGCCGTCCGTATACATACCGATACCGACACCGATAGTAAACGCTATTATCCATCCTGCCAAAACACGATTTTTAAGCAAATAGCACACCTACCCGACTAGATAAATAAATGCTTTTCTCTTGAATTCTAAAGATTTATCTTTTAAATTTATAACCACAACCTGGATAGTGAGCGGGAATTGTGCCGTTTTGTATAAATATTTTATACAAATGGATGCACCTATTGCATCCAAGGCACAAAACCGTTTTTAAAAGATTTATCTTTAAATTTATAACCACAACCTGGATAGTGAGTGGGAATTGTGCCGTTTTGTATAAATATTTTATACAAATGGATGCACCTCTTGCATCCAAGGCACAAAACCGTTTTTAAAAGATTTATCTTTTAAATTATGTTTTAGGAAAAAACAAGGGTAAAGGCTCTAAATATATAATATCCTCACGGTCGGCGGCATCACCCTCGGCGAGTATCGCCATCCGTCCGGCTACGATTCCGCCCGACTCGGTAACCAACTTTTCCACAGCCATTGCAGATTCGCCCGTGCTGATAACATCATCGACAATAACCACCCGTTTGCCGCACATATAATCGGCGTCGTCCTTGTCTATATAAAGAGTCTGTGTTTTTGCGGTTGTGATAGATTGCACCTCGACCGCATTCGGGTTCTTC
>PGZT01000035.1 GCA_002841455.1 Firmicutes bacterium HGW-Firmicutes-21 | reverse complement strand
TGATATTTTTCAATCATGTTTTGAAAATCAGATGAAAGTTGTTGATTTTTTTCAATCTCAGTGTTCATATTTTGTTGGTTAAAATTTCAAAAAGCTTTATTACTGGTAACTTTGTTATTGCATAAAAATAAAAACTGGCATTCCTTGCCGTTTTTCAAGGATTAATTATTTGCAGTATTTGCTGAAATCCACAACAAAGTTCCTTCTGAATCAGAATTATTTACAATGTTATTATTTGCGGCTGAATTCAAATAAAAACTATCGCCTGTTTGCAATCCGAAATGACCTGAATTAATTTCAATCGTGAAATCACCTTTTACCACGTAATAGTAGGATTGACCAATATTTGTATTTATCAGTCCGATGGAAGAAGCCTTAGGAGGAAAGAAAATCAGATGAGGCTCCATTAATTTGTGCTGGTCGTGATTTGATAGCAGATAAAGAGAAGTTCCGTCTTCATTATCCTGAACAAATTTTTTATCATCAAACTTAACAACCGGGTTTTTTGAGAATGTTTCATCCTCACCGATCAGGCTTCCTACTGATATTTGCAGTGCATCAGCAATTTTCTTTAATGAAAAAATAGACGGGAATGCTTTAGCCTTTTCAATTTGTGAAATAAGACTTGGGGTAACACCTGTCATTCTGGCCAGGTCAATTAGCTGAAAATTAAGCGCTTCCCTTCTTTTCTTAATTCGTTCACCTACTTTTAACATTCCTTAAGGCGATTAAATTTAATTTCGCAAATGTAGTATGATTTAATTTACTTCAGCTGATATTTTACCATTGACGAAATTATTTTTAAACCAGCCGTTAAACTCAAGCTGGCAAAGGATTTGCCTGTCTGAAACAGGCTTATAAGTGAATTGGGTTTACTATGCCGTGATGAATACTCTAATCACCAGAATCAGGATAAGAACCGGGAAGTCAAAACAAGCCTGTTGCTCAGCTAATCTACCGCTAAAACCAGCCCTTTAAGATATTCCCCTTCCGGATGGAAAATACTTACCGCATGATCGGCCGAGTGCCCCATTTGGTGAAGGATGCGCACATTGCGGCCAGCTTCGAGAGCTGAAGACATGGCCATAGAAACAAACATTTCGCGACTAATTGACTGTGAGCAGGAAAAGGTAAACAACAAACCGCCGGGTCTGATTTTTTTCATAGCGGTGGCATTAATGTATTTATATCCCTGCAGTCCTTTGAGCCGGTCAGCATGTCGTTTGGCAAATGCCGGCGGATCGAGCACAATCAGGTCAAAATCATCGGGCATTGTGCCAAGATAAGATTTGGCATCAGCAACTATACTTTCATGGTTTGAACCGGCAAATCCATTAATACGCAGATTCTCCTCAAGCGTATCCATTGCTTTGCGCGAACTATCGAGCGAAGTTACCTGAGTTGCACCAGCAGCAAGGGCATAAACTGAAAATCCACCCGTATAGCAGAAAGTATTCAGAACCTTCCGACCTTTGGCATAGTGAGCCAGTAATGCCCGGTTGTCGCGTTGGTCGAGAAAAAAACCGGTCTTTTGCCCTTCTTTGAAATCAATGCTGAAGCGGTGACCATTTTCGAGAATTTCCAGTGCATTGGAATTTCCAAAAAGAAATCCATCCCCATCTGATTCACCTCCTGATTTGCCAAGAGCTTCGGTACTTTTATCATAAACGGCATTTAGTTCTTTCCCATAAACCTTTTTCAGAGCATCGGCAAGTTCATGGCGGAGCAGATACATACCTGTGCTGTGACCCTGCATAACAGCAACTCCGTTGTAAAAGTCAATCACCAACCCCGGCAAACCATCGCCTTCGCTGAAAACGAGCCGGTAAGCATTGCTTTTCGGATTGGCAGTAAATCCCAAATCCTGCCGTAGTTTAAAAGCCTGGTTGAGTTTGATTACCCAGAAATTTTCGCCAGGTTTATCAGGCCCGAAATGAAAAAGCTTTACAGCAATACTTCCTGTACAAGCATGGCCTGTCGCCAGATAATTGTCGGCTATATCAAAAACTTCAATAATATCGCCATCTTCAGGATTGCCCTCTACTTTATGGATAGCCCCTGAAAAAATCCATGGGTGAAAACGCTTCACTGCTTCATCGCGGCCTTTGCCAAGGATGATTTTACCTTTTACCTGCATTTAAACATTTTTCAGCAAATGTAAGCTTAATCATTAAAAAGCTGATGGATTAAGGTTTATTACAACGCATTACAAAAATCCCTTATCTGATTGGTTCTTATATTATGACTGACATATTGAATAAAACTATCTAAACTACATTTTTTCTTAACTTTATCCCCATCATTTGAAAATATGGATGATTATGAAACCGCATCTATCTATCTACAGCATACTGCCAATATTATTGGTCTGTATTTCATTTACTATTTCAGCCCAACAGCCAAACCGTGCCTATAACAGTATAAAAGTTCTTGATGAAAACATCGAGATAAAGGTAAGCGATGGGAAATATCTGATTGCCCCGCTGAACGACTACATTGTGCACACATCCTTTTATCCGGCTGGCAAAGGGATGAAAAACTTTTCGTTTGCTGCAGATATGAAAGCCGAAAAGGTTGATTTTACTTTGGTTGAAGAAGGAAATAACATAACCATTAAATCGAAAGGTATTGTATTGAAAATCACTAAAGTGCCATTTAAGATTGCCTACTACTTTAACGATAAGCTTCTGATATGCGAAAACCGAGGTTTTGTAGATACAGATAGTATGCAGTTGATAAATCTATCTATTGAAAAAGAGGAGGTGCTTTACGGTGGAGGTGCACGGGTTTTGGGAATGGATCGCCGTGGAAACAGGTTGAAATTGTACAACAGGGCTCATTATGGTTATGAAACCCGTTCTGAATTAATGAATTACACGCTTCCGCTTTTCCTGTCATCAAAACAATATGCCGTTTTGTTCGATAATGCCAGCACGGGTTTTCTTGATCTCGACAGCAAAAAAATTAATGAAATAACCTATGAAACCATTGGCGGAATTCCTAATTATTATGTAATAGCCGGCAATAACTGGTATCACCTGGTTGATCAGTACACGCGCCTAACGGGAAGGCAACCACTTCCACCAAGATGGGCTTTCGGAAATTTCAGCAGCCGGTTTGGGTACCATTCACAAGCCGAAACAGAAGCAACCGTCAATAAATTCTTTAAGGACGAAATACCGCTTGAGGCTGTAATAATTGATATTTATTGGTTTGGAGATGATATTAAAGGTACCATGGGAAACCTGGAGTGGTTGCGCGACAGCTTTCCTAAACCCGAAAAAATGATAAAACGGTTCAATAAAAAAGGGGTGAAAACCATCCTGGTAACAGAACCGTTTATACTTACCACTTCAAATCGCTGGCAGGAAGCCGTCGACAATAAAATACTGGCTACCGATTTGTTTGGCAATCCCTATACCTATGATTTTTATTTTGGTAACACCGGGCTGATTGATATTTACGACCAAAATGCCCGGGAATGGTTCTGGAATATCTACAAACATTTCACCAATCAGGGGATTGGAGGTTGGTGGGGCGATCTGGGCGAACCGGAGGTCCATCCTTCGGGATTGCAACATATAAACGGAACAGCCGATGAACTGCACAATTCTTACGGGCACGAATGGGCCAGGCTGATCTGGGACGGTTATCGGAAAGATTTTCCACTAACAAGACCGTTCATTCTGATGCGTGCAGGTTATGCAGGTTCGCAGCGATACGGAATGATTCCCTGGTCAGGCGATGTAAACCGCAGCTGGGGCGGGCTGGTTCCCCAGCCTGAAATAGCGCTGCAGATGGGTATGCAGGGTCTGGCCTACATGCACTCTGACCTTGGCGGATTTGCAGGCGGCGATACCATGAACAATGAATTATATACACGCTGGCTTCAATATGGCGTATTTCAGCCCATTTACAGACCTCATGCCCAGGAACATATTCCTGCAGAGCCGGTTTTCCAGAATGAAAATACCAAGGCACTTGCCAAAAAATCTATCGAGCTCAGATATCAGCTTATTCCGTATATCTATAATATGGCTTTCGACAATAACCAAACCGGCAAACCGCTGATGATTCCACTATTCTTCAACGAAAGCCAGAACAAGGAATTGCTAACCTACGACAAAGCCTATATGTGGGGCGATGCCTTTCTTGTATCTCCGGTAAAAGAACCCGGCTTGAAGAACCAAAGCTTCTATTTCCCGAAAGGAACTTCATGGACCGGTTTTTTCGATAACAAAATATATGAAGGTGGGTTGGAGCATACTATCCCGTTGAGTATTTCAAATATCCCGGTTTTTGTTAAGGGAGGGTCTTTTATCCCTATGTTAAGAAATGCCGTCAGCACACAGCACTACTCTCTCGATGAGTTTGACCTTCACTATTATGCAGATTCTCTTGTAAAGGAAAGCCGTTACAGGCTATACAACGATGATGGGAAAAGCCCGTTTGCCTATGAGAACGGGAAATATGAATTAATGGAGTTTACAGATAAAAATGATGATATTTCTCTTGATTTCAGTGTTATTAAACTTGTAACTACCGACAGGTTTTGGGATGCCGATAATCTGATTGTTATCGAAAACGGCAAGATGCCCGAGAGCGGAACGGCAAAGGAGCTGTTAAAGAAGAAGGGCGTATATTACAAGCTCTATAAAATGCAGGCGGAGGCGCTTAAAACAATCGGTATTGAAGCATAACGCTTTATTCCGTTGAGCCTGAGCTTGCTCAAGGATTTCATATATGCCGGGAAAGGATTTATTATATTAATGGAAAACTTTTTAGATTTAGCGGAAATAAAATATTTTACCGCAGAGAACGCAAGGATGTACAGGACAAAGAACGGCTTTGCGGCAATGAAGGCGTTTATGCCTCCGGTAAAAAAGGACGATTTGACCGAGGAGGAGCAGCCGGACAACACTCCCGACTGGCAGGACTTAGGCAGAGTGTATTTGCACAGGATGTTCCCGTTTGATTCGCCGAACGAGTTTATATCGGTGCTTGATAAGGACGGAAAGGAATACGGTGTTATCAGAAATATAACCGACTTCACAGGTGAGGACGCCGAGATAATAAACGAATTCCTGTTCCGTAAGTATTTATGCCCCGAGATAACCAAGATAACATCGCTTAAGGAGCGGCTGGGGTACTCGTACTGGGAGACACAAACCGACAAGGGTAAAATGAGCTTCTCCATGCACGACACCTACCGCAATATAGCACGGATAAGCGATACAAGGTTAGTGCTGACTGATGTCGACGGTAACCGTTACAGCATAATGGATACGCTCGCTCTTGACAGGAAGAGCTTTAAACGAATAGAGCTGTATTTGTAACTTAGGCTCTGGTAACGGGTTGGAATGAAAGGTATTTTATGATAAAAAAGAAAAAGCCAAAAACGCCGCCCGAGCGGACTCGGGTGCGTGAGAGGGTTAAGGCGGAGTGCGGCGGAAGTGCCGATTTCGGCTTTGATTTCAATCTTACGAGCGATAACAATTCCATATTCGGTGCGAGCGTTATAAGCGGCGGTATTATTTATTTAGCCGTTGACGGAGACGAAAACATCGTGAAGATGGTAATTAACGATATTGAGGAATTTAAATACATAAGTAATATCGGCTGTGTCGCCATTGAATATACCGTCGGCGGAGAGGATTACGAGCTATGCCGCTCGGACATGTGCAATGCGTTTGCCATGCAGGCTGCGGTTAAGAAGCTGACGGCGATAAAAGAGGGCAGAAATGTTGGAGGCAAGGATTTTGAAATATGCCCGAAGTGCGGGAAAACACTCAGACCCGGCTCCACCGTCTGCTTGCAATGCGTAAACAAAAAGCGTCTGTTCCTTCGGCTGCTGCCGTATGCAAAGCCCTATACGGGTCAGCTTATAGTAGCGGGTGTATTGTTTTTACTGATTAGCTGTATACATGTGCTTATACCGGTATTAACCCGTAAGCTTATTGACGAATACATAAACGCAGAGAACCCGAATTTTTCGGGCTTTTGGTGGTTAATCGCAGCAATCGCAGCCTGTGGGCTGTTAGTTGCCCTTTTCAGTATGATACGCAGAACAATAGTGGTAAAGACGGGAAACAATGTCCTTGTCAAGCTGCGGCAGATGCTGTACGAAAAAATTCAAGCACTCTCGCTTGCGGGGATAACAAGGCGTTCAGCCGGCGAGCTTATCACAAGAATAACAAGCGACTCACAGGTGCTGAAGGAATTTCTTGTGTTTTTGCTGCCCGATTTGCTGCAACAGTTTCTGATAATCATAACGGTTACGACAATAATGCTGGTCTTGGATTGGAAGCTGACACTGCTGATTATGATTCCGGTACCGCTTATGTTCCTTTTGTTCTCGGCGATACGGAAATTTACTCACAAGCTGTTCCACCGTCAGTGGAACATGGAGTGCGACCTAAGCGCATTATTGCATGATGTTTTTTCCGGTATGCGTGTCGTTAAGGTTTTCGGAACCGAAAAGAAGGAAGAGGACAGGTTCAGCAAATCGGCAAGACGGGTTGCGGACATATCAAAAAAGAACGAGCTGACATGGAACCTTATAGTACCGTTTGCATCCTTTTTGCTGGGAATAGGAGAGTTTGCGGTTGTTCTGATTATAGGTAACAGGATTTTGGACGGCACTATGCAGCTGGGAGAGCTGACACAATTTATCGCCTATGTCGCCATTATTTACGGACCGATTCGCTGGATGGCGTTTGTGCCGAGAAGGATTGCCCGTACCGCAACATCGCTTGCGAAGGTGTTCGAGCTTATTGACGAGAAGAGCGACCTTCCGGATGCTCTGTCTCCTATCACCTCGGAGATACACGGCGATATAGAGTTTAAGAACGCCTGCTTCGGGTATAACTCCTACGAATATGTGCTGAAGAATATTAATTTGGAGATAAAAAACGGTGAGATGGTAGGGCTTGTCGGCAGGAGCGGAGTCGGAAAAACAACGGCGATAAACCTTATTATGCGGCTATACGACATTACAAGCGGCGAGCTTTTAATCGACGGCGAGGATATAAGAAGCTATTCACAGCACTCTCTGCGTTCGCAGATGGGAGTGGTTCTTCAGGAGACCTTCCTGTTTAACGGAACCATATTCCAAAACATTGTGTATGCAAAGCCCGACTCTACGAGAGACGAGGTTATCCGTGCCGCAATGCTTGCAAACGCGCATGAGTTTATCCTAAAGCAGCCCGACGGGTACAATACCTATGTGGGCGACAAGGGGCATACTCTTTCCGGCGGTGAGCGGCAGAGAATAGCTATTGCGAGAGCGATACTTCGCAACCCGAGAATACTGATTCTTGACGAGGCTACCGCTTCGCTGGACACCGAGACCGAGAAGCAGATACAGGATGCACTAAACCGCTTGACCAACGGCAGAACGACCATCGCGATTGCGCACAGACTTTCCACACTGCGAAACGCAACCAAGCTTGTTGTTTTTGAGAAGGGAACCATAGAGGAGATCGGAACACATGACGAGCTTATGCGTACCAACGGCAGATACTATAAGCTTGTTATGGCGCAACGGCAGATGAGCAAGCTTGTAAAAAATAAATAAATTTAATCGGGGGTATCGGTATGAAACGCTTATCTCAAAGACAAATTATTTGCCTTTTTCTAACGGCGGTGATATTGTTGTCTTCTCTGTCAGGCTGCGGGCTTTTACGCTACGGCTTGAATTTACGGGGAAATCAGAGCGAAGCGGAGTCTGTCGATACCTCCGATGCTTTATCCGAGGATACATCGACGGACGAAACATCGGAACCGGATGTTTCCGAAGAACCAAGCGACCCTGTTCCGACCGACTATATTAATACCCTATATGGAGAGAAAACGGAGAGGTACGAGGGTGTCTTTGACATCGGCGTGATTGCGGAGGGGTATAAGTATGTTTATCAAATGGGTTTTCTAAATGAGAGTGAAGTAATATTTGTTTTTTTCAAGGATGAGGGGAAAGCGGTTTATATTTATAATATATTTGACGGAAGCAGCAGGCTGCTGTTGGAAGTCGGTGCCGAGCTTTACGATTTTGAGATTTACGAGGACGGGAGCGCAATCTGTTACACCGGTGAGGATAACGAACCGATATTGTTTTTTATCCCAATCTGCTTGAGAGCGACAAGGCTGTTATATTCGAGGGTATAGAACGGGAGAGCAAGGCTATATCGCACGGCGGGGAAATAGTTTTTGTAAAAGACCAATGGTTACATACGCTGAACACGGATAACAGCATCAAAGAGTTGGTTAAAATACCATATAAAACACAGCATTATAAACTGCAAAGCAGCGGAAATTTTATCTATTCCGACGGGTATAATATTGACCAGGATAGTAAAAAGGAAAAGCATTTATATTATGCGTACAACCGCTCGACAGGACAGAGCAGAAATATAGGTCAGGTTAACGGCAAATTGATATTGACAGACGAGAATTTATTGATGTTTTCCGTACCGGACAGTGACGATATACTTTATATCATTTATGCCGATTACGCAGCTTCTTCGACAAATATTCCGCTGAAGAGCGACTATGAGCAGTTGTGCTGGTCGTATGACAACTACTTTGTAACCCGTCAAACCGGACCGGAGAGCATTGTCCGTATATATGATTTTAAGCGGCGGGAATGTGTGTCCGAGTTCCGTCTTGAGGGGGATAAAAATACAATATTCGGATATGCCGCCTTGTCCGAGGATAAAAGGCTGCTCGCAGTGCCTGTTTATAGCAGAGCAGGCACGGACAACGACTACACCTATACAATCTATCTCATTATTGCCGACGACAGAACACCTCCCGAGGGCAAGTACGAGTATGTTAAAAAGGTTGACTACGACAGCCTTAACAAGCAGGAGAAAAAGGCTTATGATTTGGGGAATAAATACGGGATTACCATAAATATTTATGACGAGGCAATAAACAGCTACCCTACATATGTTCCCGAGACTCTTACAAATAACTATTTTGTCGATGCGGCGTTGAAGTGTCTTGAGAATGTGCTCGACAAGTTCCCCGAGGGCTTTTTTGCCGAGCTTTGCAGCGGTGAAATTAAGGAAATGGAGTTTAATATTACGGGCAAGCTGAACAGTAAATCGGATAAAAAGGTTGTTAATGCAAGAGCCTTCTATTATATTAGCACGAACAGCCGTCATATTATTGTCGCCGATTGCTCATATACATATAAGCTGGAGCAGACATTTGCCCACGAGATTATGCACGCCATAGACGGATATATTTCTGCGGAATTCCCCCATGTAAAAAATGACGGTTATCCCGATTGGTACGATTATCTGCCCGAGAACTTTGAATTCAACGAGAGCTATTATGATAAAAAAGGCGAGCCGTATTCGGACACGACCTATGTATTTCAGGGTGTAAACTCCTCAAAACGGGTATATTTCCTTGAGAGCTATCAAAAGACATATGATTTTGAGGACAGGGCTGTGCTCTTCCAGTATATGTTTGTTGCCGGCAGCGGCTTCTCGGACGGGGATGCATGGTATGGGCTTGACAGCAGGTTCAAGAACCAGAGAATATACGAACGGGCGGTGTATATGTGCTCGATATTAAGAGAATACTTTGAAACCGTAAAGGCAACCGAGCAGACACAATGGGAGAAGGCTCTCGGAATCAACGCCGACGACTTAGAGAGCAGCTATAATATAGTAAGTTCATTTGGTTTATGTGCTTGATTTTTCAAAAAAAATGTTTATAATAAGCTTGATATAGAAAAAAGAGAGGAAAATATGCTCAGATGAACAATCGGGAAAAAACAATGGACAAAATAGTTGCTTTTTGCAAGGGAAGAGGATTCGTTTACAGCGGCAGCGAGATATACGGCGGACTTGCGAACACATGGGATTACGGTCCTTTGGGTGCGGAGCTGAAGAATAATGTAAAAAAAGCATGGTGGAAGAAGTTTGTGCAGGAGTCGCCTTATAATGTAGGCTTGGACAGCGCAATACTGATGAACCGTGAGGTTTGGGTCGCCTCGGGGCATGTGGTTAATTTCAACGATCCGTTGATTGATTGCAAATCCTGTAAAATGCGGCACCGTGCCGACCAGCTTATCGAGGCTTATAACGCCGCCAACGGTATAGAAATGAAGGTGGACGGGCTTACCAACGAGCAGCTCACCGATTATATAACCGAAAAGGGAGTAACCTGCACAGGCTGCGGAAAGCGTGATTTTACCTCAATACGCAAATTCAATATGATGTTCAAGACGCATCAGGGAGTTACCGAGGACAGTCAGGCGGAGGTGTATCTGCGCCCCGAAACCGCTCAGGGCATTTTTGTAAACTTCAAGAATATACAGCGTTCCTCACGCAAAAAGGTGCCCTTCGGCGTCGCTCAGATAGGCAAGAGCTTCCGTAACGAGATAACCCCCGGCAACTTTACCTTCCGAACAAGGGAATTCGAGCAGATGGAGCTGGAGTTCTTCTGCAAGCCGGGCACAGACCTTGAATGGTTCGATTTCTGGAAGAATTATTGTAGAGAATTTCTTTTGATAACAGGACTTCGTGATGAATCTATAAGAATGCGTGACCACGGGGCGGAGGAGCTTTCGCACTATTCAAACGCTACCACCGATTTTGAGTTTTTGTTCCCGTTCGGTTGGGGAGAGCTCTGGGGCGTTGCCGACCGCACGGATTTTGACCTGAAAGCGCATCAGGATAGAAGCGGCGAGGATCTTTCCTATTTCGACCCCGAAACCAACGAAAAATATATACCCTATGTAATAGAGCCGTCGCTCGGCTGCGACAGAATCGCACTCGCCTATTTGATAGACGCATACGACGAGGAGAATATAGGCAAGGACGGCACGGAGGATATAAGAACGGTTCTTCGTCTGCATCCCACACTTGCTCCGTATAAGGCGGCGGTGCTTCCGTTGTCCAAAAAGCTGAGCGATAAAGCGGGAGAGCTTCATACGGCTTTATCAAAGAAGTTTATGGTCGATTTTGACGATACGGGTTCGATCGGAAAGCGTTACCGCCGTCAGGACGAGATAGGCACTCCGCTTTGCATAACCTATGATTTTGACAGCGTGGAGGACGGCTGCGTTACCGTTCGTAACAGGGACAGCATGGAGCAGGTAAGATTGCCCATCGGCGAGGTTGCGGAATATATTAACAAGGCAATAGAGTTTTAAATAAGAGACAGAGCGCTCTTTAACGGTATAATGCCGGAGAAACGGAGCTTTATATGAGCGAGAAATGCAATAACGATTGCGGCGGGTGCGGAGAGAACTGTCCGAGCAGAAGAAAAGCGCAGAACAATTTTTCGGAGAAGCCGCACGAGCTTAGTAATATAAAAAAGGTTATAGGCGTGGTAAGCGGCAAGGGCGGCGTGGGTAAATCCATGGTAACCTCACTTTTGGCGGTTCTGCTTAACCGCAGAGGATATGTCAGCGCGGTTTTAGACGCCGATATTACGGGGCCGTCCATACCCAAGAGCTTTGGTATCACAAAAAAAGCGGAGGGCGGCGAGGCAGGATTATTACCCGTCATAACAAAGACCGAAATACAGCTTATGTCCATAAACCTGCTGCTCCCCAACGATACCGACCCCGTTGTATGGAGAGGACCGATACTCGCCGGAACGGTCAAGCAGTTCTGGACCGATGTTATATGGAAGGATGTCGACTTTATGTTTGTCGATATGCCTCCCGGAACGGGAGATGTGCCGCTGACGGTGTTCCAGTCCCTGCCCGTTGACGGAATAGTTATAGTTACCTCTCCTCAGGAATTGGTCGGAATGATTGTAAAAAAAGCGGCAAGAATGGCTAAGCTTATGAATGTACCCGTTCTTGGTTTGGTTGAAAACATGTCCTATTTTATCTGTCCCGACTGTAATGCAAAGCACAGCATTTTCGGAACAAGCGAGACCGAGAGCATAGCTGCTGAGTTTGGAATTGATACGCTGTCCAAGCTGCCGATTAACCCCAAGCTTGCCGCCGCCGTTGATAAGGGAATAATTGAGCTGTTTGAGGGCGAGTGGCTGGATAACCTTGCGGATAAAATAGAGAAGATATAGCATACACACGAGAATGAAACAAGAAAAACCTGCCGAAACCAAACGGCAGGTTTTAATAATGCAATTCATCCCGTTTCCATTTTTGCGGATTTTCATCAATGTAGGCACAAATACGATTGTATTCGTCGATATTACGGATAGACCTGTCAAAATATCGTGATTGCCATATTTTCCGTCCGGGTTTATTATCTATGGCATTTGCCTTTTTTGTTGTTACCGATTTATATGCGCAGATGATTTCCGCACATGATGTAGGGCGGGGGCTCTGCTCCCGCCGTTTCGGGATTATATCAATGATAAAATGGATATGATCGGGCATAACACAATATTTTCGGATGATAATGTACGGATACCGCAACGGCAAATTCAACAATTCGTTTTTCACAATCTTCCCTGTTTCCGACAGGCGGCAGGAGCAGAGCCCCTGCCCTACATAAACATCACCGAACAAGGGTAAGCGGTTATTCGAACAAATTGTTATGAAAAAACAACCCTTTTTATATTGAAAATCTTGCAACCGTATTTGTTTGCGTTTAACAAAATCCATTATATCCTCCCAACCGATTTACGACGATTAAATATAAATTATCATAAAATAATACAGAAATCAAGATTTATAATTATTGCATATTCTTTTTCAATATGCTATACTCAAAAAAAACAAAAACGGAGTACAAATATGAATATAAGAACACCCGATAAAATTATGCTGATGTATGACGGCGGGACAGCCGAAAAAAAAGGGGAGAACAGCTTTACACAGGGCGACATCTCACTCTCCTGCGTTATGGGGGAGAAAGGGTTGAATGTCAGTGTAAAAGCGGATTTTACACCGCTTAAATACATAACCCTCCGCTGGAACTTTGCCGACGGGGATATTCCGACAGGCTTTACCAAGGTTTTGGGTGACGAGTGGGAGCGTGCCTACGGAACAATGGAGTGGCGGAGCATAAACCCCGATGTTTTTATGCCGTGGTACTTTTTTATAACAAATTCATCGGACGATATGCCCTGCGATAACCGCCGCACCTGTGCTTTTGGTGTGCGTGTGCGTCCGAATTCGCTCTGCTTCTGGAATCTTGACGGTGCGGGAGCAACGCTCTGGATAGATATCCGAAACGGCGGCAGCGGGGTCGTTCTCGGCGGAAGAACGCTTGATGCGGCAACCGTTGTTTTCGGTGATTATAATAACATATCCGCATTTGAAGCGGGGCAGAGCTTCTGCCGCAGCATGTGCGACGACGGTATATTTACAAAAACGCCCGTTTACGGCTCAAATAACTGGTATTACGCCTACGGAAACAGCTCGCATGAGGAGATTATCAGAGACGCATCGATTGTCGCAAATGCCACAAAGGGGCTGGAAAACCGACCCTTTATGGTAATAGACGACGGCTGGCAGCCCTACAACTGCGACGGACCGTGGCATTGCGGCAACAAAAAGTTCCCCGATATGAAGCGGTTGGCGGAGGAAATTTCGCAAATGGATGTTAAGCCGGGTATCTGGATACGCTTCCTTGCCGATACGGTAAAGCTGTCGCCCGGGGTAAAGGACGAGTGGAGGCTATCCAGAAACAACGCTTTTCTTGACCCCTCTCATCCCGAGGTTGTTGAGCATGTCAAGCAGGATACAAAGCGGATTGTCGACTGGGGCTATAAGCTTATAAAGCACGATTATTCAACCTTTGATATGTTTGGTTCATGGGCAATGCACTGTCCGAAATCCCTTGTGGGCGAGGAGGACAATTGGTCTTTTTATGACCGCGGAAGAACAAGCGCCGAGATAGTGCTGGATTTCTACCGTGCAATTCGTGAAGCGGCGGGAGACACCCTGCTCATCGGCTGCAATACCATAAGCCATCTTTGCGCAGGGTTGGTTGAGATTAACCGCACGGGCGACGACACAAGCGGCAAGGATTGGCTGAGAACCCGCAAGTTCGGAGTCAATACGCTCGCCTTCCGTATGTCGCAGCATAATATTTTTTATACGGTCGATGCCGACTGTGTAGGTATTACAGAGCTTGTCCCGTGGGACAAAAATCGCCTGTGGCTCAAGGCGCTTGCAATCAGCGGCTCTCCGCTATTCGTCTCCTGCAAGCCGGATGTGCTTGATTCGGAACAGGAAAAAGAGCTTGCCGAAGCCTTTGCCGTCAATTCGGTGCAGACAGACACTCTGAAACCGCTCGACTGGATCGAGTCCACCTGTCCGCAAAAGTGGCTGCATAACGGCGAGGAGATTATCCTCCCTTGGTTTGAGTAATATTTTTACAAGATGAAACTTTTTCTGATTTTTTTACCACTATTATCATTAGATACAAATATTGTGAAAAAAGGGGAATGGTGATGAGAAAATTTACTGTAATAATTTCCGCAGCGGCTTTAATAAGCATACTTTCGTCTTGTACCGGTGCAAGGGAAGTCAGGTATAATTCGGCAAACATTATATCTATCGAATCTTTCGAATCAAGTGTCTCCGGCAACGAGGAAACAACGATAAACGAAAAAAGCCCAATTGTTGTTTATATTAGAAATGATTATGGGGTTGAAACCACTCTGATAGGCGGTTCAACGAATGGTAGCTTCAAAAGCATATATGATTATCGGTATAACGATAAAGAGCTACAGGAAATTTATACACTTAATTATGAACAATCCGAGGTGGACTGCGAGCTGTTAAAACATAACGATACACTCGTCTTTTATGACAAAAATGCTTATAGCTATAATGCAATATGTGATTATGTCGAACTGGGGTTTGCACACTCGACACCTCATCTGATACCCAATTTTAAAAACGAGATACAAATATCAACTGATATAGCAATCGGAATATCCTGTAATTGGGATGTATTTCCGAGAATGCCTGTTTTCGACGGCAATACTGCTGTTGTAGATATTGACGGGAACGGTGTTTTGGACGAAATACGGTGGGAGTTCATTGATGGTGAGGAAACTGAAGTTGCCGAAACAAAGCTGATTATAAATTATAACGGAAAAGAATATGTACGGCAGATAACATCGCCAATATATATCAGAGATTATACTATATTGAATATTATGGATTTAAACGGTGATGGTAAAATGGAAATTGTAGAATATACCTATGATTATGGAATAGAGTATGTTATTCTTGGCATATCCGAAGAAGGCTTTACCGAGTATATCTCATATGGTTATGGAGATTATTAAAAAAACAGTTTTTTGTTAGATAATTAAGGCTCTATGTCAATAGTTGGGGTAAAGAAAACCTAAAATAAATCTACATGATCCGGAGTGGTGTTAAACTGCTCCG
>PGZT01000034.1 GCA_002841455.1 Firmicutes bacterium HGW-Firmicutes-21 | reverse complement strand
AAAAACATTGACGGGAATCAACACCTGGATAGCTGTGGAGAATATTGAGAAATGCAGATGATGTTAAGCGTAATAGCTCCTGAAATACTCCTCAAAAACAGGTGTCCACCATTCCTCATACCCCTTTTTTGTCGGATGCACCTGATCGCTCATATACAGTGTGTAATTCTGAGAGCTTACATTCCGCATTTCCGGATTGTTCCATAGATCTATTATACCTATTCCCCATTTGTCCTGCAGTTCATACAGAGCGTCGACCATCTTTTGATATAATGCGCTGTTGTAATAGGTCCCTGTGTAAAAAGAAACGGGACAATCCCAGGTGGAGCTTGCATATGCGATAATGTATTCCATTGCTCCTATAATTGTTGTGGTATCGAAATCCTCGATTTTCTTAGAATCGCTGACCTTGCCGAGCGGTTTATTTTGCGAAGCGTCGTTCGTGGAGAGCTGACAAATAAAATGATCGAAGCTCTCGTTTTTATTTATATTATTAAGCATTCTCTGAACATATGACGATGCGCCGTTATCGACGAGTGTTGTACCGGAAACCGCTTGCTTTTTGCAGGTACAGTCGTTGTTTCGCGCAATATACTCCACAAAGGATATATTATCAACACCATATGTAACCGAAGAACCGAGGAACATAAAGGTCTTACCCTTTAAAACATTCTCAATAACAGATTCCTCGCTTTCTGCGACGGAAATATCTATAACAGATTCCTCGCTTACCTCAATAGAATTTTCCATGATTGACTCATCACTTTCTATACTGTTTTCGGTCTTGTCCTCCTTTTGTTCCGTACACCCCACAAATACGGCGGAAATGAAAAATGTTAAACACAAAAACAATACCAGACTCTTTTTGAAGTGCATTTTTAAAACCTCTCTGTTAGTTTATTTTTATTCATTCGGTGCATTGTTTAAAGCGTTCTCAATCGCTTTTAATATCACCTTGCTGCTGTAGGTAGCGCCCGTAACGGCGTCCACCATTATAGAATCCTTTTCCACAACCTCGCTTAAAATCGCTTCGGCTCCCCCACCCTTTCCGTTATTATGCCTGACAAGTTGAATCCCGGTTATTTGATTATCCTTGACTGTTACATTAACCTCCGCTTCAACCGGGAAAGCCTTATAGCTGCCGTTATATGTACCGTCGGCGAGCTTTGATAAATCAACCTCATCAATATTTACAAGTGTCAAATCGTTCAAATTCTGTTCTATATTAGATATTATCATTTTCCCTGCGATTGCTGCCATAATTATAATGAGCAATATTACACCTAATATTATAAGCGTTTTTCTTTTCATTTGGCTGTACCTTTCCGTAATGATGATTACATACTCTCGATAGCAAAGGATATGTTTGAAATACCCGCTATCTCCCGTATAATTATCCTTTTATCCATATCCTTTGTCAATTGAAGCGTAGCCTCTATTCCTATGCTGTTTATTATTCCGCTCCGTGCCGGGCAGATTTCCATTTTTAATATTCTATATCTCGGTTCGCATATTATGTCAACCACTTCGTTTGCTTTTTCCGCATCGGTTATTTCTATATAAAGGTCTATGTTGCGGTTTTTTCCTACAATAGCGTTCTCAAACCGATTTAGGAATACTATTGTAAGCATAGAGATAACAGCACATAAAAATGCCGCAATGTAAAAACCAATGCCCACTGCAAGCCCTATTGCGGCTGTTGTCCACAAGCCTGCCGCCGTGGTCAACCCCTTAACATGAGTTCGTCCCGTTACAAGAATAGTTCCTACTCCCAAGAAACCGATACCGGAAATAACCTGTGCGCCTATTCTTAGCGGATCGGAGTCCATATTTAAGGTGTTGACGGCAAAAAGTCCGGTCATAACCGTCATCGCCGAGCCCATGCAAACAAGAATATGTGTGCGGAAGCCCGCAGCTCTTCCTCGTCTGCCCCTTTCCATCCCAATCATACCGCCGAATAAAAACGATAATAGCAAACGAAATATTGTTGTTGTCGTGCTAAATTCATGCAGATAATCAAAAATGTCTTTCAAAAATACCGCCTCCAAAATTAAATAAACTTGTCTATAACATATATGAGATAATGATTACTCCTCAACCGTTTTGCAATCCTTAACGATGATATTCTCCAATGACAGGTTCTTTATCTCACCCTTTTTAAGCAGGAACGGTGCGTTTCCGATATTGTTCTCATACGAGCAGTTTGAGATAAGGAAATTATCGATTGTGGTACCCGATTCTACAATTATTGTCGCAATATCAGTCTCCTCTTCTCTACGGTGCAGCTCACTTATGACAAGATGCTTGATATGCAGATCCTTCTCTATAAATATTATAGGGTAAACAACGCTCTTCTCGGTATAAAATGTAGGATAACGAAACGCCTTTGAAGCATAAATATTACGGAGTGATATCTGGTCGTACCGCCCTATACCCTCCTCACGGTAGTATTTTGTCAACCCGATACAATATTGATAAAAAGTACCGAATATATTTGATATGGAAATACGGCGGATATTGCTCCCCCAGGATAACATTCTGACAGCGCTGTGACCCTTATCGGAGTAAATGCCGTCTACCGAGATATCTTGAATATCCCCCCTGTGGAAATCATCGGCGTTAAGTGCCAAGAGATCGTCAAAGCACCTGCCCTTAAGGTTGGTAATCCGTCCGAAGCGACAACCGCCCTCAACATGCACTCCGTCCATTGTGGCAAGGACGGGGTTGCCTTGATTATAATCAAAAGTTATGCAGTCCACGGTAAACTGATATATCTCCGCCATTTGAATACCGAAGGTAACGGGGTTCTTCACCGTAATGCCCTGTAAGGTGAGATTCTTTATTCCGAAAAAACGCATGGAAACACCCATATAACGCTCGTCATAATCGTTATGGGTAACCTTGCCGTAGGTTTTTATCCAGAGCGGATTCGGTTCCTGAGCCATATTATTCATATCCCAGATTCCGCCCCGGATTGTAACATTTTCGCATTTCTCGCACCGCAGCATCAGGCAGCTTGATTTTGGTGCGAGCTGAATAACCGTATACGGGTCCAAACGCAACTCCGTGTCGGAACGCATTCTAAGCGTCTTGCTGATAACATACTTCTTCACCGGAACGGGAAGATATACCAGCCCCTTCCGAGTATCAATCAGCTCTTGAATAGCTGCGGTATCGTCGTTAATACCGTCTCCGTTTAACCTGTTGTTCATTCCGCACCTCAAAACCTTTATTTTACAGTATACTCAGCGAACGCACCTATTGCTCTGGTATCACATTCCGCTATTATTATTATACCGTCGTCGGTATATTCAGTATCGATAACCCGTGCAAGACGGTAAACCTCCGAGGTTTTTGATTGCTGCGAGTGAGAAAAGAACAGCTTCAACACCCTTTTTCCGTTGGCGACAACCTCATCCAGCTTTTCGAGAAGCTTATCTACTCCCGTTCCGTCCAACGAAGAAATAGGGATAGCATCCTTTGGTATAAACTCCTCATCAACAACCCTGTCAATCTTGTTGTATACATTTATAATCGGCTTATCCTTTGCACCCAGCTCCTCAATCAACTTACTTGTAACCGCTCTTTTCTTAATACGTTCGCTGTCCTGCTCGGATGCATCGGTCAGGCAGATTATCATATCCGCATATTTTAATTCATCGAGTGTAGATTTAAACGCTTTAATAAGGTGTGTCGGCAGTCTGTCGATAAAGCCTACCGTATCTGTCAACAGAATCTCGTTTCCACTCGGCAGAGTAAGCTTGCGAGTGGTAGGGTCAAGCGTGGCGAACAGCTTATCCTCAGCTAAAATACCCGCATCGGTAAGGTGGTTTAGGAGAGTCGATTTACCTGCATTTGTATAACCGATAATAGCTGCGGATTTTACCGCCGATTTCTCACGGGAGGAGCGTTTTACCGCTCGGATTCTGTCAATATCCTCAAGTTCCTTGCTCAGAGCCAATATTCGTCTTTTCAGATGCCGTCTGTCGCTCTCTAATTTGCTCTCACCGGGTCCTCTCGTACCTATTCCGCCGCCTAAACGAGAGAGTTGAAGCCCCTTACCCTGCAGACGGGGTGCAGTATAACGCAGACAGGCGATCTCAACCTGCAGCTTGCCCTCACCCGTTGTTGCATGTAACGCAAAAATGTCGAGTATAAGCATGGTTCGGTCAATAACCCTTGTGTCAAGCTCCTCCTCAAGGTTATTTATCTGAGACGGTGTCAGCACGTTATCGAACACGACCAATCCGATCTCTTCCTCGTGGGACTTAATAAACTCCGCTATCTCCTTCGCCTTTCCGCTGCCTACATAGGTTCTCTTATCGGGAGAGGTTCTGTTCTGTATCACCCTGACAATAGCCTCCGCACCTGCGGTTTCAAGCAGCCGTTCCAGCTCGTCAAGCGAGCTGTCGCTCTCCTGTTCTGTCATATCCTCGTTAACGGATACCAGAACAGCCTTTGTTTTTGTATCCTTAAAAATATCTAAATTCATATTGTTATAATACCTTTCATAATAATATAAAATTTGTGCTGTCCGGCATTATATCATAATTTTTTAATTTATAATGAAAAAACAGCACAATATGTGCTGTTTCACTCAGAAAAATCGTTTACTCAAGGTTGAATTTTCTCTTAAACTTATCGACCCGTCCACCGGCATCGACAAACTTCTGTTTACCGGTAAAAAACGGATGGCATTTCGAGCATATATCGACCTTTATATTGTCCTTAGTGGACATAGTAGAATATTCTTCTCCGCAAGCACATTTAATTGTTACGCTCTTGTATGCGGGATGCAGTCCTTCCTTCATGTTACTAACCTCACTTTCGTATTAACAACCAGTATTCTATCATATTTAAATTGAAAAATCAATAGTTTTTTTCGCATTTTTGACCTTTATCTTAAATAAATTGCAAGGATAATGATTTATAAACAGGAAAATGCTTTATATGAAAATATATATTATCCCATAACATTAAAATGTAGATATTATAACCTTGTCAATATAACGAATAAACTCGTATCTGCGGCGATATTTTTGCAAAAAACAATTGATTTTCGGGGAAAACTATGGTAATATGGTAAAAGATTTGATAAAAGAAAGGTGAATAAAAATGAGTATTTTAAAGGGCGCATGTATAATCGGTCAGTCGGGCGGTCCGACCTCGGTTATCAACGCAAGCGCATACGGCTGTATCAAGACAGCACTCGAAAACGATAATATAACAAAGGTATACGGAGCTCTTAACGGGATTAAAGGTGTTCTTAACGATAATCTTATCGATATGAGCAAGGAGGATCCTGCGGAGCTTGCTCTTATGAAGCAGACACCCTCGTCAGCTCTCGGCTCCTGCCGTTATAAGCTTAAAAGCGCGGATGCGGACGATACCGATTATAAGCGTATACTTGAGATATTCAAGAAATACGGTGTACGCTATTTCTTCTACAACGGCGGCAACGATTCGATGGATACCTGCAATAAAATATCCAAGTTTATGCTTGAGAACGGTTATGAATGCAGAGTAATGGGTATTCCCAAGACCATTGATAACGACCTTACCGAAACCGATCACTGCCCCGGCTATGGCTCGGCGGCTAAATATATAGCTACCTCTATTATGGAGATTTACCACGACGCAAGAGTATATGACACGGGAATGATTACCGTTGTCGAGATCATGGGCAGAAACGCAGGCTGGCTCACCGCCGCCGCCGCTCTGGCATCCTACAAGGGCAACGGCCCCGACTTAATATACCTTCCCGAGGTCGATTTTGATATCGAGAGCTTTATTGAAAAGGTAAAGACTATCTACAATAAAAACGGAAAATGCATTATTGCCGTTTCTGAAGGTATAAAGGATAGGAGCGGAAAATATATATCCGAATACGGTGCGGACCTTGCACAGACAAAGGATTCGTTCGGTCATGCACAGCTCGGCGGACTTGCCGCCTTCCTTGCCAACTATATCAAGGAGCAAACCGGTGCTAAGGTGAGAGGAATAGAGCTGAGCCTGTTACAGAGATGTGCGGCGCATTGTGCTTCAAAGGCTGACATTGAGGAATCCTTTGCATCGGGCAAAGCGGCGGTTGATAATGCGACAGCGGGCATTACCGATAAGATGGTAGGCTTTGAGAGGAGCTATGTGGACGGTAAATATGTTTGCAACACAAAGCTCTTTGACCTGACCGTTGTCGCCAATACGGAGAAGAAGGTTCCCGCCGATTGGCTTAACGAGACCAAGGACGGATTAAATGATAAGTTCATAGAATATGCTCTTCCGTTAATACAGGGTGAGACGGATATGATAAAAGAGGACGGACTTCCTAAGTTTGTAACACTCAAAAAGGTTAAGGTGTAATTTTACAAAAAACGGCTGCGGTAGAATTTTACCGCAGCCGCATTTTTATATTATTTATTGTTGTTAATGCAGTTTACCACCAACGGTAAGGACAACATCTGCAAAAACAAGGGCAACAAAATCTCGGACGGGAAAAACAGCAGCCACCGCAGCGTCCGTAAAACATAATAATTCCTCCCTGCTTATTATTATAAACCGAGCTAATAAATAGTCAGTTTATGTAATAAAAAGGATATTATATGCTGTGTTATTACACGCCCTTAACACAGGATATGCTATATATACATTCTTGTTACAATACCTATTATAAATGACATTATTATATTTGGGCTTAGTGTGAATAAAAGCATAAATTTGACAATTATTAATAAATATTGCTTTTTTTTTGTTATTAATCTATAATACTAATAACAGTTGTACAGGGGGAGGTGGTTTGCTTTGAGTACCGCGTGTAAGTATAATAACGGAAGATCAATG
Source organism: Firmicutes bacterium HGW-Firmicutes-21 (assembly GCA_002841455.1). Classification (GTDB taxonomy): domain Bacteria; phylum Bacillota; class Clostridia; order Oscillospirales; family CAG-382; genus UBA1049. The sequence continues at coordinate 9,098 of PGZT01000034.1, read as the reverse complement.
CCTGTTGATTTTTCAAACGGTTTTTCGTTTGTCACGGGCTGCTTCAACCTTATACTGCTAAAGCAAGGCTACCTCTCATTATTATGCGGTCAGAGCAGGATAATTGCAAACGGCCCTTCCTTAATCTGTCTCTCGGGAAAAGAAGAGGTTGCTCTCGGCGCTGCAAAGGGGAGCGTATCCTCGTTAGCATTTGCGCCAAGCTTTATGAATGTACACCTGAATTACGAGCTGATATATTCGAAGGATTATCCGTCAATATCAGAGCAGCACCTGTTCCCCACCTTTGATATATTTCTGCACCGCTCTGACGCATACGGCGGAGTTCTACCATTGGGGGATATAAGCCTAACCCGTTTCGGTCAGCTTTTTGACAGAATAGCCCTGCAGCTCTTCAAACAGCCGACTATGAAGTGGTCCTGCAAGGTTCGCTCCGAGTTGTTTATTTTATTCGACATGGCGGAATTCAACCTTAATCTTCTCGAAAACGGCAGTAACGAAATCAGCGATATGCTTGAATCCATTCACTCCGTCATTGACACCAACCTGAGTCTTTTGGGGCTGTTTAAGCAATACAACACCACCGCAACGACCATGAGCCGCAAATTTAAAAAATATTTCGGCGTTACGGCAATAAACTATGTGCTGGATCTTCGACTCACGCTTTGCTCGTATGTACTCGCTTTTACCGATATAACGGCGACGGATATAGCGGAGAGCTATGAGTTCTTTGATTCAACTTACTTTGCTCGGATGTTTAAAAGAAAGTTCTCCTGCTCACCGTATGATTTCAGAGTTCAAAAACGCACCGAACGAGATGCTTTATTAAGGTGAAATGATATTATATACAAGTATACTATATACAGAAAAGCAGAGCCTTTAGTCGCTCTGCTTTTTATATAATCTAATTCATTTTAAGAAATAAAAGCGGATCCTTCTTTATTCCGTGCAGCTGCACTTCAAAATGCAGGTGAGGACCTGTTACTCTGCCTGTGGTGCCGATTTGCCCCACAACATCACCTGTGGAAACAATATCGCCCTGTTTTACGGATATTGTTGAAAAATGAGCATAAATCGTTACCAACCCGTCGCCGTGATCTATGCGAACATTGTTGCCATACCCCGGACTCCATCCCGAAAAATAAACAACCCCGGATGCCGCAGCATATGCATCATCACCGTAACAGGAGCCGCTGTTAGCTACGATATCAATACCCTCGTGGTAGCCGAGGCTTCGCCAACCGAAACCGGAGCTGATTTTTCCGTCATAGGGCATTTTAAGAATACCCAAGGAGTTAACGCTTCTGTCTGCAGATAGCACTCCCCGCTCAATAATCTGTGCCTTTGGCGCACTGATTACCTCGGTAGTGATATAATTAGTCTGTACCAACTCATCATCTATATAGACCAGTTCATATTTCTCTTTTCCGACTCCGGGAGTGCCGGAACTGAGTGTCTTCCTATAGCCTGTTTTTTGTAAATCGGTGTCGACATAAGAGGTTCCGTAGGCAAGCTCCACCTCGACCTCGTTCTCGGCGAAAACCAATACGGAGAGCTTGTTGCTTAACGCCTCACCATCTATATTTTTAAGCCGGAAGGTAAAGGAATACTCATCCTCTATGCCCAAGAGCGTTTTAAGGTTCTCGCAATCGGTCAAACAACACTTATCATACTCTGTATTCTCGATTTTTATCTCGTTCAAAAACTGAGCGCTTGTCACATCCGATATCGGAAGAGACGATACCTTACCGTCAAGGAGAGTATCGAGCGCCTCATCTATATCCTTCTCCTCTTCGACGGCTGCAATAAAGGCTCCGTCTATGTAAAGACCGTATGCGGTTACAGAATCCTTTGATTCGGCAAGAAATACCTCGATCTCCGAAATCTCGGATAATTCCATAATAGGAATATCATCGTTGCTGCGTCTTGAAAAAATCAAAACACCGGATAATAAAATAGAAAAAACTAAAACGGTAATTATAATATTTTTAGAATGTTTGTCCTTATAGCTCCGCAATAATATCTGCCAAAGAGCCTTAAGCTTAATAGGTTTGATATCTGATTTCACCCACTCGATCTCCTCTCGGGTATTGAATCACCTCTGTTAGGATAAACCATATATATGAACTCGATATTAACGAATGTTAACTTTTACTAAGAAATTTGTCGCAGTGTATAATGCAATGTTACTTTACTAATAAAATTAAGGCTATTTTACAAAAAACCGTTGCACTATTGGCTTTTTTGTATTATAATCCTTTTGATAATAATACAAAGGAGCCACACATGACAATATCAATAGAGAAAACAATTTCACCCAAGAAAAAACCCGATTCTAATTCACTCGGCTTCGGAAGACACTTTACCGATCATATGTTTATTATGAACTACACCGAGGGCACAGGCTGGCATGACGCCCGTATTGTCCCCTTCGGTGATATACCCATGTCACCTGCGTCAATGGTTTTTCATTATGGTCAGGAGATGTTTGAAGGGTTAAAAGCATATAAATCGTCAACCGGCGGTTTCCGTCTGTTCAGACCTGATAAGAATATTGAAAGGATGAACAGCACGAACGACCGTCTTTGCATACCGAGAGTTAATCCCGAGGATGCTCTGCAAGCTATCGAGGAGCTTGTCAGCATTGACAGAGATTGGATACCCGACCAACCGGGAACCTCACTATACATTCGCCCGTTTATCTTTGCCACCGATGCATTTTTGGGTGTACATGCCTCCAAGACCTATATGTTTATGATAATACTCTGCCCGGTTGGTTCATATTACGCCGCCGGACTCAACCCCATCAAGATTTGCGTTGAGGATGAATATGTCCGTGCCGTAAGGGGCGGAACAGGCTATGCCAAGGTAGGCGGTAATTATGCAGCTTCCCTTATAGCGCAAAAAAAGGCAGAGGAAAAGGGCTATGCACAGGTATTGTGGCTTGACGGCATCGAGCATAAATATATCGATGAAGTCGGAGCAATGAATGTATTTTGTGTCATCGACGGAGAGGTGATTACCCCCGCGCTTGAGGGTAACATTCTTCCCGGTGTAACCAGAGACTCCGTTATAACCTTTTTAAGAACAAAGGGATACAAGGTTACGGAACGGAGGATTGGCATAGAGGAGGTTTATAACGCAGCCGAGAAGGGCAGCCTTGAGGAGATGTTCGGCTGCGGAACCGCAGCTGTTATTTCACCTGTTGGTACACTGGATTGGAACGGAAAAATCGTTAACATAAACAACGACAGGATAGGAAAAATATCCGGTCTTTTATACTATAACCTGACAGGTATTCAATACGGTACGGTAAAGGACGAGTTTGGTTGGTCGAGAGAGGTAAAATAGTGAGCACCGAAAACAACTCCGGCAACGACGGGGTAAATTCCGGAATAATAAGCCATAATCAAAACGAAAATATACACCTCAGCGACCCGCTTCCATCGCAAACGAATGATTTGGAGACGGGTTCCGCTGAGGAGCTCTCCTTTTTAGATAAACTGCGTATTCGCGGATTTTTATCACCTTATTTTACTACGGCTCTGCTTGTTTTTTTATTTTCTGTTTTAGTATATATTATCTCGAGGCTGTCCCCTGCTTTCGCAGAGGTATGGACTCGGTATCCTTCCTTCTGGTTGAAATATTTATTTGCTAAAACAACCTCAATATTCAGCTTTTCATTGGCGGAATGCCTGCTTTTATCGGTACCGATATTGGTTATAGCCTATCTAACAGCCTCGTGGGGGTCGATGAACAAAGCGTCAAAGCCTGCGGACTTTTATAAATGGCTGTTGCCGCTTATCTGTGCCGTTTTGCTTATTGTGTCAACATTTTTTCTTGCCTTCGGACCGTCTTTCTTTCGTTATCCCCTTGAGCATAACCTTTCCCTTGAAAAAAAGGATGTGTCCGCAGAAGAGTTGTATGATACCGCTGTTAAGCTCTCTGCTGAAATGGACGAAATACTTGGAGAGGTTAATTTCAAATACGGCGGCTCCTCTATAATGCCTTATTCCTATAATGAGCTTGCGAATAAGATGAACATCGCCTTTATGGCTTACGCCGACGGTGTGGATTATATCGGCAGCTTTAAAGTGCGTCCCAAGCCAATTGCATTATCGGAGCTGTTTACCTATACGCATATTTCCGGTGTGTATTCCTTTATAACCGGCGAAGCGAACATAAATACCAACTACCCGGATTTTATCATTCCTTTTACGATGGCGCACGAGATGGCGCATCAAAGGGGTATCGCAAGGGAGGACGAGGCAAACCTTGTCGCTTTTCTTGTTTGTATGGAGAGTGATGATGCCTATGTTCGCTATTCGGGTTACTGCAATATGATTAATTATGTTTTAAACGCACTTTACAAGGCTGACAAGACGCTTTATTCAGATTTCTATCATAAATATTACCCGTCAAAGGTTCGCTCGGAGTTTTCCGCATATTCCTTATTCTTTGATAAGTACAGGGACAGCTCCGCTTCCACCGTAACCGGAACCATAAACGACGGCTTTATAAAATCCCAAGGTCAATCCGCCGGAATAAAGAGCTATGGGCTTGTAGTCGACCTTACAGTCGCTTATTATAAAAACAAATGAAAAATATAAATATGAGGTTATTATGAAAAAAACAGCGTTACTTTTAGCAATTCTTATTCTCCTCGGCGTATTTGCCGGATGTGAAAAGGTTGAGGAAAACACCGATGAATCAAGCTCGGATATAAGCTCGGATGCATCCGACACGGATCTTGATCCCGTTTCGCAGATCCAATATTCCACCGTCGTCAGTATAGGCAAGAGCTATACTCCCAGCGTTAAAGCGGATGATAAATATGAGGATACCTACGGCACAGAGCTTACCGACGGGATTTTTGCGGAGGGTGATAGTGTTTCCTATTCCGATGCAAGGCTAAGCGGTTATAATGCCTCCTTTAATGTAATCATCGACCTTGAAAATGACAGCAGCAGGCTCTATAAATTTGAGATAAGCTATTTGAGTGTAAATACGGCGGGTATCGCTCCGATGTCATCCTGCAGTATTTATGTTTCGGACGACGGCAAGACCTGGGTCAGAGCCGGAATAACAATAAAACCTTCATACATAGAGGGTACAACCCAACAGGCTGTTTTGGAACTGGAAACACCGATTGACGCAAGATATGTACGCTTTGATATAACTAAAGCCAGTGCGTGGGTGTTTTTGGACGAGATAACGATTACAGCGGATGTGGAGGGCACAAGTGCCGCATTCGAGTATATCTCGCTATTAAATGAGGCATACGAAAAGGATAATCTAACCCACAGCGAGCGGCTCTCTGCTCTTAGCAATGTGTTGGGTGATAGTATCGACCGTACAAAACCGAGGATTCTGTTGTCCAAGGGCAGGAGCTATGTTACCTCATATGAAGCGGATACCTCCACTCATATAAACGACGGTAAAAAGCTCACCGACGGAAGTGATATCGGTTCATCATATGAGAACGATGTTTGGGTCGGCTTTAAGGGCGGAAAGAAGCTCGACATAACCGTTACCCTGTCCGAGGAACGGAGCGACCTTGCCGATTTTGCGTTATCAATGTTCAGCCGTCCGTTAACCGGTATTGTAATGCCTTTATATGTTGATGTATCGGTATCGTCGGATAATCAGAACTTCACACTTGTTGGAAGAGTCTATTCCGCTTCCAACCAAAACCAATCAAATTATACATATGCGCTTAATCTTCCGCAGGGAGTAAAGGGCAGGTATGTCCGTTTTTCTCTTGCGGAGACAGAGAGTCAATGGTTCCTTATCGAAGAAGCGGCGGTGTATATTTATTCGGATGAGAATATAGGAAAAATTGTACCGTTCTATCCTCCGGTAGTTTTTCCCGAGGTCGGCAGCAAGACATACTGGCCGTCAAGCTCATCAAATTACAATAAAAATATTAACCTTATAGCAGGTAGGTCATATCAAATATCCTCCGGAATGATACTTGACAAATCCGTAGCGGAACAGACAAATCATCCGGCAACCACTCCCCTTTTGACCGACGGCAAAAAAACCACCAGCACACAATATGACAACGGTATTTGGTTCAAGACACATAGAGGAGCCTCGAGGAGTATATATTTTGATTTACAGCACAGCTCAACAATAACGGGCTATAAAATAAACTTCCTTAAATATACCTCCGCTGCTATAAACCTTCCCTCAACATTGAATCTGCATGTGTCGGATGACGGCATTAACTGGTATCTGGCAAGCACCTCAGTTGTCCCCGATACGACCGCTGTAGGAATATCGGTTGTCAGCGGCACTCTTGACAGAGCTGTTCAGGCTCGTTTTGTCCGATTCAGCTTTGATGTAAGCGTTCATGTTTATCTGGATGAGATTGAGCTGTTCGGCACAAAATATGTTTCCCCGTCTACTCTCTCGCCGAATGAGTTGGGAGTCCGCGCGCAGGTAAGGGATACAATGCTCGCACCGAGTGAGGACTTACTGGGCGGCGTGAAGGACCTTATGCTTGCCTATCATAATTCGCCCACCGCAAAGCTTACAAAGGATGTTTTGTTATCATATGTAGCATATCTCGATACCGATAAAAAAATTAAGGACACCATGTTCGACGGCTTTCTTTTCCTTCCTTCAACCGCAGCACTGCCATCAGGCGGCAAGGCTTATTCGGGATCCATAAAGAGCGATTGGGACCATATTCTAAACAGTGCATTTACCGAGAATATTAATATAGATGCGTTAAATAAGGCTGTTGCAGAGGTTAAAACCGCTCTCAATAAGCCGGATTACAAGGTTAAAATATATTATACCCTCCTACACACAACAAACACCGTTACCAACTTCGGCGATGTGGACGGCGATGGCATAAGCGAGAATTTTGCCAAGCTTGAGGACAGACTTAAGGCGCTTGAATGGTATATGGACGAATTCCTTAAGCGGTTTAACCAGGGCAATTATACAAATTTAGAATTCGCCGGCTTCTACTGGTTCCACGAAACAGTGGGAAAAGATACGGATGATAAATCAACTATACAAGGCACAAGCAAGCTTGTCCATGACAGAGATACACAGTTCTTCTGGATACCCTATTGGAACGCAAACGGTGTTTTCCATTGGCCCGCATACGGTTTTGACGCGGTTTGTCTCCAGCCTAATTATGCGTTCAACGAGAACTCGACAAGGCAGCGAATAGCCGATGCCGCCGAGCTTATCAAATACTATAATATGGCGATTGAAATTGAGATCAGCAGCTCTGCGTTAAACAACAACATATACTTTGAGCGATATATGGATTATTTAAAGGGCGGTGTCTATTACGGATATATGACCGAGAGCATTCATATGTATTATCAAGGCATATATGATTTCTATTCCGCAAGTATCTCTACGAATAAAAGAACACGGCTTATATACGATTATACCTATCAATTTGTTAAGGGAACACTTAATATCTACCCGGACAAGCTGGACGATATTTCAATAACGGCTTCAAAGGACAAGATTTATGAGGGCAGACTTTTTGATGCCGATGAACTGACACTCGTCAAGGTTTCGGTTTCTGCACAGAACGGTACGGTATCCGTAAATACCGACGGCTCGTTCAGATATTATCCCAACAAGGGCTTCACCGGAACAGATACCTTTACCTTTAGCATTTCCAATTACCTCGATTGGTCTGAGGACACAAAAGTAACAATAACAGTTAAATAACCAAAATTGTAAAAAAACGCTGTATATAGGTCAAAACCTGTATACAGCGTTTTTCAGTTGTTATTCAACACATAGCTCGTGAATATTCCTATACCGACATCAATACAGTCCTCGTCAGGATTGAAATCAGACTGGTGCAGGGTTGAGCATTTTCCGCTGCTCTCGTTGCGGACCCCGAGCCAGAACATCATTCCCGGCTTTAAATTCGCAAAATAAGAGAAATCCTCGCTGTCCATCGTTCGTTTGCGTACATGGATATTTTCCGCTCCGACCACTCGGGCGGCTGCTGTTTTCAATTTTTCGGTAACCTTCTCATCGTTGTATACATACGGAAGAAATTTCCCTCCCGTAACCCTGCTCCTGCCTCCGGACTCTGACGCAACCGCTTCCGCAATAGCGTCTATTCTTTTTATAAAATAGTCATTAACCCTGTCATCATAGGTCCTGAATGTACCAAACATATTGCAATGGTCGCAGATAATATTGTTTGTTATTCCTCCGTTGAAGGCACCGATATTAAAAAGGCACTTGTCGTCCGCAGATATTTCCTTTGCCGTCATAAATTCAAAAGCGATATATGCTTTAACCGCCATTGCTATAGCATCAGTTCCTCTGTGCTGATTGGCGACATGAGCGTTTTTTCCGAAGAACTCGACTGTGAAGCCATAAGAGTTTGCGTTTTGAGGACCCTCAGAGATAGATACGCTCCCGACATCAGTATACGGACAGACATGACAGGCAATAATCTCGTCTATATCATCCATTACGCCGTTTTCCGCCATAAGTTTTGCGCCGGAAACAGAATATTCCTCCGCCGGCTGAAAAATAAACCTTACTCTGCAATTTAGCTTTTCTCGAACGCTGTTAAGCTCTCTTATTGTACCCAGAAGAATTGCGGTGTGGATATCATGCCCGCAAGCGTGCATACAGCCGTCAATTTGCGATTTATACGGTATATCATTCAGTTCGGTAATGGGTAACGCATCCATGTCGGCTCTGAATGCGATTGTATGGTGTGCCTTCTCCTCGTTTATAGTGGCAACAATCGAGCTGTCACCATATTTCTCCGTGTATTTTACACCCATATTGTCAAGCTCTGTACGCACTAACTGAAGTGTAACAGGCAACTCAAAACCGATTTCCGGATGTTTATGTAATTTTCGTCTTATTTCCACTGCATATTCAGACATACAGACACTCCTTTTATACTATAATTTTACACCAATGATTTATGCAATATAATAACATATACTGCCCTTTTTGTCCACAAAAATATATAAAAAAAGGATATCAGATGATACCCTTTTTTGGTATGAAAAGGCTCTATAATAAATGTTGGGGTGGCGATAGAGCTTTACAGAAAAAGAAAAAAAGTAGAGCATAAACCAAAGAAA
>PGZT01000033.1 GCA_002841455.1 Firmicutes bacterium HGW-Firmicutes-21 | reverse complement strand
TCTCGGAATAGTTTATCGATTCGCGATACCAATAAAAACCGCCGAACTTTAAATTAGCGTATTTACCGGACAGGAATCTCTCATAGGTCAAATCGGTAAACCATTTGAGTATAGCAACCCGTTCCTCAAGAGTTTGGCAATATTCGTCCTTGCCGTCACCGCTAATATCACCGAACGGACCCTCAAGCTCTGTCGGAAAGGGTAATGTAAAGAACACCGTGAATTTACCTTTTATGCCGAGCTTTTGGTAGACCTCACCGACAACATTGTTGAGCGCATCCGTATTTATTCCCTTGGTAAAGGTGTTTTCAAGATATAAGAGCCAGTCGCTCATGACCGCTCCCGCCTTGCCGTTTGTTTTAACCAATCTCCCCCCCGACGGATAATCGGTGTGACAGGGAACAAAAGCAAGGGAATCGAACATCGTGTCGCTGTAGGAGCCGTCCGCCTGCACATAGGCTATATAAGGTAGCAGCTCTGCCGCTGTGTTGTCCGCAATACTTTGATTCGGGTGATACCCGTTGTAGATTTTTATAATATCGCTTACGCCGCCAAGCTCGGTGAGATAGCCGGGTTCTTTTACTGCGGCATCCGGAATGATTATTGCTTCATCGCCATGCAACTCATCAGTACCGAAAACTCTGATCTCATCGCAAAAAGCAAAAATATCGCTGCAGAACTCGACCCTTACAAATCTTGCTTTATAAACCTTATCAAAGGTCGCACCGATTTCCGCACGCCTTGCCGTAGAGTCGGTCTGTAAAAAATCCGGGGTTGCTGTGCATATTCTTTGGTAATCCACACCATTCTCGGAAAGATAAACATAAACATATCTCGGAGCATAAATCGCCATGCTCCTAATATGCAAAAATCCCGCCGAGAATCCGCGAACCGCTTTAAACTCACCAAGGTCAAAGGTAACAATGCGGGAAACGCTCCGAAACGAACGGTACCATGCCGAACTGTTATAATCGGTAAGTGCAGTTATACCGTCGGTAAGCTGCCCTGTATCTATATGATAAGTATCCGGCTCGTAGTTCCCGTGTGAATACACCGTCGGTTCGCCGGTTGTTATATCATACGGGAGCCCCAGAACTAAATTCTTTGTACTCACTCCATCGGCGAATACCGCTGCCGAACCGCTGCCGATAATAAAAACAAGGAGCATTGACAGGATTATGGCAGCTAACCTTTTGAATATCATCGGGCTAAATCCTCCGTGATTACCTTCTTATATTCATCAGCTATCAAAGTATGCCCTTTCAGGTTTGGATGAGGGTCATAGCTGATATTCTGACCGGCAATGTTTATTCCCGAGTTAATATTGTTTCCTTTATCATTTTTAAACAGCGTGTAAATATCACAAATATTATATTCGTTCTCCTCGGCAGACTCGTTTATAACTTGATTTATCCGACCGACAAAGCTCTCCGACAAATCGTCGAGATTAAAGGGGTTATCAACATATTGCAAAGAGAGATTCATACCCTTATACGGGTTGTATATGGTTGTAAAATATATTAATGCATCTGCGTTTACACTTCGTATTTCGGATATTATTATCGGAATATCCGCCCGCAGCTGCTCGGCTCCGTCCTCCATCTTATCGGTATATTCCTTACTGCCCGCATATTCAGTTACGGCTCCGAAGTAATCGCTAAGAGCGTCGGCGGCTGCTTTATTGCTCTTATTACCCAACATAAACTGTGCGTATGCGATAAAGAGTGCCTCCGCATTTATGTTACCGACATACAGCAGCTCATATGCGTGACGCAATATATTGTTGGCTCCTATACATATCATAATCACATCAGCGTCCGAAACCATCTCCGCTTTGTTGCTTTTAAGCAGCTCTACAAGCTCGCCGCTGGTCATTCCGTCAACCGCATAGTTATTTATATCGACATTTTTATATATCCCCGAAAAATGCGTGCCGACCTGAGCGGGAAAGGACTGCGTATCGGGGGCGGACAACCCATACCCTCTCGGGATAGAGTCGCCGAGCGCAACCAAATTAAGCGTGTCCCGTTCAACCGCCGCTTCGCCGCTCTCTTCCTCCGAAAAAACGCTGACAATTTCGGAGATTTCACTTTGCTCATCCGCTTTATTTGCACCGCAGGATGCCGTTAACAGCATACAAGCTGTCAAAAATATAATAACTATTGTTTTTTTCAATATAAATCACCACTAATTGTATTTTCTTTTTATCTTCCTTGTTGTTGTTTTTTCAAATTCCTCTGTTCTGAAGATTATCTTTTTAATAACCTTATAACCGGCTTCCTTCTCGTTATATTCAGAAATAACTTTTCTGATTTCGGATTCCGGGTCATCGATTCCAAGCGTCTTTGCCCGCTCAAAATCAGGGAATATCTCGGCGCCGAGCAATCTTTCATTCTCCTCGTTATCCTTAATCGCCTTGACGACAATCTCTGCGATAAGCTCGCTCCTTATCGATAGCTTTTCCTCAATCTCCTCCGGATATATATTTTTTCCGTTTTTTAGAATTATAATATTCTTTATTCTTCCTGTAATGAATATAAAGTCACCCTCCAGCTTGCCGACATCTCCGGTATGGAACCATCCGTCCCTGATTGCGTCTGCCGTAGCCTGTTCGTTTTTATAATATCCGAGCATTACATTCCTGCCTTTAACGCATATCTCACCCTCGCCGTTCTCGTTGGGGTTGTTGATTTTAATCTCCATCTCGGGGAGTAATATCCCCACCGCTTCGCTGTTTCGGTAGCACGGTCGATTTATTGAAATAAGCGGTCCGCATTCGGAAATACCATAGCCGTTTATAAGCGTAATGCCTATACTCTCAAAGAACTCCACAAGCTGCGGCTTAAGAGGTGCGCCTCCGCAGACAATCGCTTTAAGCCTTCCGCCGAACGCCGAGGTTACGCTGACAAACAATTTTGCTCTTACATCAATGCCGATTTTTAAAAGTGCGTTGCTGACCTTAATCAGCTTTCTAAGCGTTGATGCCTTGCCTGACGCCTCTGCCTTGTCCCAGATTCCTCTGTAAACCTTCTCTACAAACAACGGGACAAGAAGAACCTCTGTCGGCTTATATAATTTAAAGTTGGGGAGCACAGAACGCAGGCTCTCATTAATGCAAATAGTCATTCCGGCGTGCATCATTACCAAAATTCCGGTTGTGGACTCATAGGAATGATGATATGGCAGCACAGAAAGGCAGGTGTCTGTTATCTTCATCAGCTTCTGCCCGTTGATTATATTAAAAATCAATGCCTCGGCAGAGAGCATAACTCCCTTGCTCTTACCCGTAGTGCCGGAGGTAAAGAGCAGCTCCTTTAATACCTGATTATCCGGAACAAGCGATATATAACGAGTGTCGCCGCCGTCGAGCAGCTCCTTCCCCTTAGAAACAATATCCCCCGCGAAATAATGCTTATCGTCCTTAACGGACGGCACCGACATACAGATAAAATGTGTAATATTAGGCAAATCAGCCTCTATTTCCGTTATTTTGCTCTCGGTGGCTCCGTCCGAATATATGAGAACCTCACAGTCCCCGTCGGTTAAAATGTTTTTTATATCCTCTGCGGAAAGCTCCTTGTCAACAGGAACAACAACGCTGTCCGAGGCAAGTATTGCAAGATAAGAACGAACCCATTCAAAGCAGTTGTCGCCTACTATACCGATATGTTTGCCGCTGATTCCCATATCAATAAGAGCGGTTCCGAATGCGTCGACAGCACCCTTGAATTCTTTATAAGAAACGGATACCACTTCGCCGTCTACCTTGTACTTGAAAGCGGCTCTGTCCCCGTAAATTGTCGCACCCGAATCAAGCAAATCCCGAAAGCTCGAAATCTCTCTTACCTCATAAAGCGGATAATTCTCTTTTAAGTTCTTATACATGCTCCGTTTACCTCCCGCAAAATTATTAATCGTACCATATTGTATATTATTATAGCAAAAAGTAAAAATAAATCAACAACTTTTTACCTAATAGTGGCACTTTTTACAAATATTAAATATAATTAAGTATAAAGGAGATGTTTCTATGTTTAATTTCTGCCCCATTTCATTTATACTGCCAAATCGGCTCGCCGCTGTTTCGGCCGCTATAAATAACGATAAAATAGTCGCCTGCGACGGCATTACCAACTGTCTGTTCTGCCTTGACCTGCGGGGCTGCCTGCTTGAGACAGGTGAATTTATCCGTAGCTACAGAAAGCTGCACTATGATTTTACAGCATGTCGCTATATGGCTCTATCGGGTAACGACAACAGAAGGGTATATTTTTTAAATTGCTGCCTTGAGGAAATCGGCAGTGTAGACCTTGAAATCGATATTACGGATATCGATGATACCGGTGAGCTGATGGACGCGTCGCCGGACACGCGAGACGGCGAGAGCATAATAATAGCCACTCACCGCCACAGCGTGCGAGCCTATACAATAAACGGCGAGGAAATCGGTTTTGTAAGACCTGTTGACCAGACAAGGTTTAACCAGAACTTTGTTTATTCCGCACAGACCGAAGCGTTTAATTACATAAGAAATGATATATCCTTTGTTTCCATCCGTGACGGAGCGAATAATTATACGGGTTCGGTTCCCTCCATATACAGCCTGCGGTCGTTAATATCGGACGGAGCGGGAGCGGTTTATGGGTTGTTCGGTTATCGTTATATTTATAATTATATACTGCCGATATACGAAAACGGTGTTTTTGTATTGCCCTCCACAGAGGATGCGGGGAGCATTATCGGAGACATAAGCAGCTGCTGTTGAAAACAAAATAATTATATGATAAAATGATATAAAAAATATAGGATGATGCAAATATATGCCTAATAACATTGCCTATACAGGTCCGCACACAATGTCCCTCATAAAAAAACGCCCCGAGGACTCGCACAAGGGGCTTTTTGGCACGCTTATTTCCCTTACGGGAAGCAGAAATATGACCGGAGCCGCATATCTTTCCTCAATGGGCGCTCTGCGGAGCGGTATCGGCTTGCTCAAGCTTGCCGCCGATATTTATACGCAAACGGTGTTGAAGGGTTGTCTTTTCGAGGCTGTTTTTATCGAGCCAACCGAGATAAACAAGCATACGGCAAGCGCATACCTTGTGGGCTGCGGACTCGGCAGAGATACGGATTCGCTGCTGCATGACCTGCTCCCTTCGCTTAAAAAAGCAACGGTTATTGATGCCGACGGCATAAATTTCCTTGCGGCGAATATAAATGTATTGAGAAGTATATGCGGCAATAAAAACGGGTTGATACTCACTCCCCACCCTACCGAAATGGGACGGCTCATCGGAAAGGACACCGACTTTGTACAGGCGGACCGCAAAGGAATCACCGCTCGGTTCGCTTCCGAATACGGCTGTGTGCTGGTACTAAAGGGGATGAACACCGTAATCGCCCTGCCCGACGGAAGTGTTGCGGTAAACACGAGCGGTAACAGCGGCTTGGCTAAAGGTGGCAGCGGAGATGTGCTTGCCGGAGTTATAGCCTCTCTTTGCGCACAGGGTTATTCTGCTGCGGATGCTGCGGTTTTGGGTGTTTACCTGCACGGACTTGCGGCAGACAGGTTGGTTTTAAAGCATGGTGCGCATGGGCTGCTCCCCCGTGATCTTCCTGCCGAGATAGGGTTGCTGCTGGGCTGAGAATAATATCCATTGAATAAATCCGAGGTGTTTTTTTGAGAATATTTGCTTTTATTCTGCTTGTTTCCGTTCTGTCATTTACCTTAACCTCCTGTTCTGTTCTGAACAGCGACCTATCCGATGTAAAGTCGATGCTTGCCTACCCCGTGCGAGTCTCTGCGATTATTGAGCAGGAAACCGTTATAAAGTTCAATGCCAATGTTTTTGAGGACGAAACTATTTTCACCTTCAACGAGCCTTCCACGCTGAGCCTGTTGACGGTTAAAAAAAATAACGACGGGTATTTTGCGCAGTTCGACGGGATAGAGACAAAAATTGACCACAGCGGAATCACGGCTGCGGATGCGCTTGACATTGCGCTGGAGACAATAAGAGCCAGCGAGACCTGCGAAAAGCAAAACGATGACGGACAAAATGTTCTGCTCTTTTCTATTGACGGGAATAATGTTTTGGTGTATTATGATAGCGAAAAAGGAATTATCAATAAAATAAAATCGGAGGCTTACGGGCAGCTTTTTTCTTACGAAATAATGTCTGTTGAGAGCATAAATACATGATGAAGCACAGGGTTGAGGCGCTTATTGACCTCGATAATATACGGCATAATTACAGCTATATAAAAGGAATGGTCGGCAGCGATTGCAAGGTGATGGCCGTTGTAAAGGCAGACGCATATGGTCACGGTGCGGCAAGGGTATGCGCCGCACTTGAGGAGCTGGGAGCGGATATTTTTGCGGTTGCCTGTATTGAGGAGGCTGTCGCACTCAGAAACAGCGGCGTAAAGAAGGATATTCTAATTCTCGGTATTACCTGCGAGGATTACGCAGTAGAGCTTGGAGAGCATAATTTCATACAAACAATCGGTTCCTACGAGTATGCAAAGCGGTTGTCCGAAAAGGGGTGTGTTAGGGTGCATATCAAAATAGATACAGGTATGTCAAGACTGGGCATATACTGTCACTCCGAGCAGGATGTTGAGAAGGTAGCTGAGGAAATAAAGGATATATCAGAGCTGAAAAATCTAAAAATAGAGGGTATTTTTACTCATTTCGCCGATTCGGACAACCCCTCCTCCGCTTTTACCGAGGAGCAATATAATTTGTTTATGAGGTTGTTGGAGGCTGTAAGCGCAAAAAAAATAGAGGTCGGTTTGCGTCATTGCTGCAACTCAGCCGCTATTTTAAACTACCCCCATATGAAGCTGGATATGGTCAGAGCGGGTATTATTATATACGGGTTAACCCCCTCAAGGAATATTAAGGACAATAATTTGTTACCCGCCATGACCCTAAAGAGCCGTATTGCCGCTGTTTCAAGCTTGAAAAAAGGCGACCATATCAGCTACGGACGAACCTTTACAGCTGCGGAGGATATGACCGTTGCCGTGGTTTCGATAGGATATGCGGACGGCTTCTCCCGTGCTCTCAGCGAAAAAGCCTTTGTTAAAATAGGCGGCAGGAAGGCAAGGATTGTGGGCAAAATCTGCATGGACCTTTGTGTCGCCGATGTCAACGGAATTGAATGCGCACTTGGGGACGAAGTGGTTGTTTTTGAAAATGCAGAGGATATTGCTGTCCTCGCCGATATATTGGGAACTATTAATTATGAGGTAATCTGCCTTTTAAAGCAGAGAGTAAAGAATACATATAAGGAATAAGAAAAACAATTTTCCCCGTATAACAGTGCTTGAACCTGTTATACGGGGATTCTTTGCTTAATGATTAGGGTATTAATTGTATAGATTTAATATATGATGCTTTATCCGTAACGGTTGCTTTTAATGTTATAATAATTTCACCGTTTAGGTTGCTTACATCAAACGCATATGCCGTGTTATGATTTGTGACCGCATAATCACTTATTATATTTGTTCCGCCGACACTTATTGAAATAGTTGTGTCGTTACCCGAACCCATTGCAGCTTCCACAATAATCTTACTGATTTGATAACGGGTAACGGTGGTTTTTATTACAACCGCTTTGGACGGCTCCTGAAAAACACGGAACGCAACCCCGCGTGAGGAGGAGCTGCCCGTTTCTAAACCGTAGCTCTCCTTTGAAAAGTTCCAGGTAAGGCTACCGTAGACATTATCTCCCTTTGACGGGACATAATCAAACGCATATGAATATCCGATTTCCGTATCCTCCTCAAAAACAGCAACGATTGTTGTGTCTCCTTCGACAACGAAATTAAAGGCTGCGGGTTTGTCTGATTTTACGCCGTTAATCAACCAGTGTTCGAATATTTGTCCTTCTCCGACCTCCGCTCTTATCTCGACATTCTCAAAAATTTTATATGTTCCGGTTCCCGTACCGTTTGTTACGGTAACCTCATATGTTTGTGTAACTACCTTTGGTTGTTTTTTAGTGATACCCAAATCCTCAACAAACGGAATGCCTTTTGAATTTAAAAATGCGATCGACTGACTCCTTTTCGAGGATGAATATACACTCGGGTCATGAGCATCCAAGCCGATGACAACGGTGTTGCCTACCTCTTTTACCACATCCCAGAACTTTGCGTATGCATAACCGTGATTGTATTCCAGAGCCACACCCAGCTCCTTAGCCTTGATGCACATTTGTCTCATATAATCCTCTACAGTTGCGTTCCACATCTTGGCATAATAAAGAACATAATCGGGATGTGCAAAAATCGAGAACAGCCCTGACTCCATACCCTGTATCGAGCTCTCTGTATAGGCTTTTACAAATTCGATACTTTCCATACTGCCGTTAAAGTAGTCAAACCTGTTTGTTATCGTGTCAAACTCCAAATAGTGATTGCCCATTATCAGGTAATCGACTAAATTGTTATCCAAAAGATGCCTGTAATAACCCTCAAACAGCTCGTTCCACTCACATTCGTACCCCAGCAGAATGTAAATTTGGTCGGCATACTGCTCCTGTAACGATCTTATCGATTCAAGATATTCATGAGATTCGCTGTATTTTCCCCTGACACTGTGATAATACTCTATCCAGGGCAGCATAACATGATCGGTAAAGCCCATCAGGTCGTAGCCGTTTGCTATCGCCGCTTGTATATATTGCTCATCCGTGGAGGTTCCAGCATGATTACAGCGGTATGTATGACCGTGATAATTTGTTTTCAAGAACCCTGCATTCGGGTCCTTAATCGTATATGTTCCTAAAAAGTGTCGTTTAATCATCAGGTAATCAGCCGAATTAACCTTTCCGTCAATATTGACATCCGCTGCGACAAGCTGAGCCTCGGTCGCATTATAGCTTCCTAAAAAGATTCGTTTTGCTATCAGGTAGTCGGCAGAGTTAATTTTGCCGTCGTTATTAATGTCCCCGAGTATAACGCTTTTTCCCTGAGAGAAAACAGGTAAGCCAAAGGGTGTAAATGCAAAAAGCATTATAAACACCATCAGCAAAGATAAAAGTTTTTTCATAAACATTCCCCTGTCAATAAATATTTTAATCCCATATTAGCATTTTAAAGGATATTTATCAACACAAATGCACTTTAAAATTTTCTTCAAGAGCATAATTAACAAAACAGACAACTTTTATCAACTCAATATTCGCTCGGCGCAGAGTATTCCGTCCGCCGCCGCCGAAATAATCCCTCCGGCATAACCCGCTCCCTCTCCGCATGGATATAGGCCTTTTATCCCCGTCGCCTCGAGGCTATCCCCTCTTGTGATGCGAACCGGGGACGAGCTGCGTGTCTCCGCTCCGGTCAGGATGGCATCGGGGTTATAAAAACCGGGCATCCATTCCCCCATTTCGGCAATCGCCTGTCGTAAGGATTCGGTTATATGTTCGGGTAAATAGGAATCCGTCTCGGCAAAGGAGGTTCCGGGCATATAGGTGGGTACCACATCGCCAAAGGCTCTTGTGTTCCTTTTAATAAGGAAATCCTCGAGTCTCTGCACGGGAGCCTTGTATGCTCCGCCGCCGGCGACAAAAGCGGCTTCCTCTATCCTGCGTTGGTACTCCAACCCGGCAAGCGGCTTGTCGCTGCCTAAATCATGGTTGTTTACGGTTACCAAAAGAGCGGTATTGGCGTTTCGTCCGTCCCTTGCGTATTCGCTCATTCCATTTGTTGTCAGGCGGTCTTTCTCCGAGGCTGCCGCAACGACAGTACCCCCGGGGCACATACAAAAGGTATAGACACCTCTGCCATTTTTTAGGTGTACAACCATCCTGTAATCCGCCGCTCCGAGCGCAGGGTGACAGGCAAAATCACCGTATTTAATTCTGTTGATAAGGGTTTGCTTATGCTCGATACGAACTCCTACGGCAAAGGGCTTTTGCTCCAAAACAACACCGTCTTTTTGCAAACTCTCAAGGGTATCCCTTGCGCTGTGTCCTATCGCAAGCACTACATTATCTGTCAGGAACTCGTGGCACTTATCATTCCTCGACACTCGCACGCCCTGCACCCGACCGTTTTTGATTATCAAACTCTTTAGTTCTGTATTAAAATGCACCTCTCCGCCCAGACCGATAATCTTCTCGCGGATATTTTTGACCACACTTTTTAATTTATCAGTACCTATGTGCGGCTTTGTCAGGTACTTTATCTCGGGAGGTGCGCCCGAATCTATAAGCTCGTCAATAATTTTAATTTTACGTTCGTTCTTAAAGCCTGTTTTTAATTTTCCGTCCGAAAAAGCTCCCGCTCCGCCCTCTCCGAACTGTACATTGGTCTGAGTGTCAAGCACACCTGTACGCCAAAAAAGCTCGACCTTTTCCGTACGGGCATCAACATCACTCCCACGCTCTATAATTATCGGTTTACAACCCGCTTCCGCAAGAATCAACGCCGCAAACATCCCCGCCGGACCGAACCCTACTACAACAGGGCGTTCGTTTAGCTTTTTATAGGGAATTTTATAGGTTGCAACCGCTTGTTTGGATATAAATTTACTTCCGCAAAACGAAAGAACCTCGTTCTCGTCCGACGAAACACAAACGGAAATATCCATATCAAAAAAAATGTTAGCTATATCCTTGTTGTTTACCGCTCGTTTTAAAATGTCAATGCGTTTAATACAGCCCGAATCAATGCCGAGCCGCTCCGCCGCAATAAACATAAGAAATTTCAAATCATAATCAAGCGGTATTTTTAAATCTGTAATTTTTATCATAAATATGATCATTCCTTTCATCAGTGAGCGGGTATTGTGCCGTTCCGGCAATAGCCGAATTACTGCGTTTATCGCAGTAAAGGCACAAAACCGTGGTTTGAAAGATTTATCTTCCAAACTTTCCGCTCCTAATTAAAAAGCATCTACCTGTTAAATAGATGCTCTTATATATTTTTCAACTGCATTTTTCAATAAACAGCCTAATGTTTTCTTCCTCTTTATCCCTGTCGCTGTTTTTTCTGCCGAGACGGTCACACAGCCCGAGCAAAGCAACCTCGTTTATATCGGTGTTTCTCTTCATTCCCCGAATATCCGCAAAGGGCAGCTCCTTTATAACAAAAAGTATCTGCATATGGTATCTGACAAGCTCGGAAACCTCCCGGATGAATATTATATCGTCGGTAAAAACGGACAGAAATTCTTTGGTCAGCTTCGCTCCGACCTTATCATGGTCGTATGAGGTAATTTTGTCCCTCCTAACCCTTGTTGTGGAGGGCTTGCCGATATCGTGTAGCAATGCGGCCCACATAAAAACAGCCTGATTCCTGCTCTGCGACCTAACCTTTGCCGCCTCGTCCACCACAAGCAGGGTATGAACCCACACATTCCCCTCGGGGTGGTGCTCGGGAGCCTGCTCTGCGGTCTTCAGGTTATGGAGCATGATAAACGGATGCTTTTTAAATAAGGAGCTGTTACATATCTCGTTTAAATAGTCCGACGGCTTGCTCTCCTGTAATAGGTGTCGGTTTATCTCGGTGTATATCTCAAGTGTGTTTTCGTTCATCTTTTTGCATTGGGTCCCAACGCTTCCTTTTTTATATTATGGTTGTCATTTTGCGTGCTCTCGGAAACAGCGTGCTTTTTCTTTTCCCTCGGCTTGCTGTGTTCGCTCTTACCTTCCTTTACATCGGGTACATCCGTCGCTGTGTTAATATACGGAACCAGCACTTCCTTTTTTGCGTTATAAACAGGGTCCTGATTATCGATAGAAACGGTAAAGACCGCATCTTCAATCCTATCCAGCAGATTCCCGTTCTTTTTTTCGTTATCGTTTTTGTTATTTGACATCGTTTTAAACAATCCTTTCGTAGATACACTTGTGCTGTTAGTGTTCCGCCAAAGGACGATTTTATTACATTTCCTCGTCGTATTCTTTCTCCAGCTGCTCTACCAATTCCTTAACACTTATTATTTTTTCCGCTCTGTACGCATTACTCCCCGCAAAAGCAAAACCGTTGTTTAGGTTACCTCTGTGTGCGTTCATAAGCGCCAACGCAATACAGTACGGACTGTTTACATAATCACATGTTATAATGCAATGATAGGGGCATTTATAGGGCATTCGTTTACCGGCTTCGACCTGTTCGATAAAACTGTTTCTTATAGCTCTTCCCGGCAGACCGACAGGGCTCTTTATAATACCAATGTCCGCTTCGGTTGCGTCAATATATGTGTTTTTAAATTCCTCGGAGGCATCGCATTCTGTTGTTGTCACAAAACGGGTCGCCATTTGAACGCCCGCCGCTCCCATATCCATAAACCTTTTTATGTCGGCTCCCGTGTAAATTCCGCCTCCCGCTATAATAGGTATTTCCCTGCCGAACCTCTCTTTATACGGTTTGACCGCTTCAATAACATCGTTTAGAGCGTTCTCAAGTGTACAATTCGGGTCGTCAAGCTGTTCCTTCTTATATCCTAAATGTCCGCCCGCCTTCGGTCCCTCCACCACAATGGCATCGGGGACATACTTATATTTATCAAACCATCTTTTTATAATAACGCCTGCCGCTCTGCCGGAGGAGACGATTGGCACGAGCTTTGTATGAGTAGAGCCGTTTAAAAACTCCGGAAGGTTTATGGGCAACCCCGCTCCCGAAAAAATAATATCTATCTTTTCATCGATTGCAGCCTTAACATAATCGGCAAAATTAGTAAGCGCAACCATTATATTTACACCGATAATGCCTTGTGTTTTCTCTCTTGTTTTTTTAATTTCCTTTTTCAATGCTCTTATGTTGGCGTCAAAAAAATCCGTATATGCGTCTCTCTCGAACAGACCTAACCCAGCGGCGGCAATAACTCCAATTCCGCCCTGATTAGCCACGGCGGATGCCAAGCCCGACATCGAAACTCCCACTCCCATGCCGCCCTGAACGATTGGCAGCTTAGCGGTTAAGCTCCCGATTCTTAATTCCCTGAAATTACTCATGTTCGATAAATACCTCTTTATTTTTTATATGGACCTTACATTAAATATTGCATTTGTACGAGAAAAATCCGTTTGTGTTTAAATCCTCTACAACTTTCGGTAAATCAATATTCCGAACTCTGTTTCCGCATCAAGCGACGAGAGAGCTTGGAGCTTTTTTTGATCATCCGCGCATGTCTTATAATAATATGGTGTCATTGTAAATAGATTTATTATGTCTTCATTGCAGGAGAGCCGTATTTTATTCCTTATCTCCGCCTTTTCCAACAACAAAAAGCCGTCGAGAGTATGTATTTCTATCTCGTTTTCATACGGTTGATCATAAACAACCGTTTTCAAGCTCAGCAAATGCTTCTCTAAAGGAAATACTCTTAAAAGCACACCGTCTTTTTTTAATACTCGAGCAGCTTCCTCGTTGCAATAAGGAGCAAACAAGGATAGCAGTATGTCGCATGAATTTGTCTTAACGGGAAGCTTAAAGACGCTTGCAACCGCAAGTTCAATATCCTTATTGCGTTTTGCTCCCGCAGTTAGAGCGTCTTTTGATATGTCTATCGCAGAAATTATAGGCTTAATCTTATTATTTACTAAATACTCATAGATATTAGCTGTATACCAGCACTCTCCGCACCCTGCGTCAAGAATACGAGAACCGTCCGATACGTATTTTTTTATCATATCACAGATTTTTGACAGCAAGGGATTATAATAGCCTCTATTCAAAAAAGCCTGTCTTGACCGGACCATAAGCTTATCATCGCCATGATGCTTTGCCTTTATCTGCTGTGACATAAGAAGATTTGTGTATCCGCTTTTTGCTTTATCAAAATTATGTTTATTGGTACACGATAGGATTTTTTCCTTTATAATCAACGGCTTGCCGCAAACAGGGCATATAAAATTGCTCATTCAGTCACCCCAATTTATAATGAAGCGCTTTCTTATTAAAATATCAAAATTCCGTTTGTTTCGTTTTATACTCTAATGCTCCTGCTTACCAAACAGCTTGCTTAATATCTTTTTAATGAACGGTTTTTTGTCTGTATCCTCATGCTTTTTCTCGACCGCTTGATTAATTCTAATATTATTGACTTCCGGTGTCTTTATTATTTCGTTCTCTGGTTTTGGACGGGCATTATTATACCTCGGGCGGTTATTGTTAGTGCCGCTCGTGCTTCCCCGTCTGTCGGGGTAGCGAGGTTTATTCCCCTGCGGTGGCTTTTTGTTTGATTGGCTCTGATTTACCGAGTGCTGCGGCTTTATCGTCTGCGCCTTTGACAGAATCCATTTCTCTGCGCTTTCCTTCCGCTCGTTCAATTCCGCATCCGTGGGTAAATCCCCCTCCGGAATCAACGCTCCCGTATGCTCCTCTATCTCATAGAAGCTTATAATATCGTTCCCCGTAACCATTGTAATCGCATGTCCGCCGTTGCCCGCTCTGCCTGTACGACCAATCCTGTGTACATAGCTATCCTTCTCCATCGGCACATCATAATTTATTACAAGTGATAAATCGTCTATATGAATCCCGCGTGCGGCGACATCCGTTGCCACTAATAGATGAAAATCGTTCTTTTTAAACTGCTGTATTGTCTGGAGCCGCTTTCCCTGCGGAATATCCCCGTGCAGAGCTTGCGAGGAATATCCTTTTCGTGTCAGGAAGCTCTGAACCTTATCAACCGCTATCCGTGTATTGCAGAATACAATGCAGCTCTCTGGCTGTTCCTTTAAAAGGATTCGGTTCAACTGCATACACTTTTCTTCCCTTGAAACACGATAATACTCCTGTTTTATTGTATCCACCGTTTTGGTCTGTGATTCAATTTCTATGGTGACAGGGTTGTTCATATATGTTTTGCATATTTTGCGGATTTCATTCGGTATTGTGGCGGAGAAAAGGAGGGTAACCCTGTCTTTCGGCAGAGTTTTAACTATTTTTTGCACCTGATCGATAAAGCCCATATCAAGCATTCTGTCGGCTTCGTCAAGCACCAAAAAGCGTACATTATCGACCGAAAGATTCTTGCGGCGAATGTGGTCAAAAACCCGCCCCGGTGTTCCGGTAACAATGGAAACGCCCTTTTCCAGGGCTTTTATCTCCGTATTTATATTGTGCTGTCCGTATACCGCGGTTGTCCTGTGTGAGAGATGCTTGGACATCAGTCTCAAATCGCTGTCCACCTGAACCGCAAGCTCCCTTGTCGGTGTCAATATCAAGCCCTGAGGTCTTGTCGCATGAGGATCTGTGAGCTGCAGCATCGGCACGCCGAAAACGGCTGTCTTACCGCTGCCCGTTTTAGACATTACGATAAGGTCCTCTTTTTTCAAAATACGAGGTATTGCCAACCTCTGCACCTCTGTGGGAGTAACAAATTCCATGTCCTTTAATGCCTTTAAAATTGGGTCCGAAATGCCCAAATCGCTGAAATCAATCATTTTTATCTCTTTCGTTTTTTATTGCTTTTTTATTGTGTCATAAATTATATAATAATAAATACCAATCTACATCTTACTACTTTTTTATTTTAAAAGCAACAAAAACCTAAAAATATATTATCGAAGAACTATTTTAGGGAATACTTTTACTGTTTATTCATTTAATAAGACAAATTTCTTTTGTTAATGTAAAAATAGCAACATATTTGTGCTAATATAATTAAATGCGATTATTTGTAAATAGAAAATTATGATATAAATATAAGCAGAAACAATACAAAAAAAGAGAATTTCGAAAGATAAATCTTTCGAATACGGTTTTGTGCCTATCGGCACAATTACCGTTTTCGGCATAAATGCCGAGGAAAGGCATAATCATAAATATGAGCCAAACTAATTTTTCAGACATTGCGTTATCGGAGGAAGCAAAGCGTGCAATATCCGAGATGGGGTATGACGACGCAACTTTAATTCAATCACAGAGCATACCCTTGATTTTAGAGGGACACGATGTTATAGGACGAAGCCAGACAGGCAGCGGAAAGACAGCCGCCTTCGGACTGCCTGCTATAGAAATTATCGATAGCACCGTCAACCCAAAAACCGTGCAGGTTTTAATTTTATGCCCCACACGGGAGCTTGCCGTTCAGGCATGCAGCGAGATAAGAAAGTTCGCAAAATACAAAAACGGAATAAATGTTGTACCCATTTACGGCGGTGA
>PGZT01000032.1 GCA_002841455.1 Firmicutes bacterium HGW-Firmicutes-21 | reverse complement strand
GGTTATGGAGGGGGTTATGATGCGGAGCAAAAGCACCGTAGCCGTAGCCGTCAGACAGGTTGATAGCAAGAACATCGTAACCCGTACAAAGCCGTCAAAAACAATAAGAGACAGGATAAAATTCTTCAAAACACCCGTGCTTAGAGGAATTGTAAATTTTATAGAGATGATGATACTTTCTTTTTCCACCCTGACAGCCTCTACGGAGATGCTGGGGCTTGAGGAGGAGGAGCCGTCGAAGTTTGAGAAATGGCTGACAAAACGCTTCGGCGCTTCGCTTATGGGATTTATAACCGTAATCGCAAGTATTATAGGAATAGCTCTGTCAATATTTCTTTTCTTCTTCCTGCCGACAGGCTCGGCAAACCTTGCCGACAAAATTTTCGGCGGAAATTTAGGCTGGTACAGGAATCTGATAGAGGGTGTTATGAAGATAGTTATATTTGTCAGCTATATAGCACTAACCTCACTTATACCAGATATAAAGAGAGTATATATGTACCACGGAGCGGAGCATAAGAGTATTTTTTGTTATGAAGCGGGAGCGGAGCTTACCGTAGAGAATATTAAAAAGCAATCCCGTTTTCATCCGAGATGCGGTACATCCTTTATGTTTGTTATGATTATTTTGTCTATTGCGGTAGCTACAATGCTCCCTAGCTGGACATGGGATGCTATGCTTGTGCGTGTATTGTTTAGAATAATGCTTCTTCCCGTTATTGTGGGAGTCGGATATGAGTTCATTATGTATGCGGGCAAGAAAAAGAACATTTTTACAAAAATACTATCCGCTCCCGGTATGTGGATGCAGAGAATAACCACAAAAGAGCCTGACGACAGTATGATAGAGGTTGCGATAACCGCTATCAAAGCTGCTCTTCCGCAGGAGTTTCCCGATTTTGTAGCTCCTAAGGAGGAGATTAAACAGGAAAAAACCGAAAAAGCGGAGGAAATAAAGGTCAACGAGGAAACAGCTACAGATGAGAATAGCTGAATATAGATATTTATTAAAACAAACGCTTGAGCAGATTCTTTCTGACGAAAACAGTACGGTTGCCGATATTTTACTTGCAGATGCACTCGGTATTGACAGGGGTGTTCTTCTGACAAGACTGGATGACGAGATAAATGACATTGCGATGGAACGAATCGATCGGGCGGTGGGCAGGCTCTCCGTCGGGGAACCTCTCCAATATATACTCGGCTCATGCTATTTCTACGGCAAAAAAATCAATGTGGGCAGCGGTTGTTTTATTCCCCGAAGCGATACCGAGATTTTGGTTAAGGTAGCGGCATCCTTAATCGGAGACAAGGATATGGTGTTCGCCGATATTTGCACCGGAAGCGGATGTATTCCTCTTGCTATTGCGTCCGAATGTCCGAACAGTCGGGGCTATGCATTGGAGCTGTCGAGAAAAGCACTTGAATATGCGGAGACAAATCTATCCCAAGCGGAGAACATTATAACAAAAAGGTTTGACGCTCTGGATGAGGAGGACTATATCGCTCTTGCCGAGCAGAACGGTGGCAGGATCGACATAATTGTTTCTAATCCGCCTTACATTCCGAGCGACGATATACTGCTCCTCGAACCTCAGCTGCATTATGAGCCTGAGACGGCTCTGGACGGCGGAGAGGACGGCTTAAGGTTTTACAGAGAGATTATACGCAACGCCTCGTTACTGCTGGGTGACGACGGCGCAGTCATCTTTGAGGTGGGTGTAAATCAAGCCGAACCTGTTTCCGCAATGCTTGAGCTTAACGGTTATAGCGTTGCTGTTTTTAAGGACTACGGAAAAATAGACAGGGTAGTTTTGGGAAAAAAATATTGACAAAGAAAATTTTTCGTACTATTATATATTATTATATATGGTACGATTTTTTTTGGAGATGAGTATGTATATAGAGTCAAAAGCAAACGAGCGTATAAAAAATGTGGTCAAGCTCAGGGACAAGCAGGCAAGGCAGGACAACCGCCTTTTCTTTTTTGAGGGGGTCAGCCTTCTTGAGGAATATCTGCGACATGGGCATATTCCGTATGCACTTTTTGTCAGCGAGGATGCAAATGAGAGGTATTTTGCACTTATAGATTCGGTCGGGCGGGACAAGGTTTTTGTTCTGAGAGAGGATGTATTCAAAAAGATTTCGACCGAGAAAGCACCGCAGGGTATTATAACCGTATCCGCTTTCCTTGATAATGTTATATTCCTTAAGGATAAAGATGATTACGAGCTTCTTTCCGTTCAAGCCGAAGGCGGTCTTCTTTTTTTAGATTCCTTGCAGGACGCCGGCAATGTCGGAGCAATTATCAGAACCGCCGTAGCTTTGGGAAGTGCGGAATGTGTGCTGGGCAGAGACTGTGCCGATATTTATAATAACAAAACCGTCAGAGCAACAATGGGTGCTGTTTTCTCCGGGAGAATCTATATAGCCGATAATCTGTCGCAGGCGATAAATACGGTAAGAAGCAGCGGAAGACGAATTTTCGCAGCCACCTTGGGTAGCAGGACACTCACTCTCGGCGAATTTGAGATAAAAAACGGAGATTGCTTTGTTGTCGGTAACGAAGGCAACGGCATTAATACGGAAATAATCGGACTTTGCGACAATGCGGTGAAAATCCCGATTACAAACGGAGCGGAGAGCCTTAACGCATCAACCGCAGCCGCAATTCTGCTTTGGGAATTAAAAAATGCGAGGGTGGTTTTATAATTGGATAACGCAGTATATTATATATGGCTACAGACAATATGCGGTATGTGCAGCAGCGTATATCGGGTATTGTTTGAACGCTTTCCCTCTGTAAAGGATATATACGACTGCGAGGATTTCTCTTTTTTAGGTAGCAAATACTCCTGTACGGAAAGGCTCAATAAAAAGGATTTGTCCGCTTCGTTTGAGATTTATAAAAAATGCAAGAACAATGATATACACATTTTAACCTATCACGATACATTATTCCCCGATTCACTTCGCATGCTACTTGCACCTCCTGCGGTTCTGTACTGCAAGGGTGTATTGAAGGACCTTAACCAGGAGGTCTGCATTGCGGTCGTCGGAACAAGGAAGATAACCGAGTTCGGCGGAGCGGTTGCCGAGGATTTTTCATATAGCTTTGCAAAATGCGGCGCCGTCGTCGTAAGCGGTCTTGCCAAGGGAATAGATACTGCGGCACATAACGGAGCGTTACGGGCAAACGGATACACCGTTGCGGTTCTCGGAACCCCGATTGACGAGGTTTATCCGCAGGAGAACGAGAAGCTGTTTTATTACCTTTACGACGAGGGGCTTGTTATAAGCGAGATGTATCCGTCCTGTCCGAGAACAAGAGCGGACTTTCCCAACCGCAACCGCATAATAAGCGGCTTGTGCGTCTCCACGGTTATTGCGGAGGCGGGGGAGAACAGCGGAGCACTCATAACCGCCCGTCATGCGGTTGCTCAGGGAAGACGGGTGTATGCTATCCCGGGTGCAATCGGCAGCGATAACGCAGGAACAAACACTCTTATAAAAACGGGTGTGGATGCCGCAACGACACCGCTCGATGTTCTGAGCGAGCTTGCATTGCTGTATCCGACAAAGATAAGGACAGAGAACTGTGCATCCTACGGTAGCAAGGTTGCGTCCTACGGAATGAAAATCGTTCAACGCAGAGAAGATCCTCCGGAGGAGGCGGTAAAGGAAAAGAGCGGCAGCGGAGCGGCTACCGCAACTAAAACACCGGCGGTCATCAAAAACGACGGCAATATCGGCGGAACGGAAAAACGCATATTATCTCTGCTGAGCAACTCTCGCTCCATGACACCGGACGAGCTTGCCGAGAGCCTTAGGCTGGATGTATCCGAAATATTTATCTCGCTGACAATGCTTGAAATCGAAGGGAAAATCAATTCGCTTGCGGGCAACAAATATATTAAAAAGTAAAAAGAGAAAAAAAGGGTAAAAATAATAGGCGCTGATATAGATTCAGGTTTCGTCAATGCAGTCCGGCGACTGCACGGTTAACAAACAATTTTTTTCGCCGGAGAAACGGACTTTGAATGAACACATTGGTTATTGTCGAATCACCCTCAAAAGTACCTACAATAAAAGGTTTTTTGGGAAAGGGTTATAAGGTTGTTGCCTGTAAGGGGCATCTGCGTGACCTGCCGAAAAGTAAACTCGGCATCGACATTGAAAATGATTTCAAGCCTCAGTACATCAATATCAGAGGTAAGGGCGATATAATCAATTCACTCAGGAAGGAAGCGAAGAACGCAGACAGAGTTATTCTCGCAACCGACCCCGACAGAGAGGGTGAGGCGATGAGCTGGCATCTTGCGGCGGTACTCGGGCTTGAGGGAGATAAGGTAAAAAGAATTTCCTTTAACGAAATAACGAAGAACACATTCAAGGAAGCGGTCAAAAATCAACGAGACCTGGATATGAACCTTGTTGACTCTCAACAGGCAAGGAGGATACTTGACCGTATCGTGGGCTATAAAATCAGTCCGTTCCTCTGGAAAAAGATAAAGAACGGTCTTTCGGCAGGCAGAGTGCAGTCGGTCGCAACACGCATTATTGTGGAACGGGAGGAGGAGATAAAGGCTTTTGTACCCGCCGAATATTGGACAATCACAGCAAAGCTGCTCACAGAAAAGGGTGTTTCTGTCAACGCAAAATTTTATGGCGATAAGAGCGGAAAAATCGACCTTACAAACGAGGAACAGGTAGGGAAGATAATAAATGCAATAGAAAACCACATTTTTACCGTAGATGAGATAAAAAAATCGGTAAAAACACGCCGTCCGCAGCCCCCGTTTACGACCTCGACACTGCAGCAGGAGGCGAACAGAAGGCTCTCCTTCCAATCTCAGCGAACGATGATGATAGCACAGGAGCTGTATGAAGGTGTAAATATCGGAGAAAAGGGTACGCATGGCTTAATAACCTATATGCGTACGGATTCACTGCGTGTTTCGGACGAAGCAAGAGATGCCGCAAAAGCGTTTATAAACGAAAAATACGGCGATAGCTATTACCCAAAAGAGCCTAATGTATATAAAACAAAAAAGAACTCGCAGGACGCACACGAAGCTGTCCGTCCCTCCGACCCGAGAATAAGTCCGGATTCGATTAAGGGGCGTTTGTCGGCGGACCAATATAAGCTGTATAAGCTTATTTGGGAGCGTTTCATAGCGAGTCAGATGAGTTCCGCTCTTATCGATTCCGTCGTATGCGATTTTAACTCTCAGGGATATATATTCCGTTCGAGCGGAGAAACAATTAAATTTCTCGGCTATAAGGCTCTTTACGAGGATATAACCGAGGACAATGAGGAGAGCAACGGCGACGGAAAGAGTAAGCTGCTCGAACTGAATGTAGGCGAGAAGCTTGATAAAGAGAGCATCATCCCGGAGCAGCACTTTACACAACCGCCTTCAAGGTTCACCGAGGGTTCACTGATAAAAATGCTTGAGGAGAAGGGGATAGGTCGCCCCTCTACCTATTCGCCAACAATCACGACCATAATATCAAGAGGTTATATCAAAAGGGAGGGAAAGGTGCTCGTCCCGACCGAGCTTGGCTTTGTTACCACTGAACTGATGAAAAAATCCTTCGCTCATATAGTCGATTATAATTTTACGGCTAAAATGGAGGAAGACCTTGACAGGGTTGAGAGCGGAATCGCTGACTATATCTCTATCCTTAAGGAATTTTACGGAGATTTTGAGAAGCAACTGTTGGAGGCAGAGAAGAATCTGTCGGATATGAAAATCGAGCTGACCAAGGTTGAAACCGATATTATCTGCGATAAATGCGGTGCGAGGATGATTGAGAAAGCGGGCAGGTTCGGTAAATTTGCCGCATGTCCCAATTATCCCGCCTGTAAGAACACAAGCCGCCTTGACGGAGCGGGCGAAAAAGGCTCGGGTGACGATTCCGCCGCTAAAGAGGTTATTGCGGATGAAAAATGCAGGAACTGCGGAGAAGATATGGTCCTGCGCAGGGGTGCGTTCGGCAACTTTTACGCCTGCCGTAATTATCCCACCTGTAAAACCTCAATACCTTTTTATAAGGACAGCGGTATCCTGTGTCCGGACTGCGGAAAACGCATACTCGTAAAGCAGACAAAGAGCAAAAAGACCTACTTCAGCTGCGAGAGCTATCCGGAATGCTCGTTCTCGGTATGGGATATTCCGCAAGAGAGAGTATGCCCCGACTGTAAAGGGCTTGTTTTAAAAAAGAAGAATAAGGAATATTATTATTGTAAAAATCAATGCGGCTGGAGCGAGGGAAAGAAATAGTTTATGAGAATCAGAATTGCAGTTGACATAATGAGTGGAGACAATACACCCGACATACTTATAAAAGGTGCAATTAAAGCCGCCTCGAATTTTGATGTTGACATACTGCTTGTCGGTGACGAGAGCTTAAAAGCGCATATTCCAAAGAATACAGTAGCGGACAGAATCCGTTTTGTGCCATCATACAGTGTTATAGAGATGGATGACGAGCCTGTGTCTGTAATCAAGGAAAAGGCAGACAGCTCAATGGCGATCGCAGCTTCATTACTTAAAAACGGAGAGGCGGATGTGTTGGTCAGCGCAGGGAATACAGGCGCGCTTTTTACTGCCGCTTCGCTGCTCATACGCAGAGTCAAGGGGGTACGCAGAGCGGCTCTCGGTACTGTTATCAAGCTGGAAAACGCTTTTATTATGCTTGATGTGGGAGCTAACACAGATGCCACACCCGATATTTTATCGTCGTTCGGTAAAATGGGCTCTTTATATGCAAAGGGAGTTCTGGGTATTGAGAATCCCCGTGTTGCGCTGTTAAACAACGGTACCGAGCAAACAAAGGGAACACCCCTTTACAGTGAGGCTTATTCAATGCTTATGGCTGATAAAAGTATAAACTTTATCGGCAATTGTGAGGGCAGAGACCTGCCGAACAACTTCTGCGATGTTGTTGTCTGCGACGGCTTTACGGGGAACATAGCTCTTAAGCTAATGGAGGGGATGGGCGCATTTATGTCCCGTAAAATAAAGGGAGTATTTTATTTTAATCTGTTCTCGAAAATAGCAGGGCTTATTACAAAAAGAAGCACCGATGAGCTTAAAAAGCAGATGGATCACAAGGAATACGGCGGCGCACCCTTTTTGGGCATCTCAAAGCCGGTTATAAAGGCACACGGCAGCTCGGACGATAAAGGAATTTACTCCGCAATAAGGCAGGCGAAGCTGTTTTACAACAGCGGGATTATAGAAAAAATGTCATCGGAAATATCCAACACAAAATCGGTCAAGGAGTGCGTAGATGAACGGTAATGAGCAGCCCTCGGCTATCGAGACACTCGAGCAGAAAATAGGGTACACATTTAAGGACAAGGAAATAATTAAAAAAGCTCTTACGCATTCCTCGTATTCAAACGAGGTTAAGCATAAGGGACGACTGCCCTGCAACGAGCGGCTTGAGTTTCTTGGCGATTCTATATTGTCCTTAATCGTTTCTGATTACATTTATAAGAGCTACAAACAATTCGACGAGGGAGTTCTGACACGGGTCAGAGCCTCCGTTGTATGCGAGAGCTCGCTTTTTGAATATGCCACCGAGCTTGGGCTGGGTGACTTTATGTATCTCGGGCACGGGGAGCTTATCTCGCAGGGCAGGAAGAGGCGAAGCATCCTTGCCGACGCTTTCGAGGCGCTGCTCGCAGCTATTTATCTTGACGGCGGAATGGAAAAGGCACGAAAATTTCTGATACCCAAAATAAAGACATCGATAGAAAAAGCCGCAACAGGTCCAAACGAGGACTATAAATCATTGTTGCAAAAAATAGTTCAACAGACACCGGAGGAGGTTCTTGAATACACACTTGTGAGCGAGGAGGGACCTCCGCACGACAGATATTTTACCTTCAATGTAATGCTTAACTCCAATTTATTGGGTACGGGTAAGGGACGCTCCAAGAGGGAGGCAGAGCAGCTTGCGGCACGGGAGGCGCTTATTCTGTTCGGCGAGATAGATGAGGACTCATAGCAATATCCCGTTTTTTATTCCGCATTCCGGCTGTAATAACAGCTGTGTGTTCTGCTCGCAGGTAAAGATTACAGGTAGAAGCCGCACCCAGCCTGTTTTAGAGGAAGAGATAAAATTATTAAAACAAACGGTGGAGGAGTCGTTATCGACGCTTCCAAAGGGAATTGATGTACAGCTTGCCTTTTTCGGAGGCAGCTTCACTGGTATAGAGCCTGACCGGATGACCGCTTTGCTTGAAGCGGGATACCGTTATATTGAGGACGGCAGGATTAAGGGGATAAGAATCTCCACCCGTCCCGATTATATTAACGAGAAAATACTCGCAGTATTGAAGCGATACGGAGTTACAGACATAGAGCTTGGTATTCAGAGCATAAATGACAGGGTTCTGGAGGCAAGTGCAAGGGGGCATAATTCCTCGGTTTCATATAAAAGCGCAGAGCAGATAAAAAAGCACAGCTTAGGTCTTGTCGGGCAAATGATGATCGGACTTCCGTTGTCCACTCTCTCCGACGAGCTAAACACGGCGGATGCGATAATAAAAATGGGTGCGTACGGAGCAAGGATTTACCCCACGGTAGTGTTTGCCGACACCACATTATATGATATGACAATACGGGGTCTGTATGCACCGCTGACCGATGACGAGGCTGTGGAGCGGAGCGCTTTATGCCTTAACCGCTTTATCGCATCAGGTGTAAGGGTGCTCAAAATCGGTCTGCATTCTACCGAGAGCCTTGCCGAAGCTAAGTATGGCGCAAACCATCCGGCTATCGGCGAGCTTGTAAAGGCAAGGGTATATTATCACCGCTTGTGCGAGGAGCTAAGAGGATATAACTGCCATAACAGGGAAGCTGTTATATATATCAAGGACGGAGAGCGTTCAAAGCTCACGGGACACGGCGGCAGGACAATCAAGGAACTGAAGGATAAATTCGGTCTAAAAAATATAGAAATAATGATTGCAAACACACAGCCCTACCATCCCATTATAAAAGTTAAGGAATGAAAAACAATGCGGCTTAAATCGATAGAAATGCAGGGCTTCAAGAGCTTTCCGGATAAGACCAAAATAAGCTTCGACAGCGGAGTTACGGCGATTATCGGACCGAACGGAAGCGGAAAATCAAATATATCGGATGCTGTTCGCTGGGTGCTTGGCGAGATGAGCCTTAAGAGTCTTAGAGGCAGCCGGATGGAGGATGTTATCTTCAACGGAGCGGCTGGAAGACCGCCGTCAAACTTCAGCTCGGTATCCATTGTTTTAGATACCGAGGAGGAATTCAATCAGGCTCAGAACACGGTCTTTGACTTCGGTGAGCTTACCGAAGGGGATAAAAAGGATTTATCCGCAATAAAAATGCGTCTCTCCGACCATAAGGAGGTCGTTGTTACACGAAAATATTACAGAAGCGGTGAGAGCGAGTATTACATAAACAAGTCGCAGGTCCGTTTAAAGGATATATACGAGCTTTTTTATGACACGGGTATAGGCAGAGAGGGTTATTCCGTCATCGGGCAGGGAAAAATAGCCGAGGTGCTCTCTCAAAAGGGTGACGAAAGGCGCAGTATCTTTGAGGAGGCCGCCGGGATATCCAAGTACCGCTATAAAAAATCCGAAGCGGAGCGGAAGCTGAGGGATACGGAGATTAACCTGATAAGAATTAATGACATTTTAGGAGAGGTTTCCTCCCGAATAGGTCCGCTTGCCAAGGAAGCGGAAAACGCAAAGGAATATCTTGTGCTCTCCGAGGAAAAAAAGGCGCTTGAAATAACCCTGTGGTTAGACAGGATAGACGAGGTAAAGACAGAATTATCCAAGAACGAGGTCGCTTACAACACCGCAAAATATTCACTTGAGCAGAGCGAGGAGCGGGTGAAAACGCTTGAAGCCTCGCTTGACGGTATCATAAATGAGAACTACGAGCTGTCTCGTATACTATCAGAGACCGAACGCAAGAAATCCGAGGCAGGTCAGAGAAGCGGCGGAATCGAGAGTAAGAAAGCGGTTTTAATAAATGATATCGCTCATTATAAACGGATTACAGAGGATAACGAGCAGGCAATAGCCACGCTAAGCAACGACATTTCGTCTACCCTGCAGATGCTTGAACAAGCTGATAAGGAAGCGGCTGCGGTAAAACGAGAGGTCGATAATATAGACGAGAAGGTAAAAGCCTTACAGGCGGATTTTGAGATAAAGCATACAGAAACAGCCCTGTTGCATAAGCAGCTTGAGGAGGCAAACTCTAATTATTCAGAGATATATGAGAAGAATAACTCGGTCATATCGACAGGAGCAAGGATTGATGCGGAGCTGGAGCTTGCCAAACGCTCCAATGATTCCTCGTCTGATAATATAACCTCCTCCGAGCTCAGGATAAATGAGCTTAACGATGAGCTTGAAAGAGTCAAGCTATCCGAGCAAACGGCAAAGAACGAATACGAGAATCTGTTAAAGCAAAAAATCGACACGGAAAACAAGATAGACATACTTCGTAAAGATAACGAAAAAATCAGAGACGACATTGTATCTCAACGTTTAACACTTGCCGCAGATGAGCAGAAACGGGAGCATCTCACAAGGCTGGAGCAGCTCCTGGAGGGCTACTCCGAGAGCGTGCGGAGCGTTATTTCCGATGCCAAGCAGGATAAAATAACGGTAAACGGTAAGCCGATAGGTATCCACGGAACTGTTTCCTCCTTAATTTCAACAGAGGGTGAATATGTGGTCGCTCTTGAAACCGCCCTTGCCGCCGCCGTGCAATTTATTGTAGTTGACGGCGAGGAGGACGCAAAAGCTGCGATTGATTATCTTAAAACAAACAAAACAGGTCGTGCAACCTTCCTGCCGTTGTCAACGGTTAAGGGTAAAAAGTGTGATATAACGGATTTGGAGAATATAGAGGGTTTTATCGGTATAGCCTCAAGTTTGACAAAATCCGATATAAAGTATGAGGGTATAATCGACGACCTTCTCGGCAGAACAATTATTGCAACCGATATCGATGCCGCAATCCGTATCGCTAAAAAAAGCCGCTATAAAATAAAAATCGTTACCTGCGACGGTCAAGTAATAAATGCAGGTGGCAGCTTTACCGGCGGTGCTTCCGCCAAAAAGGTAGGGCTGTTAACCCGTGCCATGGATATCGAACGGCTCTCCGTCGAGATAAGATTAAAAAACGCCGCTCTTTTGGAAAAGGAAAGAGAGTCCGCCGCCATACAGAAGCAGATTACAGCCTTTTCCGAGTTGATAATGAGCGAAAATCCTTTAATAACCGAAAAGAAGAATCTGTTAAACAGCTTGTCAAACGAAATAAACACGCTTTCTGTTCGGCTTGAGGAGGAGCGGAAGCGGAAGGACTTGCTTTTATCGGGCAAGACCGAGTTTGAGAGCAGAATCGCCCTGCTGCTGAAGCAGAAGGAGGATTACTCCCTCACGGTAAAAGCTGACGGGGAACTGCTTGAAGCAGCAAAATCACTGCTCGCAGAAATAAAGGAAAGAGTGGAATACGCCCGAACGGCAGAGGAAAATGCTTACGGCGAGCTGAACGAAGCACGCCTTGCTTTATACGAGAAGCGGTCCTCCGCAGACCGGCAGGAGGAACAGGTAAAGCAGCTGTCAGAGCGTATCGGCAGCCTTACAAGCCGTATCAGCGAGCTGAAAAATTCTACCGAAAGAGCCAAAGCGGATATTTTAAACCGCGAAAACGAGATCATTCTGCTCGACAAAGAAAAGGAAAGCGTTACAGCCGAGATACAGAGCTATGATGAGAGCTTGCAAAAGCTGCTCTCCGGCAGGGAAGCGCAGGAGAAGGAAACAAACAATGTCAGGCTTGCGGTAAAGGAAGCGCAAACGGAAAAAGAGGATGCGTTCCGTAATTACACATCGCTTGAAGCAAGGCAAGCGAAGCTGAACGGCGATTACGGGGATATATCCTCCAAGCTGTGGGACGAATACGAGCTTACCTATTCGTCCGCAATCCCTTACAGGCTCCCATCCGAGAAAATGCAAAAAGCACAGTATAGATTAGGTACTTTAAAGAGCCGCATTAGAGCTATGGGGAGCATAAATGTAAATGCCGTCGAGGAGTACAGACAGGAAAAGGAACGGTACGATTTCCTTACAATACAAACAGACGATTTAAACAAGACAAGAAAGAGCCTTGACAACGCAATTCTAAAGCTGAACAACGAAATGAAGCAGACCTTTACAGATTGCTTTTATAAAATTAACGCTGCGTTCGGCGAGGTGTTTACGGTGCTGTTCGGCGGTGGAAGCGCATATATTGAGCTCACCGACCCGGAGATGCCGCTTGAGTGCGGTATTGACATTATTATTAAGCCGCCGGGAAAATCCGTCCGCAGTATTTCCCTGTTGTCGGGCGGAGAGCAGTCGTTCGCCGCTATCGCTCTGTATCTTGCCTTGCAAAAAATAAACCCCGCACCCTTCTGCATTTTTGATGAGATAGAGAGCGCGCTCGACGACATCAACCTTGTCAAGTTCGCCGATTATGTAAGGGAGAACAGCTATAATACCCAATACATTTTAATTACACACCGCAGAGGAACAATGGAGCGGGCCGATACCCTTTACGGCGTTACCATGCGGCAAAAGGGAATTTCGGATTATATTAAGCTCAATGTTTCTAAATTTGAGGAGAGCATAAAGGAGTACACCGATTAATGGGATTTTTCGATAAATTAAAGGCAGGCTTGCAAAAAACAAAGAACGCACTGTTAACACCTATAGACAATCTTTTCTCGTCATACGATAAGGTTGACGACGACTTTTTTGAGGAACTGGGCGATTTATTAATAATGGCGGATGTGGGAGCGGGCAGCTCGCAGGAGATAGTCGATAAGCTGAAAGGTGTTTTAAAGGAGAAGAAGATAAAGGAAACAGGTGCCGCACGGGTTGAATTTATAGAGATACTCAAGGATACCGTCGGTGCAGGCGAGCCTCTTTTGCTGGGCGAGGGATTATCGGTAATCCTTGTTATCGGAGTGAACGGCGTCGGGAAAACAACATCGATAGGTAAAATCGCTTCCAACCTAAAGCAGAGCGGTAAAAAGGTTATGCTCGCCGCAGCGGATACCTTCCGTGCGGCTGCTATCGACCAGCTCGAGATTTGGGCGGAGAGAGCTGATGTACCGCTTATAAAGCAGAGCGAGGGAGCGGACCCTGCCGCAGTGGTTTTTGATGCGGTAAACGCAGCTAAAAAGCAATCGATGGATGTTTTGATTGTAGACACCGCCGGACGGCTGCATAACAAGAAAAATCTTCTGGACGAGCTTTCTAAAATCAACAGGGTTATTGACAGAGAGCTATCCGGCTCATCACGTGAGACATTGCTCGTTTTAGATGCCTCAACGGGACAGAACGCTCTTATACAGGCAAAGGAGTTCGGCAAGGCGGCTTCCATCAGCGGTATTGTGCTTACCAAGCTGGACGGAACGGCAAAGGGCGGCATAATCCTTGCGGTAAAGAGGGAGCTTGGTATCCCCGTTAAATATATCGGCGTGGGCGAAGCTATCGAGGATTTGCAACCCTTTGATGCCGCACAGTTCGTTCAGGCTTTTTTTGACAAATCAGAATGATTATGAAGATTGTTTTCGCTACAAACAACGCTCATAAGGTTACAGAGCTTACAGATTTCTTCAAAAAGCATTACACGGGCTGTATTGAAATAATGTCGCTCTCACAGGTTGGTTTTACGGACGAGATTATCGAGAATGCGGACAGCTTTGAGGGGAACGCTTTTATAAAAGCGTCTGCGGTATGCAGAGCGACGGGGCTTGTCGCCATTGCGGATGATTCGGGGCTTGAGGTGGATTATCTCGGTGGAGAGCCGGGAGTTTATTCCGCAAGATATGCGGGTGTCAGTTGCAGCGACTCGGACAATATTCAAAAGCTGTTAGGTAAATTGGAGGGTGTCCCGTACGAGAAACGGTCAGCCCGCTTTGTAAGCGTCATATGCGCCTGCTTCCCGAGCGGTAAAACACTGTCGGCAAGAGGTGTTTGCGAGGGAATAATACTGACAGAGAAAAGAGGAGACGGGACCTTTGGTTATGATCCTGTTTTTTACTATCCTCCGCTGAAAAGGAGCTTTGCAGAGCTTGAGCTTGACGCCAAAAACAAGGTAAGCCACAGAGGTAACGCTTTAAGACAATTTGTGTCCGTTTTCGACTTAAGTGACGGTTGACAATACAAGGATATTTGTGGTATTATATTTTAATAAGCAAAACACGCAGAGGACGGGTGGAGCATGGATACGATTATAGAATATTTTGAGTATGTGGCAAACCAGCTCATGTCAATTAGAATCGTTGATGTAATTGATATTCTTCTTGTTGCGTTTGTTTTTTACTACACCTTTAAGTTCGTCAGGGACAGGCGTGCAGGCAAGCTCTTAATGGGTATCTTGTTCCTTATAACCCTGCTTGTTATCAGCGATTTGTTACAGATGAGAGCGCTTAATTTTATACTTACCAATCTGTTCTCGGTTGGAATAATAGCAATTATCATTGTTTTTCAGCCCGAGCTGCGCAGTGCGCTCGAAAAAATGGGCGGCGAATCGTTGAGAGGCTTCAAGGGTAAGCTCGACAAGGACGGCGAATCGGTTCTTCACAGCAGCATATCAGAGATTTGCGTTGCGGCAGAGAACCTTTCCAATTCAAAAACGGGCGCTCTGATTGTTTTTGAACGCAGTACAAGGCTGGGTGATTATATCAGGACGGGTACTATTATCGACGCACAGACATCGTCGTTCCTGGTTTCGAATATATTTTTCAACAAGGCTCCGCTTCACGACGGAGCGGTTATAATACGCAAGGGGCGGGTACACGCGGCAGGCTGTTTTTTACCGTTGTCGACAAATTCCGACATTGTTAAGGAGTTGGGAACACGGCACAGAGCAGGTATAGGAATGAGCGAAAACAGTGATTCCGTCGTTCTCATCGTTTCGGAGGAAACTGGAATAATTTCGGTTGCTGTTGATGGCGAACTTAAGAGAGGCTTCTCGAGGAAAACACTTGAGGAACGCCTTGAGAAGCTATTGATAACCGAGGAGAATAATGCGCTGACCGGCAGGGTTACGGGTAAAATATTCAGAAAAAAGTCTGACTGAGCTATATAGACCGAGAGACTAAATTTTTTGGAAAGAGTATTAACGATGGATAAGATAATCATAGGTCAAAAAAGCGGCGAACAACCTGTGCTTCCTCCCGTAAAGAAGCACGCTTATTTTTATATCGTTTTTATATCGGCGTTTCTCGGTGCTCTGCTCCTGTGGTTTTATGCGATCGGCTATGACAGTACGATTTTTGAACGCAAAATAACAAATGTTCCGGTAACTGTAACAGGGCTTGAACAGCTCCGTGCGAACAGGGAATTTATGCTTGCCGATGAACTGGTTTTGGAGATAACGGTTACGGTTTCCGGTAAAAGGAGCGTTATTTACGGTTTGGGTGCAAAGGATTTAGTCGCAGTCGTCGATGTGTCTGCCGTTGAGCAGGCGGGGAACAATACGCTGCCGATTACGGTAACCGCTCCCAACGGTATCGGAATCAGGGATTTATCCTCGGCAAGTGTTATTCTGTATCTCGATAACTTTATTACAAAAACAGTCCCCGTAAATGTTATTTATACCGATTATATATTGCCTGAATCATTAAAGCTCGGAGAAACAGAGGTTAACCCGATTGTCGCCACCATAGAGGGACCCGCAGGCGAACTTGAGAGAATCAACGCCGCTTATGTTCAGCTCTCGCTCGGGGTGATTTCGGGACCAATTGCAGCATATAATCAGTTGTTCCTCAAGTATGACGACGGAGCCTTGGTTGACAACAAATATATACGGTTATCCTCGCAGGAGGCATATGTTTATATTTCTGTTTATAAGGAGAAGACCGTTCCGGTCGTCGTTTTATTGAACGGAGGCGTTTTTACCGCAGAAAGTGCCGTTATAACCCTCTCTCGGGAGACAATCACAATTTCGGGAAGCATTGATTTAATAGACAGCATTGGGCAAATCGTAATTGAGGTTGATGAAACTGCGTTTGATTTAGGTAAAACCGCAACGGTAACAAGATATTTCAGCTCATTGTTACCGGCGGGCA
>PGZT01000031.1 GCA_002841455.1 Firmicutes bacterium HGW-Firmicutes-21 | reverse complement strand
AATAGAAAACTCGGTGTCATATACGCATCCGCATCTCGCACAAATAACCTGTGCTTTAACGGTAATTGTTGCAAAAAGCACTACATATCCGGCAAAATTCCTGGCTTCGCCTTCCATGACCACTTCGCCGCTCACAATATCGGGTGATAACCCGTCAGCATCGGATACATACCTTACGGGCAGAGAGGATACCGCTCCTCCGAACAAACCAAGTATATCGATTATCATTGAGCCTCACCTGTCCTCTGCGCAGTACATTTCATTATATATAGTGTGTTGTCGTTTGTCAACACCTTTTTTTAACTTTTTTATGTGGTTTACGCTTCTTTTTGCTCGTTTAAGGGTTTTATTTTACGGGCAAGATACATAAAAGGGGTGTCCCCGATCGCAACAATCACCTTAAACAGATAGGTTGTCAGCAGTATGCTTATAAATACATTCGTTTCCACCGCTCCGTAAAATGCTACCGTGGTAAATATTGCCGTGTCGATTAACTGAGAAATAAAGGTTGAGCCGTTATTACGGAGCCACAGCATTTTGCTTCCGCCGCCTGTTTTTTTCCATATGATATGATAGAGCTGCACATCAATTAGCTGTGATGAGGCATAAGCGAGGAGTGAGGCGAGCGTTATTCTCGGAATAAGTCCGAATAAATCCTTCAGAGCGGGAGAAATAAAATCGGCGGTGTTCGGTATATACAGCAGTGTAATCTGTGTTCCTCCGAGCCATATCAGCATTGTAAAAAAACCTAACAAAACAGCTCTGTTAGCCTGCTTTTTACCATAGTTCTCATTTAATATATCGGTAATCAGGAAGGTTGCCGCATATAACGCATTACCGCCCGTTGCTTCAAACCCGAATATATTTATAAATAAAAGCACCTGTATGCTGGACAGAATCATTCCGAAAACAGTAAAGATATAAAGCCCTGTTTTACCGAACAGTTTATAGCATAGGAGCACCGCTCCGAGGAAAAATATCAGCTCTCCAAAAAAAATCAGTTCGTTCATTTATCTCTCCCGAATATAGTATTTCTTGATACACCGAAACATTATACAGACAGAATGCAAAAAAATCAAGTATTATTACTTTCTTGTTGTAATATTTTAGCTTTTGTGATAGTATAAAATTGTTTTTTGGGAGCAATAATATTTACGAGGTGATAAATGGTATGATGAACATTATGAAGTCAAAAAAATCCGCTATGCTAATGTCAAATATCGCAGGTATGATCAGCGGCATACTTCTCGTTATGGCAGGTGCCTATATCCTGAAAAGACGCCATGCGAACAATAACAGTCTCAGGAGTAAAGCAAAAAGGGCATTTAAAACAATAGAAGACACAATAGCGATGTAAGACATTTGTCTTACATCGACACTTTGGAGGGTTACATAATCCTAAAGACAAGTCTTTCAAATACGTTTTTGTACCTTTACCGAATACTGCGGCAAAGGTGCAATCGTGAAACGCAGTCTTTGGGTGCGTTTCTTAATTCCGGCAATCGCCGGGGAAAATCCGGCTCTGCCGGGGAAAGAGCGGTACATAGTTTATGAGAAAAAGCATCAAAATCTCGCATTTCGGTGGAGACAGGCTTGCAAACGAGCTGGTCATCTACGAAAATATGCCGTCTACGGGAACAAACGCCTACGGAATCGAGGCCGCTGTAGAGGACGGAGTTATTGTCGGTGTCGGCTCTAATAACAGAGTTATACCGACTAATGGTTTTGTCGTGTCCGGACACGGCTCCGCCGCTATGTTTATCGCCGAGAATATGTTTGAAGGAGCAAGGGTTGCCCTTGACCGAGCGGCTATGCTGCTCACCGTTACTGCGGATGACGACGCCAAAAGAGCGTTTTATAAAATAAAAATCAACGAAATTATCAAACGCTCGGATGAATCGGGTTTTGGTGTGGAAGAGCTGCTCGAGCAGATTAATTCCGCACTTGAAAACGGCAGCTTTGAGCATTGCGAAAAAATGCTTGAGCAGGCATATTATCTAACGGCAAGAGGAAAAAAAGGCGAGGTTCGTGCCGTTTGGCACCGTCCGCATGAACGCAGTGAGGCGGAGATAGATGCCAGCGTAAAAAGGTTAGCCGACGGCGGAATAAATATTATACTTATAGAGACGATATACGAGGGTTATTCGGTTGCTAAGCGTTGTACCGATATGCCTCTCAGAGGCGACCTTGTCGATAAAAATTTCGATATGATTGACGAGTTCATAAAAGCGGGAAAAAGGTACGGAGTCGAGATACACGCATGGATAGAGGACTTTTTTGTCGGCATTGAAAGCAAAAACAAAGAGGAGTCCGGTAGCTGCGGTTCCCCTATAATAGACACGCACCCCGAATGGGCGGCAAGAAAAAAGGACGGCAGTATATATATGCGTGCCGAGCCGGGATTTATCTACCTTAACGCCGCTCTGCCCGAGGTGAGACAGTTCCTGCACGATATGTACAAAAAGCTGCTTGACGAGTATGCCTTTGACGGAATCCAGTTGGACTATATCCGTTATCCCCTAACCCCTTCGGTGGACGAAAGTGTGGGTTTTGACGATTATTCGGTAAACGCCTTCATGGAGTCGAGCGGAATTGATA
Organism: Firmicutes bacterium HGW-Firmicutes-21; assembly: GCA_002841455.1. Lineage (GTDB taxonomy): Bacteria > Bacillota > Clostridia > Oscillospirales > CAG-382 > UBA1049. The sequence continues at coordinate 13,560 of PGZT01000031.1, read as the reverse complement.
TTCGCACCGTTTTGACAACCGATTGCGACGAATGGCGTGCGTTCCTAATGTGGAGAGCGAATAATGTAACCACATATGTGAAGATGATGTATGACCTTGTACAGAGCTATAAAAAGAGCGGCAGACCGCTTACCCTTTCCACCGCTGTTTTCGGAAACCCCGACGAGGCTCTGCGTCTAAAGAGTCAGAATTGGCTCCTGTGGTGTAAAAACGGCTGGTTAGACTGTATTTATCCGATGGCATACCTTAACGATGCGGGGGATGTTTATAAAGAGATTAAATATATGGTGGATAACTACGGAAATGTTCCCAACATCTCAGGTATATGTCCTATGTATCACCATCTGCCTCTTATTGAGACGACCAAACAGGTGGAGGCATGTCGTGCTGCGGGTGCTACCGGAGTTGCTTTTTTCGAATCAAGAACCCTGAACAATGAGCAGTTAGAAAAGCTTAAAATCGGAGTGTTTCGGGAATGATTGCTCTTGACGCAAGAATGCGTTGTATATACGAAGCGGTCGGTAAATGCGAGTGCATTGCCGACATAGGCAGCGACCATGGGTTGCTGCCTGTCGCTATGCTGCTCTCCGGAAGAGCAAAACGGGGAATTGCGAGCGACATCAACAAAGGTCCGTTGGAGCGGAGCCGAAGCACCGCGTTAAAACACGGAGTGAAAAACATAGAATTTGTTTTGTCCGACGGTTTTAATAACCTGAGAACAGGTAGTTTTGACAAAGCGGCGGTTTGCGGTATGGGAGGCGCGCTTATAGCCGACATTATCGCACGGGGCGGAGAAAAAGCGCATTGCGAATTGGTTTTGCAGCCGATGACAGCATATGAGGAGCTTCGAGCTTTTCTTTGGGACAACGGGTTCCGTATTAATGACGAGTCTTTTGCGGTCGAGTCCGGAAAGCCGTATATCATAATTTCGGCTCTTTATACAGGAGAAAGAGAGCCATACGGTTATTGCGATTTATATCTCGGCAAAAAGCGTCCTGATACTGCGGAATATGTGTTCTTCTGTAAAAAAGTATCGATGAGAGCAAAAAAGCGTCTACAGGGTGCGTTGCATACGGGTATGCCGACAGCCGATATTGAGGAGCTGATTTTTGTCTGCGACCAAACAATATATTAAATAAATAAAAATATCCGTATATAAAATTCATTTGTATAACATACTATTTTAAACAAATTATTACGAATTTCACGAGATATAAAATGAAAAACATCATAATAATCCCCGCATATAACCCGGACAATAAATTGACCGAGCTGATTGATTCGTTGATTGAGCTACCCGATATTTCGGACATTGTGGTGGTTGACGACGGAAGTAATGAGGAAAGCGCATCGGTTTTTTCTGCAATACAAAAAAATGTTACCCTGTTAAGTCATAACGAGAACCACGGCAAGGGTTCCGCCATAAAAACCGTTTTAAATTATGTTTTACAGAATACCGTCGGTATCCACGCTGTTGCTTGCGTAGATGCGGACGGACAGCACTCCGCCAAAGACGCCGAGCGGTTGTTGAATTATGTCGGCAAATACCCCGATTCGCTTATTCTCGGAGTGAGGACCTTTTCGGAGCATATTCCGTGGAAATCACGCTGGGGAAACAAAATTACACGCCTTGTATTCCGTCTGTTGAGCGGTGTTAGCGTTTCGGATACCCAGACCGGCTTAAGGGCCTTTTCCACTAACCTTATACCGTTTTTGCTTGATGTAAACGGCGAGCGGTATGAGTATGAGATGAATATGCTTGCCTCCTGCACAAGAAAACGAATCGCAATAAAGGAAGTGGCGATACAAACAATCTATAACGACGAGAAAAACACATGCTCTCATTTCAGACCGTTCAAGGATTCCCTGCGTATTTATGGGAACCTGATACTCTTTGCAGGCTCGTCATTTCTGTGTTTTTTGTTGGATTATGTGGTTTTTATACCTATGGTGTGGGTTTTTGGAGTTTTTTCCACCCCGGCACTCGCACTTACCCTGGGAAATATATCGGCACGATTAGTAAGCTCATCCTTTAATTATTATCTTAACAGTAATTTTGTGTTTATAAATGATCACCGCAGAAAAACCATGAGCCGGTATTTTTTGCTTGTCGGCTGCATTTTGGTTCTAAATACGGTGGTCTTACACTGCCTTACGAGGTTTTTCGGATTAAATCATGCGCTTGCAAAGATAATCACCGAGACATTGTTGTTTATTGTAAGCTTTTCTGTCCAAAAGCTGATAATTTTCAGAGCCGGATTTGCAAAGGAGGGTATCGATAATGCCGCAAAGGAATAGAATGCTCCCGTTGTGGCTGCACTTTGCTGTCGACCTGCTGCTCATTGCGTTCCTCACTACATCGTTTTATTATGCTTATTACAGGCTTCCCAGAAACTTAGAGAGCGAAAATATTGTTATAAACAGAAGGAACGACAATCACCCGACATATAACGATTACAGCTCGGAGAATCACGAGAGTGAGCTCGACAAAGATTCCTGGGTGGTAAAATTTGCGGATAAATTTACCGACTCGCTAATTTCTACGGAAGACTCTTATACAAGCCCTGATATTTCTGTTAAGCTGACGCGTAACACAATCGGCTCGGGGAAAGATACGATAACATATTACCTTGCCGATATTTATATCGCCGATATTGAGTGTCTGCAAACGGGATTTGCAAAGGACACCTACGGAGTGGGCTATACCGAAAATGTTATCGATATGCACCGATCGTTGTCCGCCATACTTGCTATCAACGGGGATTATTACGGAAACGGCGCTGACGGAACGGTAATTAGAAACGGTATTGTCTACCGTACCAAAGCGGACAGCTCGGATATTTGCGTTTTATACTACGACGGAACAATGAGAACCTATACGGCGGATAAATTCGATATAAGCAAGGCTGCCAAGGACGGAGCTTATCAGGCGTGGAGCTTCGGTCCCTCCTTATTGGACAATAACGGCGGCAGCTTAACCGAATTCCCGACCTCACGCCGTATTCTGGCAAAGAACCCGAGAACCGTTATCGGTTATTTCGAGCCGGGGCATTACTGCTTTGTGTTGGTTGACGGACGGGATACCGGTTATTCATCGGGTATGACTATGTCGGAGCTTTCTTCTCTAATGAGCGAGCTTGGCTGCAAGGTTGCCTATAATCTCGACGGCGGTCAGACCTCGGTAATGACCTTCATTGATTCCGTGGTTAACCGCCCGTATGAGGGCGGTAGAAAAGTAAGCGACTGCATTATAATAAAGGAGCGGAAGAATAAAAAATGAAAAAATTCAAGGACATTCTTTATAACCTGAATATCGTGCTTGCCGGTATGTTTATCGTTTTTCAGATTCTTGATATATATAACCCTACAATGAACTTCATCGGTAACAATGTTACGGTTTATTTATTTTTCGCTTTTTGTGTACTCTCAATAGTTAACTCCTGCTTTTTATTGGTTCATAACCGAAGAACGAATCGGTAAAATATAAAATTGTTACCAAGACGAAAAACGACTTGCTCTCTATATGAGTCAGCAAGTCGTCTTCTTTTTTGTTTTAATATGAGTTGGTGTCTTAAAATAACACTCGGCGTCAAAATACTTTGATATCAGTGCCGGTTTCGGCAGCTTTTCCCCGCCTGCCGCATTCCATCCCGCCGTAAACGCAGATAAAACCAAACCAAACAGCATTTCCTCGGTTTTCTCGTATTTCCTGCCATCAACAAAGGAGGAAAAAGCCTTGTCAAACTCATGCTCCCTTTTCATTTTTCATCATCCTTTTCCTTTATATACCTTAAGTATACTCTTTTTTACAACCCTTTCCACCTGTTTAGTTTTAAATATTTATAGACGCATTTCATTGTTAATCCTTTTTTATTAATATAGTGTGTCGAACCATGTCGTTGTCGGTCTTTTCCCCGATAAGGTTAAGGGACGCACCTAAAATCGGCACATCCCTTGATTAATATTGTATCGATATTACATTTTATATACATCGTCCTCGCTTAGCAGCTCTAAGCCGCTTCCGCCGAGTATTGAAGCGGCGGCATCGTTGTCCTTTACCCTCATAATCAGATAAGCACGGTCCGTATCCCTCGAAACAAAGGCATACATATATTCAACGCTTATCTCCTTGTCGGCAAGCACCTGCATGGCGTTGGCAAAGCCGCCCGGCTTGTCGGGAATACCGACCGCTATAACATTTGTCAGCGAAACGGTAAGCCCCGCATCCTTCAGCGTTTTTTCAGCCTCGGCAGGCTTATCAACCACTAAACGAAGTATACCGAAATCTGTCGTGTCCGCAATGGAAAGGGCACGAATATCAATGTTTGCTTTTGCTATTATGGCGGTAATCTCCGCCAGACGACCCGATTTGTTCTCCACAAAAACAGATAACTGCTTAATAAACATTTCTACGCCTCCTATTATATTATCATATAGCCAATTGTATAACTATTAAATTCTGTTTTTCGGGCGGGTGTCCCGACCGCAAAAACACCTTCTAAGACGCGTTTTCGCGTCCCACTCGCCGAGGGGGTTCCCTGAAGTAGCGATAAAATCGCTGCTTTAGGGCGATAAGCGAGTGAAACCCCAAACTCGATTGCGGAACCGCAGTTTCGCAATCGACTATATTATCAGATCTTACGCATATCGTTAACTCGTTTTGCCTTGCCCTCTGAACGGGGCAGACTGCCCGGCTCCATAAGCCTTACGGTCGCATTTATGTTTAAAGTGCTCTGTAATGCGCTCTCCAGGCGTTTTTTTGTGCTCTCCAGCTCCGAAACGGTATCGGAGAACATCGCCGAAGTCATCTCGACCTGAACCTCCATAGTGTCAAGGTTGTTCTTCCTATCCACAACGATAAAGTAGTTAGGGTCCATTCCAAGCTCGAGCAGAACATGCTCGACCTGAGACGGGAACACATTTACACCCCTGATAATAAGCATATCGTCGCTTCTGCCTCTCGGCTTTGTCATACGGACTGTGGTTCTGCCGCAGGCGCATTTCTCTGTTATCAGCGCACATATGTCTCTTGTGCGGTATCTTACAAGGGGAAGCGCTTCCTTGCCTATACAGGTGAAAACAAGCTCGCCGAACTCGCCGTCGGGCAACACCTCCAGCGTATCGGGGTCGATAACCTCGGGGTAGAAGTAATCCTCGTTTATGTGCATACCGTCCTGCATCTCGCAATCAAAGGAAACGCCGGGACCCGCTATCTCGGATAACCCGTAAATATCGTACGCCTTAATATCAAGGAGCTTCTCTATCTCCTTACGCATATTTTCAGTCCATGGCTCTGCGCCCAATATCCCGGCACGGAGCTTTAGGCTCTTAGGGTCAATGCCCATATCTCTTAAGGTCTCGCCTATAAACATAGCATATGACGGAGTACAGCAGATAATATCGGAGTTGAAATCCTGCAGGAGCTGAACCTGTCTTTTTGTGTTGCCGGAGGAAACGGGAAGTGCGGTTGCGCCCATATGCTCGGCGCCGTAATGCATGCCCAAGCCGCCCGTAAACAAACCGTATCCGTATGAAACATGGATAATATCGTCCTTAGTGCCGCCGGCTCCCACAATGGAGCGAGCCGCACATTCCGACCAAATCTCTATATCCTCTTTTGTGTAGCCTACAACCGTCTGCTTCCCTGTTGTGCCGGAGGATGCGTGGATTCTTACCAGCTCCCCCTGCGGAACGGCGAACATTCCGAACGGATAATTATCTCTAAGGTCGTTTTTAACCGTAAAAGGCAGCTTAACAATATCATCGATTGATTTGATATCCTCCGGTTTAATATCGGCCTCATCCAGCTTCTGCTTGTAAAACGGCACATTGTTATAAGCGTTCTCCGCCATTTTTATAAGCCTTGCGGATTGCACCGCTCTTATGTAGCTGCGAGTCGCACACTCGATTTCGGGTTTGTAAACAGACATATGCGGGTACTCCTTATCCTAATTATTATATCCTGACAAAAAGGCATCCTGATTTAATTTTATCGTTTTTTGCGGCACTGTACTGCCGATGATGTCAAGCCATACATCCGTACCGAAACCGAGCTCCCTTGCGGCTAACCCTAAAAGAACCACATTTGTAGCCTTTACATTACCGCATTTTTGGGCTAATTCAAGCGCATCCACCGTAAATATCTTGGCTCCGGTCGCCTCCAGCTTTTCCAATACATCATCGGGGTATGTTGCGGCACCGGTTATAACCGGCATCGGGTTGATTTTTTGGGAGTTTACAACAAGCACACCGTCTTTTTTAAGATATGGCAGCCATCTTGCCGCCTCGAGCTGCTCAAAGGCGATTATCATATCGGCCTCGCCCTTATCTATTACAGGTGAGAACACCTCTGTTCCGTATCTTACATAGGTAACCACCGAGCCGCCTCTCTGGCTCATTCCGTGTACCTCGCTGACCTTAACATCATAGCCCTTTTCCAAAAAGCACTTGCCTAATAATTTCGAGGCAAGCAGAGTTCCCTGACCGCCCACTCCTACAATAAGAATGTTTTTTGTATCATTCATATTAGTTGCCTCCCTTCTTTATCGCACCGAACCTACAGGCGGCGGCGCAGACCTCACAGCCCAGACACGAATTTTGGTTGATATATGCCCTTGTTTTCCCGTTTTCGGAGGGAACCTGCATTATAGAGGGACAGCCGACCTGCAAGCAAGCCTTGCAGCCAGTGCAAGCGTCGTTATCAATATACATCGGAGGGTTATGCTTTACGGTTTTCAGTAATGCACAGGGACGGCGTGCAATGACCAACGACGGTTCCTCCGCCGCAAGCTCCTCGCTTACTACGGCTCTTACCTGTTCAATATCAAGCGGATCGACCACCCTGACACGGTTTATACCGACTGCGTGCGCCAGTGCCTCAAGGTTTACCGCAACGGTAGGATCGCCCTTGATTGTTAAGCCGTTTGCGGGGTTGTGCTGGTGTCCTGTCATTCCCGTTGTAGAGTTGTCAAGTACAATAACCGTAGAGATTCCTTTATTATATGCAATATCTATAAGACCCGTAATTCCCGAATGAATAAATGTGGAATCACCCAGAACGGCTATGGATTTTTTTGCTTTATCCTTGCCGAGCGCAACATTATATCCGTGCAGACCGCTGACCGAAGCACCCATGCAAACGCAGCTGTCCATCATAGCAAGCGGAGCTTGTGCGCCGAGGGTATAGCAACCGATATCTCCGCTTATATAGAGTTTGTATTTTTTCAACGCATAATACAGACCTCTGTGCGGACATCCCGCACATAATACGGGAGGACGGGGCGGCATCGGAATATCAAGCGAGATGCTCTCCTTTTCCCTGCCCAAAATACTCTTCTCGATAATATTCTGCGAGTATTCGCCGAGCAAGCTGAATAACTCCTTGCCGATTACCTTAACACCGAGCTTTATGCAGTGCGTCTCGATTATATCGTCCAGCTCCTCTATTACATAGAGGGTCTCCACCTGCTTTGCAAAGTCAATAATCGCTTTGACGGGAAGCGGGTTTACTATACCCAATTTAAGGTAGCTTACCTTCTCACCGAGTGCCTCTCTGGCAAAAACATAGGAGGTACCCGCAGCGATAACACCGATTTTGCGATCGAACATAAATAATCTGTTTATGCCCGCTTCAAAAGCGGTTGTATCCGCCCATTCCGTCAGCTTTTTTGTACGCTCCTCAACCCTTATATGTGCCGCTCTTGCCATTGCGGGCATCATTACATTCTTTGCGGCATTTTTTGTATATGACCTCGGCTCGAAAGCAACTCTGTCCGAGAGAGTTACCGCAGAGCGTGAATGCGAGATTCTTGTAGATAGCCTTAACAGTACAGGCGTATCGAAATCCTCGCTTAGCTCAAAAGCCTTTTTTGTAAAATACAAGCACTCCGCCGAATCGCTCGGCTCCAGCATCGGAACCTTTGACGCTATTGCGTGATGGCGGGAATCCTGCTCGTTTTGTGAGGAATGCATACCCGGGTCATCCGCAACGGCACATACCATTCCGCCGTTTACTCCGATATAGGAGGCGGTGTAAAGCGGGTCTGCCGCTACATTTAGTCCGACATGCTTCATTGCCGTAAAGGCACGAACACCTGCCGTCGCCGCACCGAACGCAACCTCAAAGGCAACCTTCTCGTTAGGCGCCCATTCCGAATATATCTCGTCGTATTGGCTCACCGCCTCGGTTATCTCCGTGCTGGGTGTGCCTGGGTAGGAGGACACAACGGTTGCGCCTGCCTCATACAGACCCCTTGCGACCGCCTCGTTTCCTAAAAGCAATACCTTATCCATTTTTATAAATATCCCTTTCTTATTAATGCCGGAATAAAAGTGCGGGGATTATAATCCCTTTAACTGTTTCTCATATCCACAACACGCTGTGCCTTGCCTGTAAACCTTTCAATCGTTTTCGGTTCAACAAGCGTAACCTTAATATCTATACCCAATATACTCTTAATCCTGTCGTGAATACGGGCTTGCAGCTTCTCAAGCTCACCGTATTTCTCTAAAAGTGTTCCGTCAATCAACTCAACTCTTACCTCAAGGTTGTCGGCGTAGTTCTGCCGTCTGACAACTATCTGATAATGCGGACCTATCTCGTTTATGCCGATAAGCGCACTCTCCACCTGCGACGGGAACACATTGACTCCCCTGATTTTAAGCATATCATCGCTTCTGCCGATTATTTTATGCATCCTTGCCGAGGTTCTTCCGCATTTACAGGTATCGTAATTTATATTGGTTATATCCTTGGTGCGGTATCTGAGCATTGGAATCCCCCGTTTTGTCAGTGCGGTAACGACCATTTCACCCGTCGCACCCCTGTCAAGAACAGCTCCGCTTGCCGAATCGATTATCTCGCATAGGAAATGATCCTCGTTTATATGCAGTCCCTCGCGGTGTATACATTCTCCCGACAATCCCGGTCCGTTCAACTCGCTCATTCCGTAGTTGTCGGTGGAGAAAAAGCCGTTGCCCCAGCTGTTCTCTATCTGTTCACGCATCTCGGGAGTACAGCCCTCGCTTCCTAAAAGTCCCAGCTTCACTCTATAACTCTCCATCGGGAACTCATCCTGACGCTCTCTTGCAGCCTCCGCCAAAAACAAGCAATAGGATGGCGTTGCGACAATGGTATCGGTACCGAAGTCCCGCATAAACTTTAATTGCTTGTCGGTGTTGCCTGAGGAAACAGGGACTATGGTTGCTCCTATCTTTTCAAGCCCGTAATGCAAGCCGAGAGCTCCGGTAAACATCCCGTATCCAAAGCAAATCTGAACTATGGTCTCCTCGGTTGCGCCAACCGCATAGCAAAGCCTTGCTACCTGCTCGCTCCAATGTGCTAAATCCTCCCTTGTGTACCCGACAACCGTCGGGTTACCTGTCGTGCCGGAGGAGGCGTGTATGCGTACTATCTCTTTATTTGGTACGGAAAACATACCGAACGGATAGGTGTCCCGCAGGTCTTCCTTTGTCGTAAACGGTATGTAGCTTATGTCCGATATGGATTTAAACTTATCTGCGGTTATATTATTCTCCTTAAACCGCTTATGATAAAATTCGACATTTTTATCGCAGTAATCCACAAGTGCTTTAAGTCTTTCAAGCTGAAGTGCTTCAAGAGCCTTGCGGGGCATACATTCCATCTCGGGATTGAATATTAAGTTCCTCATATATGATCGTTCCTTTCGGTTGAGAACGGAAATTGTGCTGTTTTGGCTAAAACCGGTTAACCGTACCTCCTGCGGTTAGGCACAAAACCGTATTTGAAAGATTTTTACCTTACTGTTTGTTAAGCTTATGCTGCAACCTGCTCCTGCTTTGCCGGGGCGATATAGGTTACCGCAAGGCAAAGTATAATCGAAACTATCATTGCCAGACAGGCGAAGTGAGGTCCCAGCCTCCACAGCTCGCCGAATTCACCTAATTTAACCGTGGGCATAAAGAGCTTTGCAAACAACGGAGGTGTCGCTGTTATAAATCCGCCGAGCATTCCTGCCCATGCCGCCGTTTTCGTTATCTTCTTTGAATAGAGCGAAATTAGATAGGGTGCGAGGAAGCTGCCCGACAATATTCCCCACGAATAGCTCATCATATCCAATATTGGTGTGTTTGAATTTGCGATAATGTAGGACAGGACAACAAACACCAGACACAAAAACTTTGTCATCAGAGCAATATTCTTCTTTTTATCCTTATAAAACCTTTCCTGTATAAAATCCATCGAAAGCGTCGAGGATGCCGTCAGCGTAATTGCTGCGAGGGTCGAAACCGATGCCGCTATTAAAAGAACCAAAACGATACCTAACAGCACATTTGACAGACCTGCGTCGGAGAGCATATTCGGCACAAGGTAGTCGGTTGCACCCGCTTTTGGAAATCCTGATAAATCGTTATAGAAAAGTCTGGAAAGAGAGCCTATAAAGTAACCGCCTCCGGCAACGATTAAAGCGAATACCGTGGAAATAACGGTTCCTCTTTTTACCTGCTTATCGTCTTTTATTCCGTAATACTTATGTATCATCTGAGGCAGCCCCCATGTACCGAAGGATGTCATCAGCACCAGCGCCCATAAGCCTATATGATTTATTCCGGTAAGATTAATTTCCTTTGTTTTTTCTACGATAGCTTCAATACCATGCGAGAATCCGCCTACCTGTTCGGCACGGACTATTGCCAACACAAGCGCAATAACACCGCCGAGCATAACAAGCCCTTGTATAAAATCGGCTTTTAATGTCGCTACATATCCGCCGGTTATAACGATTACGGCAGCCGCAATTGCAATAACAATCATACATACCCGCTCGTCAACCTGCAGAAGCACCGAGCAAATGCTTGTAAGCCCCTTGTATACCGATGCCGAATAGGGCATTAAGAATATAAAAATAATTATAACAGAAAACAGCTTCATTGATCGGCTGCCGAAGCGTTTCTCAAAGAGCTGCGGCATCGATTTAATTTCATGACGGCGGGTATATTCCCTTGTACGCTTTGCAAGCACAACCCATGCGAGCAACGCACCGAAAAGGGCATTTCCGATACCGGGGAGTATCCCCCACAGACCGTAGTTCCATCCTATGCCGCCTGCGTACCCGACAAACATAACAGCTGAAAAGTAAGCTGTTCCGTATGAGAAAGCGGACATCCACGCACCGGCGTTTCTTCCTCCGACCGTAAATTCACTTATATTCCTGGATTTTTTGCTGCTTATAAAGCCGATAGCTGCAATGAAAACAATATATACGGCAATGGTTATCCAAATAACCTGTTCTCGTGTCATCTTGTATGCCCCGCTTGAAATAGCGTCCTTTCGTCTGTATTTATTTATTAATTATACATATTCAATAAGGAAAAGCAATAGAAAAGAAGCAAAAATCGCTGTATTTGTTAGGAATACTATGTGTTTTTATAAAAAACGATAAAATAATCCTCGAGTTAATTGTAATTTTCCGATTAATATAATGTATGGTATAAAAAAAGGGCTGTAATTTTTACCGCCCTTTAATTATAATAACCATTAATTATTTCAATTAGTTCAGTATATTTTGTATGTTGCTCTCTGAAACAATAACGATTACATAATCAACAAGTGTCTTACCCTCTGTTCTGTAGCTGCTTGCATAAATAAGGTTGACAACATAGTCGCCGCTTCTTGCAATCATTGCGTTATTAAACCGCTCGGAAAGAATATCTATCATCGGATACACGCTGTCATCCCTATAAATAATAGCGCTGGGGAGCTCCTCACGATTCGTACGGATAATAAATCTGTCTCTTATTCCGATAACCTTTGGGTCGGTATAATTGTATATGCTGAAATCGTCCGCTGACTTGTATTTGCGAACATCGCTGATATTAACCGTGCTGATGTCGCTGTTCTCGTCATGACCTATCTGCAGACTGAACTTGGGAACCAAATTTACAACGCTCTCGGTATAATTCTCCTTGGTTATTCCAAGGTAGCTTATAAGGTCGCCGCCGACGGATTTAGCTGTTTTTATATCAAACTCATCAAGCGATCTCGGTCCCGCTTCGGGAAAGTTAACCTTAAGAACATTTGCTATCTGCTCGTAAACAAGATATGCGCCGTACTCGGTCAGATGGCTGTCGTTCTTGCGGTAAATCTCATATTGACCGTCCTGCTTGGCGGCTAACAGAGTTTCGTACATATCAATAACCGTAGCATTGGTCTCCGAAAGTGCAGAGGATACCTGCTCATACCTTGTAGTAAAGGTGCTTCTCACAACATCGGACGGGAAAATCTCGGGATATACGGTGGTCGCATCGGGAACAAGCACATATACAAGCTGAACATCCTGTCCCCTTGCTCTGTTCTCGATATTTGTTTTTCTCGCATTTATACTGTTTTTAAAACCCCTTAAATTAGTCTGGGTAAGCAAATTCGAACCCAAATAGTTGTCAAGATAAATATCAAAATAAAGCTGTGAATCCACACCGACGGAAACCCGATAGTTATCCTTGCGTTTCTCCGCGGTAGCAATATATTTTGCCGTAAACGACAAGGGCTCGCTGCGTTCCTTGTCCTCGACAACAGCGGTGGCTTCAAGCAGTGTTGTGGTTGTGTTTGAAAGAGTTATTTCGGCTATAAAATAACCGTTTCTCGAGCCGACGGTAACATTCTGCTTACCGCCCTCTATAGTAACCTTGGCACCTTCCTCGCATTTGCCGCTGATTACCACAGTGTCCGGTGCTACATTCTTAATATCCATTACGATTGGTCTGTCCGTATAACCTTCCGGAGGTGTATACTGCTCAGAGACTGTATCAGCCGAGCTCTCATCCTTAGAGGTAAGGTTGGGTATACTGTTTGTAAAATCGTTTCCGCTAAAACCCGTGTCACATGACGCCAATATAACCGTAAGTGCGGAAACCAGTATAAGCAGAATGAGCACCGTGGTCATATGGTTTTTTCTGTTTGTTTGCATTTTTGATCCGTTTCTCCAACGACCCTGAAAATGTTTTGCTCTCAAGAACCCCTTGTCGTTGGTAAAACGGTTCCTCGAGTGAATGGGATGCCATTCTGTGCAGGCGGGATTTATTCCAACCTCGCTTTACGATAAATAAGTAAAATCTATTCTTCTTCCTGTGCCTTTTTCGCTTCGGCTATAACCTTTGCCGAAACATCGGAGGGAGCCTCCTCGTATCTGGCAAACTCAAAGGAGTAGCTGCCTCTGCCCTGTGTCATGGCTCGGAGCTGAATCGCATAAGTTCCCATCTCGGCAAGCGGAGCTTCGGCTACTACAACCGTATAGCCTTTTCGGTCGCTTTGATCCGTACCCATTATCCTGCCCCTGCGTTTGTTAAGGTCGCCTATGATATCTCCCATCATCGAATCGGGTATAAGCACTCTCAACACGCCGATGGGCTCTAAAATTACGGCATTGCCCTGTCTCATTCCTTCCTTAAAAGCCAAGCTTGCGGCAAGCTTAAAGGACATCTCGGACGAATCAACATCGTGATACGAGCCGTCGAACAGGTTAGCCTTGATTTTTATAACCGGATAGCCGGCAAGTATGCCCTTTGCCATTGATTCCTGCA
>PGZT01000082.1 GCA_002841455.1 Firmicutes bacterium HGW-Firmicutes-21 | reverse complement strand
GATTTCTTTGGTTTATGCTCTACTTTTTTTCTTTTTCTGTAAAGCTCTATCGCCACCCCAACATTTATTATAGAGCCTTAATTTCATAAAAAAGGGCTATGAGGTAACACTCACAGCCCTTTTAGCTTTATATTTCATTATAACTCGTTGAAACGCTTGACTCCCCAGGAGAAGAGCATTTTTATCAACAATGCGATAACGCCCCACATTATTACCAGTATTGACATAGCATAAAAATAGAAATCCACCGGACTTAAAATAATATAGGCGATTGCTAAGCCGATTATGGTTCCAAAGCCGACAAGCATTTGCAATATAACACTCATGCTCTGTTTTACTACAACTATTTCGTTATCAAAATCAAGCTTTGGATGTGCAAGGTTAATCAAAATACCAGTCAGAGAACAGAAGGTTATAAAGGTAATGCCCAATGTAATCAATATAAAATAATCAAATATGCTCAGTCCGAGAGCTATACATAAGAGCGCTGCGCCGATTATAACGGAAGGTACGCTTATTATAAGGTTAACTGCGGTTTTTGCTATTAAAATATCCTTAACCTGTGCCGGGAGGGATTTATATATCCATAGCTTTTTTCCCTCAATAGAGATAACCGCCGAGGTTGTGGGGGAAAGGCAGGGAATAAATACGGTCATAACGGCAGCTATTACAAGACCTATCTGACCGAATCCCTCCGTGAAGGATAACTCCAATATTTGTTCCGCTCCCACAAAAAGCATTGCAGTACTGCCGATTATCAACAAAACAGGACCAATTATTGTGTTTAAAAGGTAGTTGACAGAGCCGAAGTAGCAATCAAGCTCCTTTTTAATCATCGCAACCAAAACACTGCTCTGCTTCTTGCTGCGGATGCTTTGAGGCTTATACCTCTTTTTTATACCCGAGGAGTTAAGGATTGATATTATATCCGAATATTTTTTTGATATAGTATAAAACACACCCAGCGTGATAAACACACTCAATAAAAAGAATAGAATTGTATACAGAAGATTACCGTTAAGGCTTCCAGCCACCCATACCGTCGGTAAATAGAAGCGGGAGAAAGCAGTCTGCAAGGATTCGGTGTTTGTTAGTATATAGTTTATTATTCGCTGCCCGTTCTGAACCGCAATAAACCATACCGCTAATAAGGCAAACGTTAAGACAACGGTAAAAAAGTTTTTCTTACGCATACGCCTTGTTATCAGTCCGATAAAATAGGACAATAAGCTACCGATAGACAACGGGATGAGCGGAGAAACAATAAAACATATAAATGCGCCGATTATACCCACCGCAGAAAAGGCTGTGAAGTAGAAATAGAAGAAGAAAGCAGGTCCAAGTACAAGGACAGAGAAGAAGAGCTCGTAAATATACAGTAGTAAAAACTTGGATGAAAGAACGGTGAAATGGCTTACGGGCAGGGATAACAGCAGCGGCAAGTCCTTCGATTTATACAAATAACCCTGTGCGGAAAATATCGTCAGCAACAATATCAATGCGGTATATGAAATAACGGCAAAATATATCATTAAATCAATGTAGCCGATTTCCGCTAATGTAGAACCGAGAAAATGATACATTCCGGAGGACATGGCAAGGAAATAACAAAACATAACCAGCATCAGGAACCCATATAAAAGCGATTTCTTCCTGGAGACAGGCGCATTCTGACGAGTCATCATTTTATTTGGGTTAAGGTTGAGGAAAAAACTTACTTTTACGAGTAAAAAGAACTTCTTTATCATAACCGTTAATCCTCCGAGAGCTCTAAGAACAGCTCCTCAAGCGAGCTGTCTCCTCTTACCTCATCGGTTGTGCCGTGTCTTATCAGCTCACCGTTTTTTATAATAGCTATTTTATTGCATAATTTCTCCGCAACCTCGAGTATATGGGTTGAGAAGAAGATTGCACCGCCGTTTACACAAATCTCCCTCATATATTCCTTAAGAGTATGTGCCGCTTTAGGATCTAATCCCACAAAAGGCTCGTC
Organism: Firmicutes bacterium HGW-Firmicutes-21; assembly: GCA_002841455.1. Lineage (GTDB taxonomy): Bacteria > Bacillota > Clostridia > Oscillospirales > CAG-382 > UBA1049. The sequence continues at coordinate 705 of PGZT01000082.1, read as the reverse complement.
AAGTACCATTAATTTCGGTTCATGAGAGAGTGCGGCGATAATGCTTATCTTCTGCTTCATTCCGTGTGAGTAGGATGATATAGGTGCCATAAGGTCGCCCGCCATACCAAAACGCTCTGCGTATTTAAGCATATTGCGTTCCCTTTTTTCGGCTGGGATTTCGTAAATGTCGCAAATGAATTTTATATACTTGAATCCACTCATGGATTCATATAACTCGGGGTTATCTGGTATATATGCCATCTTCATTTTACATTCTACGGGCTTTTCCCTAACCGATACCCCTTCAAGGAGGATGTCCCCGGATTCAATAGGCAATATTCCCGTTACAGCCTTGAGTGTTGTGGTCTTTCCGGCTCCGTTATGGCCGATGAAGCCGTATATATCTCCCTTGCCAATTGTCAGCGACAGATTTTTCACAGCGGCTTTAATACCGTAGTTTTTGCTGTAGTTTTTAATTTCAAGCATAATCAATCCCCCAAAATAAATTTATATATTCCGTATTATATAGCCGTTGTTATAAAATTGCAAGTTCTTGTTGTAATTTTTTCTATTATATGGTAATATATAATATGTAAGAGGGAAACAATGCGTTTGAAAGACGAATCATTAAAACACGGTTTAACACCCTTACTTCACATAGTAAAGCAATCCGGCAGAACCGGTAACGGCACAGCTCCCACTTACGCCGAGGAAGGAATGATA
>PGZT01000030.1 GCA_002841455.1 Firmicutes bacterium HGW-Firmicutes-21 | reverse complement strand
AACCCTTGTCGGCTTCCATTGCCATATAGGCTCGCAGATATTCGAGCACGCTCCCTTCTCGGATGCGGCAAAGATAATGCTTGCGTTTATAGCCACGGTTCAGGAGGAAACGGGTGTCCTTGTCGAGATGCTTAACCTCGGCGGAGGAATAGGCGTGCGATACATAGAGGAGCATCCGCAGCTTGACCTTGATACCATTTTCGGCGCGATAAAAACAGAGGTGGATGCCTTCTGTCATGTTAATAACCTAAAAGCACCCACTATTTTGTTCGAAATGGGACGGTATGTTTCCGCAAATGCGGGGCTTACCCTTTATACGGTCGGTTCCTTCAAGACCATAACAGGCTATAAGAGCTATGTTTCCATTGACGGAGGCATGACCGACAACCCGAGATATGCTCTTTACCAATCTCCTTATACGGCACTTATCGCAGACCGTGCAGGCGACGAAAAGTCGGTTGTAGCGACAATAGCGGGTCGTTGCTGCGAGAGCGGTGATTTGATTCAAGAGGAAGCACCGCTTCAGCCCTGCAAAAAGGGGGACACGCTTGCCGTGCTTGTTACGGGTGCGTATAATTACGCCATGGCTTCTAATTATAATCGGTTGCCAAGACCTCCGATTGTCAGTATATGTGACGGGATCGATAGAGTGGTTGTGCGGAGAGAGAGCTATGAGGACCTTATAAAGAACGAAATGCAGCTCTCTACCGAAAAAGTTTGAGGAACTCCGGTTTCGGAGCGGTAAGATACAACCCGTCGAGGTAGCCCAAAAGGACCTTTTCGGTTCTTAGGGTGAACAGCAGTGAATAGGAGCATAAAGCCTGATGAGAATAACCGTTTTTTCGATCCGCTTTGTTGTCGGAGTATTTTCCGTCACCTAAAAGGGGGTGACCGATGTACGACATCTGCGCCCTTATCTGGTGGGTGCGTCCCGTAATCAGCTCGATTTCCAAGAGTGAAAGAGTCTTTTCTTTATTAGTATCAATAACAGTGTACTTAGTGACGGAGCGTCTGTCCTGTACGCTGTTTTTTTTCTGTTTTACGGTAACGAGGTTTCTGTCGTTATCCTTATATAGAAAGCTGTCTATCGTTCCGTTTTTTTCCTTCGGAACACCATGCACCGCAGCGAGATAACGCTTCTCCACCTCGCGGTTTTTTATTATATCATTCATTTCTTTGAGAGCGGCGGCGTTTTTGGCGGCGACAACAAGCCCCTGTGTGTTCCTGTCTATACGGTTGCAAAGAGAGGGTGCAAAGCTGTTTTCGACCTCGGGATTATAGCTGCCCGCCGCATACAGATAAGCGGTGATATGGTTGATTAAAGTGTTGAACTCCTCGTTAATGTCCGAATGCACAATCAGACCTGCGGGTTTGTTCACCACCAGTATATTTGTGTCCTCGTAAACAATGTCGAGCTTTGGTTTTATACGCATAAAGGCATCATCATTCCTGCCCTTTTCAAAAAACTCGTCACCAATATATAACGTAAGGATGTCGCCCTCCGCAAGGAGAGTGTTTTCCTTTGCCTTTTTACCGTTGAGCTTTATCCGTTTGGTACGAATATACTTGTACATCAGCGATAGCGGCATATTTTTGAACCGCTTGGTTAAAAACTTGTCAAGCCGCTGACCGCCGTCGTTTTTATTTATCTCAATCGTTTGCATTTTTATGACCATCCCTTTCGATAGTGAGCGGTAATCGTACCTATTTGTATGCTATACAAAAGCGTTTCTTTTTGTTATATTATCACAAATAAAAGTAAAGGTAAATATTTTCGTAAAAAATATGAGACACCGTTCTAAACAATGTCTCATAAATGTTTTTACTTTTTACTCTCCCATATTGCTTCGTGCATACTGGTGTATAGCTCATTGTACTTAAGTGATTCGGGGATTTTTGTTATACCGCACCATAATGATAACGGCAGTTTCTTGTTCTCAAAAACAATTATATCACCATTCTTTTTTAAAACTTCCTCGGACAATTCTCTTGCCTTCTCATAATCATACAATCCCGTTATCAAAGCAAATTCATCACCGCCTATTCGGATAACAAGCATATCGTCGTTGGCAGCTTTATCGATACGGGAAGCGGCTTCGAGTATTGCAAGGTCTCCCGCCTTAAAGGATATACTATTGAAAGCCATACAGTGTTGGATATCAAAGCACAAAACATAACTGCCCTTTCGTTCCTTAAGATAATCGTATGCTTCGCTCATGTCTACTTTTCGTCTTGCCATGTAAAGATCATCTCCTTTTTTGTATTCATAATTAATCTTGGGGAAAATGCCCGTAAACTTCCACTTGTCCTTAAATTCGGATGGGTTAACATTCCAGACTCGTTTAAAGGCTCTTGAAAAAACCTCGAGAGAATTATACTGATATTTCATTGCAATATCGGTCATATTCATTTCCGTTTTAACAATATCCTTCGCCGCTTGTGTCATACGCCTTCTTGAAATATAATTTTTTATACTTAAGTGAAGGGCATAACGAAATAACTTCTCGAGCATGGATAGAGAAACATAGCAATGCTTCGCTATATCTTCACGAGTGATCGGTTCGCAAAGGTTACATTCGATGAAATTTATAGATTCATTTAAAATCATAAAATTCTTCATTACCGTTCCTCCAAAGCAATAATATTATAGTGAATGTATTATAACATATTTTTCATATATTGCTTGACTTTTTGAGCACGATTAAGTTTTATATATACCAAGTTGATTTTTATATTTATTTATGTTATTCTTCTTTCAATCAGTTCCATAGAAAGGTGTGCTCGTCATGTGCCTTAAAAAATTCGTCAGCGTTTTAATAATAATATCTTTTCTTTTAACAATGCTTGTTGCCTGCGAAAGAGGAAAAACAGATATTGAGCTGGTTATCGGCGGTATTTCTTACAATGTTAATACATATAATACTTCCCTGAAAAACCAAAAGGTTGCGCTTTTCGACAGACTTCACAGAGATTCGGACGGCAGCCTTGCAATAGTTGTAAACGGTAAGGACGGATACACACCGCTCTCCGTTTATACGGACGAAAAAGGCAGTGTTACCGAGTTTGTTATAAGCGAAGCGGATAAGAACGGAGAATACATAATACCCACCAACGGCTTCCTTGCCTTTTTTAAAAAAGGCATATCGGAGGAAATTTCTTCGGTCGAAATAAAGGGATACACCTCACCCGAATATATAGAATTACCATCCGCCGCATTGCTTGCCGTGGACGGTAAAAGCGGTGTTCCCATAAATTACAGGGACTGCGAGGGTTTTCCGGAGGATAACATAAACATCCTTATGCAGCCGAGTACGGTGTTCGCAGTCAGCGATATACCCGAAAACCTTTATGCCATAAGCATCAAAAGAAAAACGAGCGGTATTTTTTCCGTTGAGGAAATCGATGTAAAAAAATACGGCAATAAATACAGTACTGTTGTTTTCGGAAACGAATACAGCATTGCATATGCAAAAAAGCTCCTTACACTCGGTATGGAATTTAGGCTTGCCAACACCGAGCTTGCAACACCCTACGGGGACAAAAAAACACTGCTGCTCGACAACAATCCATACAGGGTAAACGGAATAAACACGGATTACTGCGCAAAGAACGGTGTTTATGTATATAACTACGAATATACGGAGACGGCAGCACCCATTTGCCAAAATACCTTTATTGATATGGTTGTAATTAACGGCATCATAATGTGGAAGGGCGAGAAGAACGAACGAGCCGTTATGCCCGGAAAAACAGGATATATTATCCGCTTTTCGGGGGTAAATACAGACAATATTCCGCTTGGAACACAAGTAAAAACCATTCTTTTCGAAAATAAATCCATCCCGCTCTCACATGTAAAAATAAACGATGTGATTATAGAGGTCGGTTATTACAACACCGAGAGAACCGCCGAGCCGACGGGGTTTATTTATAACTCGGATTTTTATTCACTCACCACCTGCACAAATATCTGGGGGCTGGAAATAGCTGTTTCGGGCGGAGTTGTTGTCGAGGTCAACCCTGCAAATCAAGCGACAAGCGGCAACACCGCTATTCCGCAGGACGGCTTTGTTATAAGCATAGGCTCGGGAAACAGTGTCTATAGCAAGCTTGGCAATGTCAAGGTAGGAGACAATGCCGATTTTTATGACGAGTCATCCTTTTATTCCGTAAATAGCATTCCGATATCGGGTGTGAACGCCGTAAGAAGGAATAATAACCTTATGGTATATAACTCTGAATACGGAAAAAGCACACTGACAAGCAACATCGGCATCGAATTGTCGGTTGATAAAAACGGCTTTGTTACAGCAATTTATGAGGAGGGCAAGGGTAACTCCGCAATCCCGACTGACGGCGGATTTATTCTATCCGCTTTAGGTGCAAAGATTGACGAGCTGCTCGCAAATGTAGGGATAGGCTCATGTGTTTTCTATAATACGGAGAAGCTTAATTTATATATAGTAGAGACTCCCGAGACCGCATTACGGTATCTGAAAGCATCCGTTATAAAAATGCGTTCCGACTATGATTATGCCTCCGATATGCTTTTTAATATAGATTATGATACGGCTGATGATGCAATCGGCAGGCTTGAAAAGCTCATTACAGAAGCGGAGGAAGCAAAAGCGGGCGGTAACACTACCGCTTATGCCGATATGCTTACCGAAGGAACGGCTCTGATAAAAGCTATGGAGTACGGATTCATCCCGTCGCTGACGGTGCAGAACCGCGCCGCATGGGTAACCGTTGCGGAGGAGAGAGCAGATGGCGGGGTGCTTGTGCATATATACAGTGAAGAGGATGTTGTAAAGTATGTAGATTACGCAAAGCGGCTCAAGCTTAACACCTTGGTTATCGACGGCTTTGCGGTTTCCTATTCGCTTTACAAGTCCGATATAGACGGAGTTATTCAGCTCGAAGCATTAAACGGCTTTGATGTCATTGAATCCTTCGTAAGAAACGGACATAAGCAGGGGATAGAGATACATATTTTGGTATGCGCTTTCAGCGGAGGAAGCTCGTCCTTCGTTTATCCCGAGGGGCATTATATGAATAAGTATAGGGATAAATATCTGCTTACCAACAAGGGAAACCATAACGGTGCGGAGGGCTTTATTACCCTCAACCCGTTTGATGAGGAGATCAGGCAGTTCCAGCTCGATATTTTCGGCGAGATAGTGCAGAAATATGATATTGACGGGATACAAATCGATTATATCCGCTTCCCGCTGCCTATTTATTATCAGAAGGACACCTATGAGGATTTCGGCTATAACGACGATATGACCGCCGCATTCAAAAAGAAGTACGGAGTCAACCCAATTGACCTGAAGATAGACGATAACCTCTGGGAGAAATGGTGCTCCTTCCGTAGGGATGTTATAACCACCTTTGTTGAGAAAACATACAAGACCGTAAAGGCTCTTAAGGCAGATATAAACCTTTCCTTCACCTGCTTTGCGGACTACACAGACAGGCAAATTTACATTTTTCAGGATGTCGAGCGGTGGTGTGTGAACGGCTGGGTTGACGAGCTTTATCCAATGATATATGCTCCGGACACCGAGTCCCAACTGTTTTATGCGGCGCAGTTCGCAGAGACTATCGCTCCCAATACGCATCTTACTCTCGGCGTCGGAGCATATGTCAGAGCGACGCATAAATCCATGACCGAGCAATCGTATATGTCCTATGAGCTTGCCACGGACGGAATAGGTATATTCACTCTACGGTATATAAGCACCTGCGGTTATTTCGACATACTCTCAAACGGTGCATTTAAAAAGGAAGCGGTCCGTACCGACAAGGGAGCGGAAACACTTAACACAGGCGTTATCGGGATTATAGATAATATTGATAATGTTTACAAGCGTTTTTATACAGAGGAGCGGGAGAATCTCGATTTTATAAAGGAGCTGCTTGACAGCATGCTTGTTTTGTCACAGAACCGTTTAAACGACAAGAGCTTCCCGATGTTTGCAGCCGAGAAGCTGATAGAGATAAAAAGCCGTATAAATATTAACGACAAAAAACTGTCCGCAAAAATAACCGCAGACTTTGATTACCTTATAGGTTGCTTTATAAGAACGGCTAATATTAACGACCGCAACTCAAGGCATTGAGAATAATTAAAGGAATTGCTTCATAACCTCAATATTTTTTTCCTCAATCGATAAAAGCGTCTGTGCCAGCTCACGGGACGCTTTCGGTGCGTCGGGGTATTTACGAAGGCTCTTTTTCATGTCGATAACACCGGCGGTGCTGCCCATTACAAGCATTTCGGCAAGGTGAGAGGATGATTTATCGGTAATGGTGTTCATATTGAGCATTGTCCTTGTTCGGAACTTCGCAAAGGCGCTCATATCAAGCAGCGGATGTTTGTCGGTAAGCCGCTCCGCACCGTAATAGATGTTTTTATATTCATCCTCGTGGCTTGCAAGAACCTGCTTAAAGCCGGGGTTTTCGCTCATTTCGTTTATTTTCGGAAGTGTAAAAAGACCCACCTGTGAATTCTTATGGACTCTTCCGAGCAGCTTGTCTTTTTTCATTTTAAATCGCTACCTTTCTGATAATAAATGATATATATATTATTGTCCGTTTTTTGTGTTTTATAAAATTATTTCTTTTCAAAAGGGTAAAACGGCTTGACACAGTAAGGATATTATGCTATAATTCACTCCGTTGCATATCTGGGTGTGGCTCAGCTTGGTAGAGCGCTACCTTGGGGTGGTAGAGGCCGCAGGTTCAAATCCTGTCACTCAGACCATATCGAGTGTTCATAACGGATTTTAGTATTCCGTGTGAGCACTCGATTTCTTTTTGCTTCAAAATTGGCTCTCTTCGTATGTACAGAGCAGGTCTGGGTGTCTGCTCTTTTTGTTTTATGCCGGAACGGCTTTTGGGATATATTATACCGAAACGCCCTGTCATGTGTCTGTTGTATAACGTTCTTTGAATGTCGATTCGGCAGTGTTTTCGCCTTGCTTGGCTCCAACGATAACGGTAAGACGACAACTGTCAGAATTTTTACTCGGATGCTTCTTTTTAAAAATGGGATGTATTATTGACAATCCGAGAAATTTCATATATACTTACCTTATTGATACAATATAATACACTCTGAGTATCGGTATGATTCTTCTTTATTTATTGTAAGAAAACATAACATTTAATGAAGTTTAAAAATCAATGATGATAAAATAGCTTCGTTATGTATTTAATAATAAAGTATTCAAATAGGTGATTTTATGTTGGGAGCTATTTGCGGAGATATTATCGGCTCTGTTTTTGAAATACATAATGTTAAAAGTGAAGATTTTGAGTTGTTCAGTAGAGAAAGTAGCTTCACAGATGACAGCGTTTTAACTGTGGCAGTTGCAGATGCGCTTATATTTAACAATAAGCCAGCTAAAGGATACTTTAGAGGATTAACTCGTCAAAGAGAATATGCATATCGATATAAACAGTATTACTCCCGATATCCATATGCCGGCTTTGGGAATATGTTCAAAAACTGGGCAGCGGTTAATGAATTAAACCGTCAAAACAGTTATGCAAACGGTGCTGCGATGAGAGTCTCTCCAATTGGATTCGCTTTTGATAATATTGATGATGTTATACAAGAAGCAGTATATAGCTGTAAATACACTCATAATCATAAAGAAGCCATTCAAGGAGCGAAAGCGGTTGCTGTTTCGGTTTTTTTTGCAAGAACAGGTTGTTCAAAAGAATATATAAAAAAATATATAGAGAGATATATAAAAATGGATTTATCCTTCACATTAGATAGTATCCGCAAAGAATATGTTTTTGACAGCAGAGCAAGCTATTCAGTTCCTCCTGCTATTGTTGCTTTTTTAGAATCAAACAGCTTTGAAAGTGCAATAAGAAAAGCTATTTCAATTGGAGGAGACAGCGATACAATAGCCTGTATTACAGGTGGAATAGCTCAAGCATATTATAAAACAATACCATCATATATAACAAATAAGTGCTTAAGTATTTTAGACAGTGGATTAAAAAAGACATTATATGATTTTAATAAGCAATTCAATATAAGTTATGATGAGATAAACCAATAATTAAAAGCGGAGTATCCACAAAAACAAAAAATACATACTATTTAAGGAGCGGTTTATGGATGAATTATTAGAGCAAATACAACACTTGCAAATCCTTAATCAATTGTGGTTATCGCTTATTTTGTTGATTCCCATAATCCTTGTTGCGAGAACGGTTGTGGCGGGAACGAAATTTTCGCCTATTTTAATAATTGTTGTTTTCGGTCTTGCAATGGGTTATATCCTTGTTAAAAGCGGAGTGGCAACACATGGTCTGCCCGAGTTTCCGATTGTTGATTTTATCAGCAGAACAACAATTGTCGCTCTGACCGTTTCTTTTTTTGTAGGCGGTCAGGAAATACGAAAATTGTTCGGCAAAAAGAAGCTCGATGTAGAGGATATGGTGGTTCCGTCAAAGGAAGAAACAATTTTAGGCACGAACAGAACTCAAATGGTTTACATAATAAGGTCGTTTTTTTTGTTAATCGGGATAGAATCTTTATACCGTATTATAGTCGGAGCTAATTTTGGTGATATAAGCAGATATTATTCGCTTATCGCCTACATAGGTATAATTGGAGCAACTATTTTAGTGGATTATAAAGCGACAATTACTAATAAGCCGTTATACATTAAAAAGGGAATATTCGAAATTGTCGCACTTGCAGGCATAATGATTGCGACATACTATATTTCAATGGCAATCAAAGAAGTAATTGCACTACCGCAAATCTTTTTTGCGGTAATAATCGGCTCGAGCTTTGGTGCGATTATGTATAAATGGAGGTTTGGACCGACTGTCAAGGCTCTGTTATTTGCGGGTATTCCTGTGGTGTTGGCGGCAAACTTTATGGTCGGCGGCTCAAGGATGATGCAGGTTTTTGATATTAAGGGAATGACATCCGTAATGATTTACGGCTTCTTCGGTCAAATGTTCTGGATGTTCGGCGGAATTGCATTGTTAATGTTCTTCGGAAAAGCTACCAATACCCGTATACTTGCACCGGGAATGGCAGGCTCTCTATCCCACTCCGGTATAACAGGAGCGTGTACGGCAGGCGACTTAGGCATTGCGGCTGCAATAAGAGCACCGATTATGATTAATGTTCCTTTTATCGGACACATTTTTGTGTTTTCAATATTGGCAATGAGTGCTCAACGCGGCTATTTAATGATGATTCCCGCAGTTGGTATTGTTGCAATAGGTCTTGTCATTACAGCCTATTCCTTGAAAACCATAAGAAGCTCGGGCGGAAATGATGCGAACGAAGTAAAGGGATTGATGCAATTTTCTCTCGGATTTCAGCTCTTAGCGGTGTTTGGCGGATTTACTATGTTATCCGCAGCGGGGATGTCTATCGGTTACTCCGCAATGGCAAAATCGTCGGCGATCTCACATTTCGGTCTGTTTGCCGCAACCCAAGGAGGTATGTTTGGCTCTGATGAAGCAACGATGATTCCTTTTATATTCGCAATGCCTTTCCTTATTCATCCCTTTGTATTTTATATGTTTGGAAAAGCAATGCAGAGAGACGGCGAGATGCCAAAATTACCGGTATATATTTTAACTGTTATCGGAGCAATAGGTGTGTTATATGCCCTGATAAGTGTATGAAAATTATCTTGTGGGATGTTTAGCGTGATTTGGACACGATAGTTAATGACAGTAATTAGAGATATCATATAACAGGTGAATTAGCGTGAAAGAACATAAAACAATCAGAAAGGCAGGTGCGAGTTCATGCTATATTCCATTCCTATTAGTTCAAGGGTCAGTTCATGGGTATTTATATGATTGAAAAAATCAATTTGAAAAATGCAGTAAACAAAGTAGACAATCTTTATGTTTACGAAAAAATCGGAAGATTAAACGGTCATATTTTAAGTGTTGTTAATGTGGAGAATCGAACATTAGATTTTCATGTTCACGAGTCCTCAGACGAATTGTTTTATGTTATTGAAGGAAGTTTTAATCTCGAGACGGAAAACGGACTAACTCAGGTAGATGAAGGCGAATTGATAATTGTACCAAAAGGCGTTTTACATAGACCTGTAGTAAAATCATTGAGCAGATTTTTGATGATAGAATTAGAAGGCACACTAAACAAAGAGAACAGCGGAGACTTGTATAAATAATATTACGAGGTAGAATTAAATGAATTTAAATCTTAATAATACTCTTGCTGAAGGTTATAAAAGTGACAATTGCGAGATAAGAATGTTATTCAATTTCTCGGCAACGGTAAATATAGAAAAGTAAATTCGATTTGAAAGAAAAGGCTTTATACTTATGGGAGTCATACAGTAGCTCTAACATGTTAACAATTTCAACAATAACCAAAAATGAGCAGAACTTCCTGTCTGCTCATTTTTATTATCTTTTTTTCAGTTCATTACTTTATAACAGCAGCGGTTGTAGCTGTGTTCCCTCCAGGGCAAACTCCAGGGTATCCTGTACCAAATTAAAATCGCAGACAAGCGAGGACGGCTTATCAAAAGCGTTGTCCTGCCCGAAGGGGGTAAAGAAAATATTCTTCTTCTCCAGCGTCATAGCGATATTAAACAGATTGGCACTCAGTCCGTCGTTGGTCGCAAGAGCAATAATAACGGGACGGCGGTTCCGCAACTGTGCCTTAACGCACATTGTAACCGTGCTGTCGGTTATTCCACCCGCAATCTTGGCAAGGGTGTTCCCCGTACAGGGGGAAACGATAACGGCATCGAACTCGCCTCCCGTTATTACCTCCTCGGCGCCCTTTATTGTTGACACGATTTTATTCTTACATATATATTCTACCTTTTCTTGCAGCTCCGAGGCTGTACCGAATCTGGTATCGGTTACTGCGGTTATCTCGGAGAAAACAGGGGTGATATCATGATGCTTCGATAGAACTTCAAGTACATCCAGCGCCTTTTTATGCGTGCAGAAGGACCCGCATAAGGCATATGCCAGCTTCATTCCTATAAAACTCCTTCCTGCTTTAAAATGTTGCAAACCGTTTTGTAAATAATGCGTCCCGCCGTGACAGGGGCTACTTTTCCGGGCAGAGATAACGCCCATATAACCTCGATACCTCTTCTTTTAGCGGCATCGAAGTCAACTCCGCCCGGTCTGCCGGCGAGGTCGATTATGAGCGTGTTTTTATCTATATAACCCAGAATAGGGTCATTAAGTATCATAGCGGGTATGGTGTTGAATATTACATCCGCCTTCGAAACCTCGTCGCTCAAGTGGCGTATCTGTACGGCTCTGTGCGAGGATGATTCGCAAAGAGCAAGGTCGCTTTCCTTCTTTGAGACAACCGTAACAACGCAGCCAAGCCCCTTTAGCCGCTCTGCAAGCGCCTTTCCTATCCGTCCGTAACCGAGAACAACCGCTTTCGCGTCGTGCAGGGTTATGGGCAGCTCGTCAAGCGCAAGCGCAATCGCTCCCTCGGCTGTGGGTATGGCGTTTAGAATCTTCAACTCTTCTCTCTCGTAGTAATCGTGTATATTCGGACGATTTGCCGACAGCATCCCTCCACAGACAATTTGTTCGTCGGTAACCTTGTTCAGCAGGTCATCCAACATTATTTTTCCGTCATGCAGAGGAGCGTTGATACTCTCCTTGTCAACAGAGCAGGGCAGAGGCAAAATAACCGCCGAAGCTCCCCACAAAGCATCCGCCGGTGTCCTGCATTTGGTTACGGGCAGAAAATCTCCGGTATAAAGGTCAAAGCCGAAAACCGCGGTTTCGATTCCGTTTTCGGCAAACAGCTTTGCTACCACAAGCTGCCGAAGATCTCCGCCTATTACAGCAACTTTTACATTGTTTGACATAATAATTTCCGTTTCTTCGGCGTAAAAAAGCTTAAATATGATATAAGCATTTCACCGATAAGTAATGTTTATACTTATAGTATATTAAGCCGCTCGACTTAAGGTAACAAAAAACACTTAAAAAACCATATTTAATCCTTTTCATAAAAAAGCACGGACAATCACCCTCTTTACAGATGATTGCCGTGCTTTTAAAATTTTACTGATTCTATTTTTTTATCATTACCATTTTAGTTCCGCTCTTAATCTGCTCCCTCTCGTCGAAAGCGGTCGGGTTGGCATCCTTTATGACACTCGGGTTGACATAATATTTCTTCGCTATACTCCAGAGGTTATCCTTTGAGTTCGGGAAGTAATAGATAACCGCAAACGCTTCCTTATCCTTCGGTACAGGGTCCTGGTTAATGACAGCCGATATAATGGTCTGACGATCCTCTGTAAAGGTTCTTATCTTTGCGTTCAATATAATCCTAAGCGCCAAGCTACCGTCCGACATCATTGTTGTGGAATAGTCAAACGGGAACAGCTCCGCCTCTACATTGACGACATTCTCGGGAGTGTCAATAGGAATGAACTCGTTGAAATTACCCGTAAAATCAAAGCTCTCCATTGCTTCTGTCGTGCGTCCCAATACCGAAACGGTATAGTTGCCGCTGAGTGTAACTCCACCCTCGACAATTTCGGTGGTAAGTTCGTTTATGGTTATATCGGTATCGAATAACGGAGATGTGAAGGACCTTTCCGGTACGACAACCGTATCGATGGTAAAGGTGCGGTCAAACTCCGAGAATTGTGTCGGGAGCGTGATGGTCATACTCTCGGTCTTGTTAACATAATCGGATGAAAATAAATCGGTCGCAACCAATTCGCTTATTCTCTCGGTCATATCGGCTTTTGCTCTGGCGGTAAAGCTTGCCTTGATAACTCTGTTCTCGCCGTAGGTATCAAGCTCACTCGTAACCTTTTCATCCGTAACGGTCAGAGATACCGCCATTTTTCCCGTTTCGTCAACCTCGAGATTGCTCAGAGTCATGCTGACGGGTAAAATTTTGGTGGACATAACCAATTCGTTTTCCGAGCCTTCCTCCTCATAGAGCACCTTGATTATTGCGTTTGATTTTACAAGTGCGTCATTTCCGGAGAGTGTAACCTGCGGAGGTTGAAGGCGGATGCTGCCGAGCACAATATCGCCTATTGCTTTTTCGCTTTGCAAGAGCGGCAATTCTTCTTCAAAAGAGAAATCCTCTGTATACGGGCTTAACCTTTTCTCGAACATAATCTCGTTTGTTTTAAAAAAGGTGTTGTCGCCGCTGAGCGTGTCAACAGTTTTAACGGTTGTGTTTCCGAATACATCAAGGTTTAACAGTAGCCTCGGCTTGATAATAAATTTCCTCGGGCTGAGCATTTTGCAAGAAATATGCGTGCAGCGTGTTGCGGCTTCCGCAATAGGATTAACACAACCCTGTGTCTGGACATCAAAGCTCTGGCTGAAATCCTTACTGAATACGGCGCTTTTGATTTTGTTCTTGTAATCGGTCTCGTAAAGCATACTGCAAACCACTCTGCCTGTAACGAGGCACCTATCTCCGCTTATTTCGCTGCTGTCGATATATGGAGTGCAGTCTACTCTGATAAGCCTGGAAATATCCGGGCAGAAATCGGGCAGCGTTCCCTCAAGTTCCAGATCCTTGTCGACTGTTGTTTGCAGCAATTGCTTGGGAACATAAATCTCCCTTACTGATGTTTTTATGGTAATCGCATCCTTTCGCTTTTTTGTTTAATTTATATGTAGCGAAAACGGATAATATGAATAAACTATATTGAAAGGCAGTGATTATATGAGGTGCATGGGCAAAACTTTAGGCATCGCCGCTTTAACCTTTGGTATAGGGGTTTTATTATGCGCCTTAATGCCGGCGGCGGTGTTGGTCTGCATTCAAGCGGCTATCATAGTAACTGCGGGATTTTTGCTTTTTGCAAAATAATTTTGCGGTTATTTAACCGAATTAAGGAAATTACCGCTTGTCCGACGACAGGCGTAAATAATTTCTTTCTTTTGTATTGCTTACATAATAAAATCGTCGGAGAAAAGGGAATACTGTTATGAGGATCTATGTAATAAAGCCGCCGAAGTTCCTGCGCCCTTTTATAACGGCGTTGTTCGGAAGAAAGAGCAGGCATTGAGCGTCTTGCTTTTCTAAAGCTACTGTGTTGCGGTATGCGCAGTAAAATGTGCAGTTTACTGCGCTAAGCATTACAGTTGCCGGGTTTTATCAAAAGTCGTTTCTTATTCCGGAAATTTATTTATGTTGTATATTGACAAGATGGATTTTTGAGTATAGAATGTTATCAGCAGAGTAAAGATATGTGCGTTAAGTGTTGGTCGAACGGGGAGTTGTCGATCGAACGAAAAGCAAACGGTTAAATCGTCGGCTTGCGGTACATACCTTGCATCCCGCTGCAGCATTTTAATACGCAAGTCATCCAAGCGTTTGTTTAAGGCGCCTTTTCTTGCTATTTTGCTGCTTGTGGCGAAATAATAAGAGAGAGGTGTATTTTTTATGAAAAAATTTAACACAAGAGGGCTTGTGTTCTTGGCGATGATGGCGGCAATCAGTGTCGTGCTGGGAGTGTATAAGATACCGATAGGTGACAGCCTTCGTATCACCTTTATGAACATTCCCATAATATTAGCGTCCCTTTGGTTCGGACCGTTTGCAGGTATGGCGGTCGGTCTTTCGGCGGATTTTATCGCCGCAAATTTAACAACAGGATGGTATCCCCCTCTTGCACTGACACCGGTTCTTTTCGGTTTGCTACCTTGGCTGTTAAAACATATTTTTTTAAAAAAACAATCATTTGCAGGCTTTTTGGCAGTGGTTTTAATGACCAACATTGCCGGAACCATGCTCTGGTCGACATATGCGCTTACATTGCTTTTAGGATTGAATTATTTCACCTTGCTGACAGTCCGAGTACCGCTCTATTTAGGTATTGCTCTGGTGGAGACTGTCTGTATTTATTACCTTTCAAAAAGCGGTTTGGACAGAATTATTTTAAGCAATCGTCCCAAGTGGTGGCTTAGATGAACTACAAGCAAGCGATAAAGTATATACACAGTGTAAACTGGCGGGGCAGTAAGCTTGGGTTGAGCAGAACGAAAGAGCTGCTCTCCAAAATGGATAATCCCGATAAAAAGCTGAGGTTCGTTCACATTGCGGGGACCAATGGCAAGGGCTCGGTCTCCGCAATGCTGGCTTCGGTATTAGAGGAAGCAGGCTATAAAGTCGGACTATATACCTCCCCGTATATAGTCAGCTTTAACGAGCGGATGCAGATAAACGGAAATTCTATCACAAACGACGAGCTTGCGGAATTAACAACCCATATTTCTCAGTTTGCCGATGTAATGAGTGACCCGCCTACCGAGTTTGAGCTGATAACGGCACTCGCTTTCGAGTTCTTCTACCGCAACAGCTGCGACATCGTCGTGCTGGAAACGGGCTTAGGCGGATTACTTGATTCCACCAATGTTATAGAGACACCCGAGCTTGCCGTTATAACAACAATCGATTATGACCATACCCGTGAATTAGGTACGACCATGCCGGAAATCGCTTCCGCTAAAGCGGGTATTATAAAAAATAATGGCAATGTGCTTTTTTACGGCGATAATAAAGAAGCGGAAGCTGTTATCAGAGAGAAATGCAACGAGGAAAACGCTACGCTTGACATACCCGATTTTAAAGAGCTGATAAAAAAAGAGATTTCCCTCGACAGGCTTACCTTCGACTTTGGAAAACACAAAAACATCTCTATACCGTTGGTCGGCATATATCAATTCAATAATGCGGCTTTGGTGCTTTCGGCGATAGATATATTAAATAAAAAAGGAAGAAAAATTTCCACTCGTGCGGTTTATGACGGAATGGCAAGCGTAAAATGGCAGGGCAGATTTGAGGTTTTATCAAGAGAACCGCTCTTCATTTCCGACGGAGGACATAATCCGCAGGGAGTAGCATCGGCAATCGAGAGCTTCAAGGTTCATCTGCCCGGTAGGAAAGCGATATTTATACTGGGAATAATGGCAGACAAAAATATTGAAGTAATGATCGAGCCTATCGTTCCGTTCGCATCCGAATTTATAACCGTAACACCGGATAATCCACGTTCAATGCCTGCCAACACTTTAAAGGAGCATTTGTTAAAATACGGCTTATCGGTTACCGATTGCACAACGGTCGAGGAGGGTGTTATAACGGCATATAACCGTGCAGGCAAAGAAGGCGTCGTTTTTTCGCTTGGCTCTCTTTATTTATATAGAGAGGTTTTAACTGCCGTTAAGGCAATGGGGGGATGAAGAATGTTAACACCTTGTATTTACAAATTTTAGCTGAATAAAAACCGAAAAAGAATAAAAAAAGGTGTTGACAAACGGAAAAAGATATGGTAGTATAACAAGGCTGTCCCGTGAGAGC
>PGZT01000029.1 GCA_002841455.1 Firmicutes bacterium HGW-Firmicutes-21 | reverse complement strand
CTGTTATTATTAAGCATTGTCGGTACAGGTCTGTTCTTTACGCTCAGACCTGCGGAGGCTAAAACAGCGGTCATAGAGTACAGCGGTCATAGAGTACAGCTTGGTTTTCGAAACTGTTGACAGAGAGATCGCCTCCAACATTTCGCCAAATAAAGTGTTCCTTTCTGCGGAGGGTGAATCGATGGGTAGAATTATCTCCGCCTTAAACGACAGAAAGGTTTTTGATACGCTCAACCGCAGCTCTGCCTCAGAGGGTGGATATATCACAAATGTATCTGACGAGTACAACACGGTTATCGCAACCGTAAACGCAACCGCAGTAATAGAAAACGGCAGTTATTATGTCGGCGGTCAACCGATAAGAGCCGGGGAACGGCTTGCTTTAAGGCTTCCCGATTTTTATGGTGATGCGTTGATTACAGCGGTCAAAGTCAAAGAGGGGTGAGGATTTGTCGTCTGCAGAGAATAGAGTCAGGTTTAACATACTCGATGTTTTAATCGTATTAATAATAATAGCACTCATAATCGGTGTATTTTTTAGAAACAATATAGTGGAGCTGCTCAGTCCGGATAAAAGTGTTGAAATCACCTATACCTTTGAGCTCAAAGAGGTTGACAGCACCCGCCTGTCGTATCTTACACAGAATACGCCGCTTGCGAGTCGGGACAGCGGCGGCTCAATGGGCAGAATTGTATCGGTTACCCCTTCTGTAAGCGTTATAACCGAATATGCCGTTGACGGGAGCATAATGCATTTAGAGAGAAGCGGGTATTACGATGTTACCGTAAGAGCGGTCGCAAGGGGTTATAAGAGCGACAGCGGAGTGTTTCTGGACGGCGAGGTTCTTATAGCACCGGGGATGAAGCAATATATAATAACCGCTACTGCTGTATATGAAGCAATTATTTTGTCGATAAATTAGTGCTAATGCACAAATAAATTTACAACTACGCTAACATTTTCGTAAGATTGCACAGCCGTTGTCTATTGATTTAAGTATGTATTTTTGATATAATTAAAGTATTATCATTGGGGGTATTTAAGCTATGCTAACTAAAAATATTACAATACAAAACACAGTCGGTTTGCATGCAAGACCTGCAACCTACTTTATTCAAAAAGCAAACTCATACAAGAGCTCGATTTGGGTTGAGAACAGCGACAGACGAGCCAACGCCAAGAGTCTGCTCGGCGTGCTTTCCCTTGGGATTGCTAAGGGCGATATTATTACTATTCTTGCGGACGGAGTCGACGAGCAGGATGCTGTTGACGGCTTAATCGACCTCATTTTAAAAGGGTTTAACGATTAATTATAAAATGAAATCGATGTGCGAGTGAGTGATATTCAAAGAAATTAAGCCTTGGGCTCATCCTTAAATATGAGTTCGAGGCAATTTTTTATTAATTTATGCTATAGGTAACCGATATGACCAGAGAGGAACTCTTAGAAAAGGCAAAGTTGCTGCCGGCAACGCCGGGGGTGTATATAATGAAGAACCGTGCCGACAAGGTCATTTATGTCGGCAAATCTAAGGTGCTGCGCAACAGAGTGATCAGCTATTTTGCTGCGCACCAAAAGCATTACGGCAAAACACTTAAGATGGTTGGTTTGGTGCATGATTTTGATGTCTATCACACAAAAACCGAGCTTGAAGCATTATTATTAGAGAACCAATTCATCAAGCAATATATGCCTCGATATAATATTAAATTAAAGGATAGCTTAGGTTATCCGTATATAAAGGTAACAACCGAGCGTTATCCGAAGATAGGCTATTGTCACAGACGGGGCAACGACAAGGATAAATATTTCGGACCGTTTTCCTCTGTAAAGGTTGCGAGGAGCATTGTAGAAACGGTACAAAAAACATTTTCATTACCCTGCTGTAACCGTGTGTTTCCGCAGGATATTGGCAAGGGTAGACCTTGCCTGAACTACCATATAAAGCAGTGTGTAGCGCCCTGTGTGAGGGATAATATAACCGAAACCGAGTACGCCGAGCTGTTCGACGAGGCTCTGCATTTTTTAAGAGGCGATTTTAACTCCCTGATAAAAAAGTTAAGTGCCAAAATGGACGAATCCTCCGAGCAGATGCTCTATGAAAGGGCTGCAAGATGCCGTGACCGTATTCGTTCGTTACAAAAAATTGGGGATAAGCAGCAGATTGTCGCTTCACCGCAGACCGAGGCTGATATTTTCGGTGTTTACGCAGATGATTTAGGCAGTGCCTTAGTCGTGTTCTATGTGCGAGGCGGAGCGATTATTGACAGAGAGAGCTTCTTCTTCGGAGCGGATGAGATTATAAACAGCTCCTCCTTAAGCGCATTTATGCAGCGGTTTTATGAGCTGAGAGGATTTATTCCAAAAAAAATATATATAGATTATGCGCTCACAAGCGAGGACAGGGCTCTTATATCCGAATGGATGACGGTAAGCGGCGGATTCAAGGCGAGTATAACAACTCCGCAGCGTGGCGAAATGAAGGCGCTGGCAGGCAGAGCGAGCGAAAACGCAAAGCAGCTCCTGTTACACAAGCGTGCCGATGAGGATAAGCATAACGATTTTTTATATTCGCTGGCGGAATTTTTGTGTCTTGAACAGCTCCCTGACAGGATTGAAGCATATGATATATCCAACAGCGGCGGAGAGCATATAACCTGCGGTATGGTAGTGCTGGAGCGGGGCAGGTTCGCAAAGAGAAAATATCGTTCGTTCAATATAAAGGGTACGGTCGGACAGGATGATTGCGGCTCGCTCAAGGAAGCGCTGAAAAGGCGTTTTGCACGCAACACGGAGGAGGATGGTTGGGAGTATCCCGATTTGATTCTTATGGACGGCGGGGTAGGGCAGGTCTCTGCGGCGAGGGAGGTTCTTGACGAATGCGGTCTTGATATACCCGTTTTCGGAATGGTTAAGGACGAGCATCACAAGACCAGAACACTGACGGACGGTGTCGGTGAGCTATCGTTGAACAAACGGCAGGATATATTCGTTTTCATTTATAAAATACAGGAAGAAGTGCACCGTTTCTCGCTGTCAAGGATGGATTTGATACGCAGAAAAACTGTAAAGAGCAGCTCACTCATAAAAATCAAGGGAGTGGGAGAGGCTAAAGCAAGAGCTTTGCTTGAGCATTTCGGGACCTATATGGCACTTAAAAATGCGACCGAGGAGCAGCTCTCGCTCGTTAAGGGGATTGACAAAAAGCTTGCAGCGGAGCTTTATAAGGAATTAAGGAAGTAGATTTCAATCCGCCGGAACGGAGCGGGACAATTCCCGTTGTACGAAGGCATATAGAGAGGAAAAATTAAATGAGAATAATAACAGGAACAGCAAAAGGAACAAAACTTAATACACTTCAGGGTGAGGAAACAAGACCAACCTCGGAGAGGGTTAAGGAAGCGATTTTTTCCGCAATACAATTTGATATACAGGACAGACGAATTCTTGATTTGTTCGGTGGAAGCGGACAGATGTCGCTCGAGGCGTTATCCAGAGGTGGCGAGAGTGCGGTTATTGTGGATTCGTCCCGTGCTGCGACAGATATTATAAAGGCTAATGCCATAAAGACAAAGCTCAACGAAAAATGCCGTATAGTAAATGCCGATTGGAAGGCATATCTAAAGGGTGCCAAGGGTAACGAGGCGTTTGATTTGGTATTCCTCGATCCGCCCTATAAGGCGGGCTTTATCGATGATGTTTTAAAGCGGCTCTACGCTGCGGAGATTTTGGCTAAAGGCGCAATAATCATCTGTGAGAGTGAAGAGGACGGTATTCCCGTTCCGACCGACGATAAGGAGCAAAAGCTGTACCGTTACGGCAGGACATATATCTCTATAATTAAGATATAAGCTTTATATAATAAAGGAGTTGACCTTATGAAAACGGCTATCGTAACAGGCAGCTTTGACCCTATTACAATGGGGCATTTTGATGTGATAGAGCGGGCGAGTCAGCTCTTTTCGCAGGTTATTGTTGCGGTGTTGGATAATACCGAAAAACGCTTTTTATTCTCAGCAGAGAAGCGGTTCCAATCGGTTTTGGAATGCTTCAAGGATAATACGAATATAAGTGTAAGATTATGGAACGGCTTGCTCGCGGATTTGGTAACGCAGATAGAGAACCCCGTAATAGTCAGGGGCGCAAGGAATGCGGGTGATTTTGAATATGAACGGATGCTATTTGAGATAAACAGGTCGCTTGCGGGTGCGGAGAGCATTGTGCTGCCCGCAAAGAAGGAGTACGAGTTTATCAGCTCGACTTTTGTGAAAGAATTGATAAAATATAAAAAACCGCTGTATGGTTATGTTCCAAATGAAGCGATTGAGGTATTAATTAAATGAGCAATAGAATCAGAATAAAAAGCTGTGAACTGGATTTTGTGCGAGAGAAGCTCTCCGCTCCGTTCGGTTTTAAGGGAAGGTACCTAACCGAGCTATGGCAGACAGTGGTAAAAATAGAAAGCGACAATTTTACCTCTTGTTGCCCCGCCGTTGAGAGTGTTTTATGGTCTGATGCCGCCGTTTTCGGAGGAAATCCGCCTGCCGCATCAAGTGCAATGATGTTGCTGGTTACAAACAGAGCATTGAAAATGCTGGAAAATACCGAATTCCTCCGCCCCGATGATTTAATTGACGAGATGGTTCCCGAGCTTATTAAATACGCCGAGGTGGTCTGCGGTATACCCGTTGCCGAGACCTTTGTGCTTAATTCATTGGTCGGTATCGATTATGCGTTGTGGTCGTTATATGCTAAGGAGAATGCGATAACTTCGTTTGACGGTATTATTCCCGAGTATGCGAAGCAAGCATTATCCTCACGCCATGACAGATTGGCGCATATTCCGCTTATCAGCTATGCGGTTAACGCCGAGCAGCTAAAGGAAACCCTGAACAGCGGAACGGCTCTGCTCAAAATAAAAATAGGCAAATCAACGGGAATCAACCTCTCACATGAGGAGGATATGCGTTCCATGCTCGAATGGGACAAGATTCGTCTGACAGAGATACATACATTAGCCTCACAACACGAAACCGACCTTACAAAGAGCGGTAAAATACTGTATTATCTTGACGCAAACGGAA
Source organism: Firmicutes bacterium HGW-Firmicutes-21 (assembly GCA_002841455.1). GTDB lineage: Bacteria > Bacillota > Clostridia > Oscillospirales > CAG-382 > UBA1049. Next base: position 11,431 of record PGZT01000029.1, on the reverse strand, counting down.
GATACGACACCAAGGAACGACTGTGCGGACTGCTTGAGCAAGCTGACAAAATAGGCGCATTGGACAGAATCGCTCTGCTCGAGGAACCGTTTGAAGCAGAGAATGAGGTGTTTGTGGGTGATTTACCCGTAGTAATCAACGCAGATGAATCTGCACATGCTCTTGCGGATGTCAAAAAAAGACTGCAGCTCGGATACAAAGCGGTTGCCCTGAAACCGATTGCAAAAACAATGTCGGTATCCTTTAAAATGGCGGCGGCTATTCATGCCGCAGGAGGCGAATGTCTTTGCGCCGATTTGACAGTCAACCCGCTTTTAGTGGAATGGAATAAGCAATTTGCGGCAAGGACAGGTGCGCTTGAGGGTATGAAGGTCGGCTGTCTTGAGGTAAACGGACATCAGAATTATGTAAACTGGGACAGCTTAAAAGCTTTGTTGCCGAGGGGATTAACCTGCCCACCGGAAAAAAACGGCGTGTTTACTCTTGACGAGGCTTTTTATAAAAACAGCGGGTTGCTGTTCGAACCAAACGGGTACGAGAATTATTTTCACAAATAAATATTAACTAAGCGAAAAGGAAACTACGGTAATGGAGAAAATTGCATTGATTATGAGCGGTGGCTCAAGAAACATGGTTATCAACGAGAAGTCAATTAAACGGCTTGAACAAATCGGAGAGGTTGTTATAAATAACGGCGGAACCGATAAGGAAAGCGTTAAAAAGGCAATTGCGGGAGCAACAATAGCGGTAACAAGCTGGGGAAACGAGGCTATTGACGAGGATATTTTAGAGGTATGCCCAGACCTGAAGCTTGTCGCACATGCGGCAGGAAGTGTAAAACCCGTTGTCTCTGACGCATTATGGGAGAAGGGTATCAGGGTTGTAAGCAGTGCGAATACGCTAAGCTGCGGCGTTTCGGAAACCGCTTTGGGCTTTACCATATCGGCATCCAAGAACTTTTTCGCACTTAACGACAATCTGCACGCAGGCGGCTGGGCAGAGGGAAAAGAGAATATAAGAGAGCTTTACGACCTGACAATCGGCGTTGTAGGCGGTGGTTGGGCAGGACGGCATTACATAGAGCTTATGCACGCGTTTGATGTAGATATATTGTTATATGACCCATTTGTCAGTGAAGAAAAAGCGGCTGCAATGGGTGTGAAATTGGTAAGCCTTGAGGAGCTTTTAAAACAAAGCGATATTATCTCCATACATGCGCCTTCAATACCCGAGACCTATCATATGTTCAACAAAGATACGCTTGCTTTGATGAAAAAGGATGCGGTGCTCATCAATACCGCAAGAGGTTCATTGATAGACGAAAATGCGCTTTACGAGCATATGGCGGCTGGAAACCTTAAATATGCCTGCCTTGATGTTTATGACCCCGAGCCTCCGGCGGCAGACAATCCGCTCCGTAGCTTGAAAAACTGTATTATGACTCCGCACCTTGCAGGACTTGCCAACAACGGGCTTAAAAAAATCGGACAGCATGTCTGTGAGGAGATTGAAAGAATATTGTCGGGACAAAAACCTATTTCCGAGGTAACGAAGGTTATGCTCGCCACTATGGCGTAAAACTTATTGCCCGAAATGGAGCATTCATATGAAAAAATCATTACCATTAATAAGACATTTTAGCCCTTTGACACTCTTTCTTTACGGCACATATAAAGAGGACGGAACACCGAATTTCGGACTGTTTTCTTGGCTCAACTATTGTTTTGATAAGGAAACGGGCGTAATTGCTTGTATTGGCGGTGAAAAGCTAACCAAAGAAAGAATCTGCGCCAACAAGGTCTTTTCCGCTAACCTCGTTACGGAGGAATTATTACCGCTTGCGGATTATTTCGGAAATATATCAGGGTATAAAAAAGATAAAATGTGCGTTCCTGTAGAAACGGAGAAAGGACAAGTTCTTGACGTCCCGATTCTCACAAAAAGCCCATGGGCATATGAACTAGAAGTCGAACGCTCTATTGAATTGAATGGCAGTGAAGTATTTATCTGTAAAGTCAGAAATGTTCTTTCTGACGAATCTATATATGACGAACCCCAAGATGTTGAAAAGTGGATGAATATTATCCGACCTATACAGTCAGTCCGTCAAAGTTATTTCAAATGGAATGGAACTACAGCTGGTTCTTTTGGCGAACCCATGAAAAAAATCCTTAACAACCTAAACGAAAGTGAGAAATAATTATGAGAGCAGATATACCTGAATTATTATTTGCTTTACGCAGCGATTTTCGCTTGTGGCTTCGTGAAAACGCAGAGACAAGCGACGGAGTGTGGCTTGTTTTCGGTAAAACAAAAGCAATAGTTACTTTGTCTGCAAATGACGCTTTGGAAGATGCCCTTTGTTTTGGGTGGATAGACGGACAGATGAAAAGCATCGACAACACAAAATATATAAAATACTTTGCTAAGCGCCGCTCTAAAAGTCACTGGTCTGAAAAAAACAGGAAAACGGTGGAAACGCTGCGGGAAAAGGGTTTAATGACCGAGTTAGGCGAAAAAGCAGTGGAAGCTGCAAAACAAAACGGCATGTGGGACGCTCCGAAGCATGACCCGATAACTGACGATCAAGTTGAAGCATTCGCAGAAAAGCTAGCTGGCATATCACCGGCATATGAGAATTTTAATAACATGCCGCAATCTGTCAGGTTCACATACACAGGGAGACATCTTTCATTCAATACCGAGGAAACCCGGCAGCGGGATTTTGAAAAAATCGTAGACAGACTTAACAAGAATCTAAAACCCATGTAAGTATACTACCGAGAAGAGCATTTATATGAAAAAACTGCTTTGCGTTATGCTAACAGTAGTACTTATTTTCGGTTTTGTTTGGAGTGATTGGAACAGAACGGGAAGCCGTATTTTAAACGGTAGAAGGTATAATTATTTAAATTATGCAATTCTAAAGAGAGAATACATATAGATTCAAGTAAGCAGAGGACACGGCAGCAAAACCGTGTCTTTTATTTGTTGATGAGGTTGCTCTTGTAGAGCAATATGATAGCTGACTTAATAACAATCATTTTAGTTGATTAAATCTCACTCAATTTGATATGGTAACTATAAAACAATTGTTGTATAGTTATTACACAAGCATCCAAAATATTTTTAGGAGAGTAATAATTATGGAAATCAACATTGGCAAAAATCTAAAAAAGCTGAGAATTAAACGGGATTTAACTCAAGAACAACTTGCTGAGATATTGAATGTATCACCACAAGCTATCAGCCGTTGGGAAAACGCTTCTACATACCCCGATATAACCATGCTCCCGTTTATAGCAAATTATTATGATGTTTCCGTTGATGAACTTATCGGAATGGAGGAAATACGAAATTCAATTAACCTGAACGAAATATTTCCGAATGTCCATAAATTAAGATCGTGTGGTCAGCATGATAAAGCAATAAACCTTTTAAGAGAAGCGACAAGGATTTATCCAAACAGTAACGGTATTTTGGCAGAACTCGCATTAACATTGACTTTAAAAGACAACATTGAATCAAATGTCGAATTAGTAAACGAAGCGATTTTACTATCCGAACGCGTTCTTGAAAACAGTACAAGCACAAAATTGCGTAGTAGTGTTATGGCAAATCTCTGCTTTCTTTATTTGAAAGCAAATAATCAGGAGAAAGCACTATCCTTAGTTAAGACATTGCCGCATATTTGGGAGTGCAGAGAACTATTATTGACCGAAATGTTTGATGACAATGAATATGAAATTGAATTACAAAAGGCTATTCTTAAAATTTTAGCTGTGATATGTGTAAAAATAAATAATATTGATAAACGAAAGTTCTCCAACCCCGATAGCACAATTGCTGAAGGCGTTGATTTTAATGAATTCGGAAGTGTAAAAGATAAAGTGGAGGTGATATTGGAATTCTTCAATAACAAGAATCTGTAATGGATGTATAAACAGTTCTTCGAATAAAATTCAAAAGGACACGGCAGTTTAATTAACCGTGTCCTTTAATCTATTCTGCCTTATTCTACATCCTGTAAAGCGTCGTAGCCCTCTTCACCGGTACGAACCTTAACTGCGTTCTCAACATCATAAACGAATATCTTACCGTCTCCGATATGTCCGGTGTAAAGCACCTTTTTAGCGGTTTCTATGACCGTTTTAACAGGAACCTTGCAAACCACAATCTCTGTCTGTACCTTTGGCATCAGGTTTGTCTCAAGCTCGACTCCACGGTAGTATTCCGGCTTGCCCCTTTGAATTCCGCAACCTAAAACATTGGTTACCGTCATACCTGTTATACCGATTTCAAACATAGCGTCCTTAAGAGCTTCAAATTTATTCTGTTTGCAGATAATTTGAATTTTTGATATTTTCATGTCGCTTGCACTCGGAGTATTTTCCGTCTTTAATGTAACGGGAACAGCCTCGTCTATCTCGGCTTTTCCGTTTACGGAAACACTTATACCGGGTACGGGCATAAAATCCGCATACGAGCTTGCGATTCCATGCTCCTCAATATCAAGCCCAACAGTTTCTTCGTGTAACGAAACACGCAGTCCCATGAACTTTTTGATAAGCAGGAAGGCAACTGTCATGGTTAAACCAACCCAAACCGCAACGGCAAGAACACCTGTAAGCTGTGTAACTAACTGCCCGACTCCGCCCCCGTACAATAACCCCATGCCGTTATTCACGGTAAGAACATCCATATTTGTATATGGATCAAAATAAGCGAACATACCGACAAGGATTGTTCCGACCGCACCACACAAGCCGTGTACGCCGATAGCTCCGACGGGGTCGTCGATTTTAAGCACCTTATCGATGAATTCTATACCGAACACAACCACAAACGCCGAGATTAAACCGATTATAGCAGCTCCCGTTACCGTAACGGTTGCGCATCCTGCCGTAATGGCGACCAAGCCGGCCAGCGCACCGTTTAATGTCATGGACACATCCGGTTTTTTGTATTTAATCCAAGTAATAATCATAACGGTTACGGTCGCAACCGCTGCGGCTATGTTTGTGGTAACAAAAACCCTTGATACATTGGATTCCAGCCCCTCGATGGCAAGGGATGAACCCGAGTTGAAGCCGAACCAGCCGAACCAGAGTATAAACACACCTAATGCACCGAGAGTAAGGCTGTGCCCCGGGATAGCACGTGATTTACCATCCTTACTATATTTCCCGATTCGGGGACCGAGTATTTTTGCTCCGATAAAAGCTGATACGCCACCCACCATATGAACAGCCGTTGAGCCTGCGTAATCATGGAAGCCGTAGCTTGACAGACCGGAGAACCATCCGTCTGCAGTTCCAAAAACAGATAACCAGCCGCCTCCCCATATCCAGTGTCCGGAAATAGGGTAGACAACAGCACTTATTATTACAGAATATGCGAGGTAGGACTTGAACTTTGTTCTCTCTGCCATCGCACCCGAAACTATGGTAGCCGCCGTGGCACAGAAAACGGTTTGAAATATCAACGAGGTCCAGTCACTATCGGCTCCGCTGACAGTCTTTATGCTGCCCATGAAACCGTTTATAAGCTCGGTTTCTCCGTACATGATTCCAAAGCCTATAAGCCAATAGACAATCGAGCCTGAGGCGAAGTCCATCAGGTTCTTCATAATAATATTGCCTGCGTTTTTTGCTCTTGTAAAACCTGTTTCAACCATTGCGAAGCCTGCCTGCATAAAGAACACAAGCGCAGTACCGAGCAGAACCCATAAGGTGTTGATAGCCATAATAATAATCCTCCAAGTATGTTTTATTGCTATAATAAAACAGCGTGCATACTTCCTTTGTGCAAAAGGATAGTATCCACGCCGTTGTGCAATACATATATAATTAGAAATAAAAAAGCGCTGCGGATTCGTAGAATCCACAGCACCCTTGCTGATGTGGTGTATTATATTATATCTGTGGTGTATTTGTCAATAGATTTTTTAAAAAACGGTGTTTTGCAATAAAACAGTATAGTTATAAATAGAATATTTGTGTATTATTTACTATTGACAGGAGCAAAGTAGAAAGGTATAATTAAAACATATAATATCAATATGTATAGTATGCAATTATACGATATAGAAATTAAAAAGGAGGCACATTCGATGTATTCGGTTATCTTTATTATGCTCAGAAAGAACTTTAGGAACGGACGAATGTGCCGTTGTAAGTAGCCAAGCCTTAACAAAAATAATTTAAAAGAGGTACTTACAAATGAATAACAATAGCTATAAGTTCGAGACACTTCAGCTTCATGTCGGGCAGGAGAAGCCCGATTTAACAACCGACGCAAGAGCTGTTCCTATATACGCAACAACATCATATGTTTTTGAGGACTGCGCACAAGCGGCGGGCAGGTTCGGTCTGACCGAGGGCGGTAATATATATACCAGACTTATGAACCCAACCTCGGATGTATTTGAGCAGCGAATTGCGGCACTCGAGGGCGGAGCGGCGGCGCTTGCCACAGCCTCCGGAGCGGCGGCGGTAACCTATGCGTTGCAGAATATTGCTCACGCAGGCGACAATATTGTTGCGGACAAACGAATTTACGGCGGCTCGTATAATCTGCTCTCGAATACATTACCCGATTTCGGCATACAAACCACCTTTGTGGACGGCTCGGAGACAGAGAATTTTAAAAACGCAATAAGACCGAACACAAAAGCAATATTTATAGAAACATTGGGAAACCCTAATTCCACCGTTGTTGATTTTGAAGCGGTTGCGGAGCTTGCTCACCAAAACGGCATTCCGCTTATTGTGGACAACACCTTTGCGACACCCTATCTATTTCGACCTATTGAGCACGGAGCCGACATTGTTGTACACTCGGCATCAAAATTTATCGGCGGACACGGAACCGCCATCGGCGGAGTTATCGTAGATTCGGGTAAATTCGATTGGGCGGCAAGCGGAAAGTTCCCCGGGCTGTCTGAGCCTAACCCGAGCTATCACGGAGCGGTGTTTACTCAGGTTGCGGGAGCGCTTGCATATATAATCAAGGCAAGGGTTACACTTTTAAGGGATACAGGTGCGGCGCTCAGTCCCTTCCATTCCTTCCTGTTTTTACAGGGGATAGAGACACTTTCACTAAGAGTCGAGCGGCATATTGAGAACGCTCTAAGGGTCGTAAAATACCTGTCAGGCCATCCTCTCGTGGAGACGGTAAATCATCCCGCGGTGGAGCAGCACCCCGACCATAATCTATACAGAAAGTATTTCCCCAACGGAGCAGGCTCGATATTTACCTTTGAGATTAAGGGAGACGCAGTCAGAGCAAAAGCGTTTATAGATTCTCTCAAGATATTCTCGCTGCTCGCCAATGTTGCGGATGTTAAATCGCTTGTAATACATCCTGCCTCCACCACACATTCACAGCTTAGTGCGGAGGAACTGGCGGAGCAGGGAATTAAGCCCAACACAATCCGGTTATCGGTCGGGACTGAGCATATAGACGATATTATCGCCGACCTTGAACAGGCTTTTAAGGGTTAAATAATCATACAGGCGGCGTTTTGTGCTTTTATAAAACGCCGCCTTTATCTCGAAAGGATTCATTAGTTCTATGCAAAAAAGTGTAATTGCCGCTATGAGCGGCGGAGTTGACAGCTCGGTTGCCGCCTTCCTTCTTGCCAAGGAGGGCTATCGTGTTATGGGAGCGACGATGAAGCTGTTTGAGAACCAGGATATAGGTGTCAGTAAGGAGCATCCCTGCTGCTCTTTAGAGGATATAGACGACGCGCGAAGTGTTGCGGTTAAGATAGGTATACCTTATTTTGTTTTTAACTTTACCGATTCCTTCAGAGCGGAGGTTATCGACCGCTTTGTAAAAGCGTACGAGAGCGGAGCAACTCCCAACCCCTGCATAGATTGCAACCGTCATATGAAGTTTGAAAAGATGCTCCGCAGAGCGGACGAGCTTGAGGTGGATTATATAGCCACGGGACATTATGCGAGAATAGAGACCGATTCGGCAAGCGGCAGGCATCTGCTGAGAAAATCAGCAGACATAGAAAAGGACCAGACCTATGTGCTCTGCTTTTTGACACAGGAGCAATTAAAACGCACTCTTTTTCCGCTTGGCGGGCTTAAAAAGGAGGAGGTGCGTTCTATTGCCGAGCAGAACGGTTTTATCAATGCCGACAAGCACGACAGTCAGGACATCTGCTTTGTACAGAACCGTGATTATGCAGCTTTTATTGAGTTCTACACCGGAAAAACCTACCCGAGCGGTAATTTTACCGATAAGAACGGGAGCATATTAGGCACTCATAAGGGAATAATTCGTTATACGATTGGTCAGCGAAAGGGTCTTGGACTTGCTCTCCCAGAGCCAATGTATGTCTGCGGTAAGGACACCGAAAGAAATACGGTTACTCTTTGCACAAAGGACGAAATGTCCGCAAGGGAGGTTTTTGCAAGCGATATTAACCTTATCGCCGTTGATAAAATAGATAAACCGATGCGGCTGAAGGCAAGAACCCGTTATAATCAAAAGGAACAGCCTGCAACCGCCGAGCAGATCGGTGATAACAGACTGCATATTGAGTTCGACAGCCCTCAATCACCTGCCGCAAAGGGGCAAGCCGTGGTGCTTTATGATGGCGACATTGTTATCGGCGGGGGAGTTGTGGAATAGGAATTTATGATGTCTTAATATTTATAAAAGCACTCTATATTTAATATAGAGCATTTTTCAGAATTTTTATAAGTTAATTTATTCAACCTACGGTTAACATGACATTTCCTTACTGTCGCTGTACAAAAATTATTATATATGCTACTATAATAATAGAAACAGGCCTGTTTACTTTTAATTAGGAGATGAAATTATGAGGTTGAATATCGGAGTAAATATTAAACGACTGCGTTGCGAAAAAAATATCACACAAGAACAACTGGCTAAAATTTTAAATATTTCTAGTGCGGCTGTCAGTAAATGGGAACATGGGGATACTTATCCCGATATAGCAATGATATTCCCGATTGCACACTTTTTTAATGTGAGTACCGATGATCTTATGGGATACAATGCTGATCATGTCAGTACGGAAATTGATGCGATTATCAAACAGTACAAGGGAAAAATCATTAAAGGAAAGTTTACCGAAGCAAGAGCTTTAATAAGCCAAGTGAGAAAAGATTATCCGAACGATTATCGCATTATGCATCATTATATGTGGGATATTGCCAGTGGTTGTGCTGACAATAATGCGAGCATATTGATAAAACACAATGCGGAGTTTTCGGAGATTTGCGAATGCATTCTTGATGGATGCAACGATGAGCATATACGCCTTGAAGCAATGACAATGAAATCCAAACTTTTACATGCCATTGGAGAGACAGAAAAAGCACTTGATATACTAAGTGATTTTCCTTCGTGGTATCAGACAGCAGGACAAAAAAGCGAACAGCTCTTTGCCAAGGATACAAATGAATTCCGACGGCAGCTACGATTGAATTTATATGAGCTTGCGTCATTTGCAGCAAATAAAATGATAAAGGTTTACTGGTATACCGAGGAGCGGTCGATACAAGAAAGGACATCAAGAGCCGAAGAATTCGGAGACACTTTGACTCAGCTGCGTCAAAAACCCGGTAACGAAGCTCTATGTTTGATTGAGTATTCTGCATTCGCGGAGTTAGCTTCAAAGCTAACATTTAGCGGTGGAGCCATTGAAGACATAGCTCGATGCTTGGATAAGCAGCTTGTTGCTGCCAGAGCTTGTTCTGAGCTTGCTAAAGCTGATGATATTGTTGGAGAATATCTTAAGAAAAATTACCAAACGGAGGATTTCTTAAAGTGGACACTTGATTTGCATTTTAATACTGAACAGAAACATTATGTTTACCTGCGTGAGAATCCCTTGTATCTTTCAATTCTGAAAAAATATCAAAACTGAATAATATCTCATTTAACAAAGGATGAAATGTCCATAAAGGAATTTTACGATGGCGACATTGTTATCGGCGGGGGAGTTGTGGAGTAATTACTAACAATACATAAATAGTTTGACATATACAAATAACCGTGTTATAATAATGTCAAATTATATAGAAAGGGTGTAATTATGAAAAAAACAATTTTAATATTTATGATTATTTTATTATGCATCGGTTTATTTTCGTGTTCCGGTATTTCCGCAGCTGTGTCAGAGGAAAGCAAAGAAGAATCAATTACCGAGAGTCAAACAGAGTCGGTTGAGGTAAGCAAGGAAGCTTCGACAGACGAGTTTTCGCATATCCCCTCATTTTCATATAGCGAGGATACATCGGCATATGCCGAAGGTGAGCCCGGAGTAAAAACGGAGGGTTTCAATAATGTTACCACCTCATCATTTTCAACAACGGATGAACTGATTGAATTGGCAAAGAACGAGGTAACGATCGAGTATAATCAGACAACCGTATATTATGACAAAACGGAAGAAATGTGGTTAGTCGTTTTTTCGACAGAGGATGTACTCGGTGGCTGCCAGAGCGTTTATGCCGACAAAAACGGTATAACTCAGCTTATTGTTTACGGTGAATGATTGATATTAAAACTCGCCTATTAACACTCATTTTTTTAGACGTATTTTCGCATTTTGTCCCAACGTTGCTCTTTTTTCAAATAATAATTGCAAAAAAATGATATTTATGTTAAACTATCATATAAGTATCTAATCGATAGAATAACAATACTGTTATTTAACAAAAGGTATTTTATTTGAAAGGAGTATTTATGGCTGATTTAAAAGCAAAATTGCGTAACGCTGAAGTAAAGGGGAAGCACCTCAGGAATGAAGGTATAATCCCAGGAGTCTTGTACGGTAAGCATCTTAGTGAATCCCTGAATATTCAAATTTATCAAAAAGAAGTAGAACAATTTTTAAAGGAGTATTCTGTCGGGACAAAATTAAATTTGGTTATTGACGGGAAAAAATCAGTGGTGTTACTGAAGGGAGTTACCCGCACTTCAGGAACAAGCAAGCTTGAGCATCTGAGTTTTCAAGCACTTACAGAGGGCGAGAAGGTAACAAGCGTTGCACAGATTGTATTGTTAAATGCCGATAAAGCAGACGGTATTGTACAACATATACTGCATGAGATTTCATATAAAGCTCTCCCTGCGGATATTACCGACAAGGTTGAAATTGATCTGGAGGGAATGAAAATAAACGATAGTATCAGCGTGGGAGATCTTGATTTTTCCAAAAATGAAGCTATCGAGATTCTCGGTTCTGTCGATAATATTATTGTTTCAATAATACCTCAAAAGCATTTAACGACGGAGGCGACCGAGGTAGAGCCGCAGGAACAGGCTGACACACAAACGGACGAATAGATAACTATATAAGGCTCTATGTCAATAGTTGGGGTAAAGAAAACCTAAAATAAATCTACATGATCCGGGGTGGTGTTAAACTGCTCCGGAT
>PGZT01000028.1 GCA_002841455.1 Firmicutes bacterium HGW-Firmicutes-21 | reverse complement strand
TGAAAAATTGTCCCGAACAAGTCGGGATTAACTAACTAATACTAACATTCATGCTGGACCTAAAATTGGGGGCAGCACACTTCTGTAATGCACAAAATAGCGTAAGTCTATTTTAGGAGAAAGGTAATTTATGTTATTGTTCTCTATTAAAAAGTTGGATATGTATTGCGGTTTACTATTGACATATACTCCAAATACTGCTAAAATAATTTAGTTAATAAAAACAAAGGAGACAGAAAATATGCCACTCGTAACATCAAAAGACATGTTCAAAAAGGCCTATGAGGGCGGATATGCAATAGGTGCATTCAATGTAAACAATATGGAGATTATTCAGGGCATCACAGAAGCCGCCATGGAGGAGAAAGCTCCCCTTATTTTGCAGGTTTCCTCAGGTGCAAGAAACTATGCAAAGCATGTTTATCTTATGAAGCTGATTGAAGCTGCAATAGAGGATACGGGACTTCCTATCTGCGTTCATCTTGACCACGGCGATACCTTTGAGCTTTGCAAATCCTGCATCGACGGCGGATTTACCTCGGTTATGATCGACGGCTCTCATCATTCCTTCGAGGACAATATTGCTCTGACAAAGAAGGTTGTGGAATACGCACACGCACACGGTGCCGTCGTTGAGGGTGAGCTTGGAAGACTCGCGGGTATAGAGGACGCCGTAAATGTTTCGGCTGAGGACGCATCCTACACCGACCCCGCACAGGTTATTGAGTTTGTCGAGAAAACAGGCGTTGACTCGCTTGCAATCGCAATAGGAACAAGCCACGGCGCATACAAATTCAAGCCCGGTCAGGTTCCGCAGCTTCGGTTTGATATACTCGAAAAGGTAGAGGCACAGCTCCCCGGATTCCCGATAGTTCTGCACGGTGCTTCCTCGGTTATACCCGAGTATGTTGATATTATAAATAAGAACGGCGGAAAGATGCCGGACGCAATCGGAATCCCCGAGGCTATGCTCCGTCAGGCGGCAGGCATGGCGGTTTGTAAAATCAACATCGATTCCGACCTTAGGCTTGCAATGACGGCTTCGATTCGTCAGTATTTCGCAGAGCATCCCGATCATTTCGATCCCCGTCAGTATCTCAAACCCGCAAGAGCAAACATCAAGGACCTTGTTCGTAACAAGCTGGTCAATGTTCTCGGTTGCAACGGTAAAGCATAAACACTTATATATAAAAATTCCTCACAGCACAAAAATGCTGTGAGGTTTTGTTTTACTGTAATAATCAAAGCATTTATGAGTATCCTCTGCCTTGTTCACAAATCAATTCAATCTTTTGTCCGGTATATCTCACGGGCATTTCAATAAAATGGTATTGATATATAATGTTTATCTCAATAGCGTCATAATTACATAACAAGACCGATACGGTTATTTTATCATTATTAATCTTAACTTTTTTTATCTTTTGGTCGTAGTTTGCACCTGCACCCTTGAAACAAATACAAATAATGTAGTTATCGTTAAAATAGCTATCCTCATATTGAGTAATACCTTTATCATATTCGGTATTTATATTTTTAATCAGAGTATTAACCTCTTCCGCCGATGTAAAAACATAACCGCTCTGGAGATCCATTTTTACATTTTCATTCAACACTTCTTCATTTTCTTCATCTATCTCGATTTTTACAACCATATCCGTGGGATTTTTATAAACCGTTGAACATGAAGCCATTACAAGTAAAACTATTAAACATAAAGAATAAATCCTCAACATTTTCCACCCCTAATATTAAATTCATTTCCTGTGTTTTATAATAAGAATTCTGTTATTTCTTTATATGCTTCCGTTGGAGTTGCAGCATTCAAGCATAATCGCTCAAGAGGGCAGAGGTCATCACCACTGCGGTTTTTTATATGGGGGACAAGTGTTCCGTAAGTAAAGGGGATTCCTGCATTTTCAAGCACCGAAACCGCCTTATCACTCATTGTCTCGCCGTAAACCTCCGATACACCGCCATATACGAGCAGAAACGCAGCCGCACCGCCTATTATTTTATCTGCGACCGATGCGTTGAGAAGAACCTTTTTGTCACCGTCTAACAGGTCCATAATCGGGATAATACCCTTTTTATCCGAGCGGTAAACCGTATCACCGTTTATCGCCACGAGCGTGTCGGTACTGCTTTTAAGTAATTCTATCGCTTTCATTGTTACTGTTTTCAAGTATAAACCTCCTCAGAGCATAAACAACAGGCGGAATAAGTACGAGCTGAATAATTATTCCGGGCAGACCCTTAACAACGGCGGTCCACGCAGCGGCGGGAGCTGCTCCGCTCATACCAAACAGGTGGAAGGCGGCAAACAGAGATAACGCATAAGCGATTCTTCCAAGCACCATTGCGGAAATCAAAACAGGATATATATGCTTGGTTCTGCCTGCCAATAAACCGCTCGCAAAGCCGTAAATGCCAAGCTCTATTATCATAAACGGCAGCCTCTCCGCCGTTGGCATACCCGTTACCAAAAAGGACAAAACAGGCGCGAGTAAACCTATACAGGAGCCGTACATAGCTCCAAGCAGCAGTCCGCAGATAAGCACCGGAATGTGCATAGGAAGGAAGGTGGGGCCGAGAGCCGAACCGCTGAACAGATGGAACAGCAGGGGTAATAATACTCCGCAGGCGAGCAACAACGCTGCGTAAACTAATTTTTTTGTACCCGATTTCATTATTGCGACAGCTCCTTAAAAATATTGGAGGCTCTTTTCATTTGTGCCGGTATCTCAATCGACTGCGGGCACCGAATTGCACACGAGCCGCATTCGGTACAGTTGCTCGGATGCTTCTCACCCGCAAGACCCTTTACAGCCGATGCAGCCGCATAGCTATCCTTGGTAAGCGAATAGCTGTTAAGTATCTCAAAAACACGGGGGATATCCACTCCGAAATCGCAATCCATACAATATCGGCAGCTTGTGCAGGGGAGAGTCTGTGTTTTTTTATAGGTATCCAGTGCATTTTGAAGCACCGTTTTTTCCTTATCGGAAAGTGGCGAAAAAGGATTCATACTGCCAATATTGTCCTTAACCTGCGAAAAATCGCTCATTCCGCTTAGGACTGTAAGCACATTCGGGAGGGAAGCCGCATATCGTACAGCCCATGAGGCAATGCTGCGTTCGGGCGAAAACTGTTTTAAAATATCGTTTGCCTCGGGGCAAAGATCTGCGAGTGCGCCACCCCTGACAGGCTCCATAACAATACACTTAATTCCCTTTGCCTCAACAAGCTCATACTGCTTCCTTGCGTTCTGCAGCTCCCAATCGAGATAATTTATTTGCAGCTGCACAAAATCCCAATCATATGTAGTCAGCATTGTCTCTAAAACCTCGGGCGTATCGTGGAAGGAGAAACCCAGATTTCGTATTCTGCCCTGTCGTTGATATTCCTTAAGTTTATCGTAAATACCGAGCTTTACAGCCTTTTCGAACCTGCCCTTAGCCATTGCGTGCATAAGGTAATAATCGAAGTATTCCACTCCGCATTTTCGCAGCTGTTCATCAAATATGCTCTGGACATCATCTATGCTTTTAAGCGACCATAAAGGGAGCTTATCGGCAAGGAAATAGCTGTCCCTCGGGTACTTTTTCAATGCTCTTGAAACAAAGAGCTCGCTCATGCCGTCGTGATACATATATGCGGTATCAAAATAATTTATACCCTTACTTATTGCATAATCCACCATTTCGAAAGCGGTTTTATCGTCGATTTTCGAAGGATCGTTCTCTTTTATAGGGAGCCGCATAAAACCAAAGCCCAATAGGGAAACCCTGTCACCGTTGTGTATAAGCTCTCTGTATTCCATATGCATTCTCCTCCTTATATAAAATTTAAACGGGATTGCTGTATAACAACCCCGCTTTGTATTGATTAACCGTTGACTAATTTGTTTATCTCTTCAGCGAAGTTGTCTTCCTTTTTCTCAAGACCCTCGCCTCTCTCGTACTTGACGAAGGAAACGATCTTTATATCGCCGCCCAGCTCCTTGGCTGTATTCTCGGTATATTTTATGACCTTAATGCCGTCGTCCTTAACATACTGCTGCTCGGCAAGACACGCACTGTCGAAATACTTGCTGATCCTGCCCTCGACCATTTTCGCTTTAACGGCCTCGGGCTTTCCGCTCAGCTTTTCGTCGTTCTCAATCTGTCCCATAAGGATTGCTTTTTCGTTCTCTATAACGCTTGCGGGAACCTCGCTGCTGTACACATATAACGGATTCATTGCGGCTATCTGCATACAAATATTTTTGGCAAACTCCGCAAACCCGTCGGTGTTCTCGATACCGGCGGAGGTCTCGAACCTGGTAACGACACCGGCGGAACCGCCGCCGTGAATATAGCTGCCGGTAACGCCCTCGATAACCTCAAAGCGTCGGATTGACATATTCTCGCCGATAGTGAATATTTTATCCTTAAGCGTTGCTTCAACCGTCATATCGCTGTCGACAAAGGTGAGTGCAAGCAATTCCTCTACGCTTTTAGGTTTGCTTGCGAGTATTGTTTTGAGAATACCCTTAACAAATTCCTTAAAGCTTGCATTCTTTGCCACAAAGTCTGTCTCGGCGTTAACCTCTATAATAACCGAAGTATTACCTTCCTTTATAACATCAACAATACCCTCGGAGGCGATTCTGTCTGCTTTTTTAGCGGCAACCGCGAGACCTTTCTCACGCAGAACCTTAACGGCCTCCTCAAAATCACCGTTTGCCTCGACAAGTGCCTTTTTACATTCCATCATGCCGACACCGGTCTTTGCTCTTAAATCCATTACTGCCTTTGCAGAAATCTCAGCCATTATATTGCCTCCTTAGAATTATCATCGTCATTACCAGCGTCATCCTTAGCGGATATCTCGCTCGAATCGGTGAACTGCTCACCCTGCTTGCCCTCAAGAACCGCATCAGCAACAACAGATGCAATCAGCTTAATCGCACGGATAGCGTCATCGTTGCCGGGGATAACATAATCAATCTCATCGGGGTCGCAGTTTGTATCAACAATAGCTACGACGGGGATACCTAATTTCTTTGCCTCGTCAACAGCATTTTTCTCTTTTTTGGGATCGACAACAAACATAACAGCCGGCAGCCCTTTCATATCCTTGATACCGCCGAGGTTTCGTTCAAGGTCTGCCATCTCCTTTTGAAGAGCGGCAACCTCCTTTTTTGTAAGCAGGTCAAAGGTCCCGTCCTCAGCCATTTTATTGAGGTTGTGCAGCTTCTGGATAGACTTTTTAATTGTTTTGAAGTTAGTAAGCATTCCGCCGAGCCAGCGTACATTGACATAGTACATCTCGGATCTCAACGCTTCTTCCTTAATAGCTTCCTGAGCCTGCTTCTTTGTGCCGACAAACAGAATGCTTCCGCCGTCAAGCACCGCATCACGAACGAACATATAAGCATCCTCAACCTTTTTTACCGTTTTCTGAAGGTCGATGATGTAAATTCCGTTTCTCTCTGTGAAGATGTATTCCGCCATTTTTGGGTTCCATCTTCTGGTCTGGTGTCCGAAGTGGACGCCTGCCTCGAGTAATTGCTTCATAGAAATTACCGACATGGTTTTCTCCTTTTTTCTCGGGTTGTACCCGCCACCGCTTTGTTTATTTACATCCGTCAAACGAAGCACTCTCAAAAAAAGCGTCCGCACCCGAACCGATGCATAAACGGTGTGTGAAATTTACTTTTTTATTTTGTAAAAAAGCCTTCCTATTATAGCACAGCAACCGATTCATTGCAATACCTTTTTGAGAAAAATTATACAAAATAATGCGAAAAAGTCATAAAAAAGCACCCCGTTTGGAATGCTTTTCTATTTCCGAGCGCTTTAGAGAGGGAACGCTCAGATTTAAAGGGGACGCATATTATAGAAAGGGGACTGTTTAATTAAATGCCAAGGTATCGACCTGTTTGAAGGTTGATAAATCGTAGGATGTGATAGCTTCGTTCTCACAGAATATATAAACGAAATTGCCTATATATAATCCTCTTAATCCGTTGTAATTATAATTATCACTCATGTTAATGATACCGAGCTTTACAAACCTTTCGTTCTCGTATTTGTAAAAAGCGTATGCGTTTTTGGAGTAATAATTATTAGTATTGTAATGCACGACAGGGAACCCTATAATGTTTTTATTCGCATCTACAAGTATAGCCTTATGGTTGTTAAGAGCTGCGCTGTCGTAATACTCGGTTCCCAGCTTTAGAATCGCCTGCTCGGTAACATCCGTCTTGTCGCTGACATCGAACATAGAGAGCTTAAGCCCGAGAGCCCGGCCGTCCTCATCGGCATCCCTTCCGAACCCGAACAGAAGTCCGTCGCCGTAGGTCTGCATATAGGTTGAAAATCCGGGTATCTTGAGAGCGGAGAGCACCCTTGGTGCGCTCTTATCCGAAAGGTCGATAGCGAAGAGAGGGTCTGTCTGACGGAAGGTTACCATATAACCGACCGTACCGTCAAAACGAACCGAGTAAATTCGCTCGTCCGGCGCTATACCTGTTATCGAGCCGGTAATATTAAGGTCTGCGTTTAAAATATATAAATTGTTGTAATGGGTAGATTGGTTGTAATAATAATATCTCTTTCCGTCGCTGTTATAATAATTGTTGCTTCTTGACTCATACTCATAAACGGTTGTAGCAACACGGAACGCACCGTCAAATTCATCCATTGCAAATTGATTGATAAGATTACCGTCAACACTGCCGTTTGCCGAATAGGTTATAACGGCGTTATCAATCGAGAAGCGGTAAATATCTGTAATGCCGCCTAATTTTGTATCAAGCACCTCATTGCTGTAATCTTTGCTGGTATCTGTTTTACTTGATGAGTCGCTCTTGATGTCATTATTAACAACATCCGAAACCGAATCCTCCTCGACCTCTATATAATTATATAGGTTGTTTGGTCTGTAGGCGGCGATATATATATTACTACCGCTGGAATAAACGGTTCCCGCAAAGCCGAGAACGGAAACATTTGATTTATGGTTATCGGGCTTGGTTACATCAATTCCGGTTATAACCGTGTAAATCGCACTTTTCATCTCGTCTGCAATATATATGCAATCTAAAGGCACAAGATACGCCGCTTTATATGAGGAGCAATGTGGGATATAGGTCTCCGGCTTATCCTCATCGGGGCTATATACATATTGGGTTGTTATGATATACAGCTCGGAACCTATCATTCTTGAGGAATTGTAATAACCGCTTTGATACAGCTCGTTCTTAAAAACAGGCTTTGTCCTGTCGGAGATATCATATATCTCAACGGATGTAAAGCAGAGAGTGTATCCGAAATAACCCGAGTAGTAGGATGATTTATAATACTCGGCGCTTATGTCGTCCAGCTTAGGCTCCTCGTACCTATAACCTGATTTTATCAATACAAGCGTGTCGCCGTAGAGTAAAATCTCGGTTAAAACATACTGCGTATTATCCTGGGTGTCTCGTATCTTTACAGTGGATACCAAATCAATTTTACCGTTATCGGCGGAAAGGATATATACTCGTCCGGCGGTATCCTCCTTTTTGTCCGAATTGCTTGTGTTTTCGTCGTAATATCTGTAGTATCCGTAATAAGCGTTTGTTTTTCCGCAGGCATAAATATATCTGCCGTCGGTCTTGATGATATCGGCTTCCTGTACGCCCTTTACCTGATTGTTTGTGTCCGAAAAGTCGGGAACATTACCACTTAACGCTTTATTTGCCGAAGCGGAATCATCCATTGCAAGCCCTGAATTGACCATTTCAGAGGTAAATAACGAATCTCTTCCATAGAAATAGTTGTTTCCCACGGAGGCCGTTTTGAGCCTGCCGTAGATATCGGAATAGCTCGTGCCGGTTTTTAAGGTCATTGCGCTTCCGTTTATGACAACCTTTGAGTCCGGAACAAAAACATATGGGTTCTCTAAACCCTTATAAAAGTCCTTGTCACTAAACGGTGAGGAGTTCATAAGTATCACCGCAAAGGAACCGATTATCAGGCAAAAGCAGGTTGCCAGCGCAATAAGCTGCTTTGTGCCGAACAGACGGGGCTTGTTCAACGCCGCCTCGGCATACATTCTTTCTTTTGTTTTGCTCAGAGCTTCCTCGCTCGGGGTAACGCTTTCCATATCCTGGGAATATTTTCCTTTAAACATTTTTACCAGCTCTCCTTTATTAGTTATTGCCGTAACGAATCATTCGTTATTTTCCTCAAGTGTAATTTTCAGTTTTTTTCTCGCACGCATAAGTATGCTTTTTACATATGACTCGCTTCTGAAAAGCAGCTTTGCAATCTCTCTTATGCTGTAATCCTCATAATAATAAAGATGAATTACCGTTCTCATATCCTTTGGCAGAGCCATAACGGCATAATACACATCGCTTTTTTGAGCGGGATTTACCGACAGCCTGTCGTCAAGCACTGTGGTTTTGCGGAACCATGACGAGGTTAGGAGGCTCTTTGTACGGTTTATGGTTACACGAATAAACCACGCTTTCTCGTGCTCCTCACTCTCGAAACAGGGTTTGCTTCTTATGTATCTCAAAAACACATCCTGCATAATATCCTCGGCATCGTGAGAATTCTTTGTTCTCGTATAAGCAACCTTAAAAACCATGTCGGAATATTTACCCAGCATATATTCAATCGAACCATTCGTAAGCACCGATTGGTTGTTCATCTTTATACCATCCCCTATAAATTTATCTGCATCAGAGAAATATAATCTCCGATATTTGCACCGCCCTCACAGCACAAACCTTACAAACTTAAATGATGGATAATTTTGTCCTACAACAATAATACATTTCAGAGCTTGTTTCGGTTGCATCTGCGGTAAAAATGTTTAATAAAAATTTAAGGAGCACATTATATGCTCCTTAAATAAGAAATTTACAGTATTGTACCCATCTCCGTGCCGTTCTCAAGCCAGCCCAAAATCATCTCGCAGTCCATAAGACAGCGCGGATGATGGAAGGGACCCTTCCACATGGAGCCCTTTTGTGTGTGAGAAACAGTGCCGTCTCTGTGAAGATAGCCGTACCACTCGCCATATTCCTTATCGGCAAAATGACCGAAGGCATAAAGGTGCGTTTTCTCAAACCAATTCCAATATTTAGCATCACCCGTTAAACCGTATGCAAGCAGGGTTGCGATAAGAACCTCGTTGTGTACCCACCATAGCTTCATATCCCATTCGAGCTGCTCACATGGTCTGCCCGATACATCGGTAAAGTAGATGAAACCGCCGTAACGCTTGTCCCAACCCAACTCGAGCGACCAATCGAGGATATTAAGAGCCTTTTTCAACAGCTCGTCATCCTTTGTATATATAGCCTGATTCATAAGGAACCAGCTGTTCTCTATCGAATGACCGGGATTTATCGTTCTGCCTGCGGGCGTATCTATAAACTCGCCTTTTGGTCCGACACACTCCAAAACGCATTTTAGCTCCGGTTTATAATGATAATCTATAATCGCATTAACCATCTCGTTTGCTATCGAGGTATAATAATCCGCTCTTTCCGGATCGCAGCGGCGTAAGAGCTGAGACGCGCTTACCAGCACCATCGGAACCGCAGAGGCACGGTCGGAACGGGTGGAGGCATAACTCTTTGGGGTGATTTTATATGGGTCTGTCTCGGGAGCTCTGAAAAGGCGCAGCATAAGCTCAAAGCAGTCCTCTGCTTTTTTCAAGGCATCCTTGTCACCTGTCATCAGAGCATATTCAGCCATTGAAATCACAAAAAAGCTCTCGGAGTACATATAACGACGCTTGCGAAGCGGCATGCCCTCTTTTGTAACGGTGAAGAACATTCTGCCGTCCGTGTCGGTGCAGTATTTTTCCAAAAATTCTTTTCCTGTCTCGGCGGCATTCAGCCATTCATCTTTTTTACCATATCGGTTGCAGAGCGCCGAAAATGTCCATAAGCATCTGCCCTGAAACCATACCGATTTATCATTGTTATAACTTCTGCCCTCTCTATCGACGCTTGTAATATAACCGCCGTTTTCCTTATCAATCAGGTCGCTTTTCATCCAAAAGGGAATACAGTCGCCCAAGAGCTGATCGTGATAAAACTGCCTGTATGATGCAAAGGTCCGTACATCCATATAAATAACCTTCCTTTTTCATAACATATTTTCATTGTACCGTTATTTTACTTTTTTTATAATCGCTTGTCAACAATAAATAATCAAATTGACAAATTATAATAGTAATGGTATAATGAAACCTGCGTTACAACAGGCTGTGAATACACATTAGGTGGTTATATTTATGAAAAGGTTTATTTTAATATTAATGATATTAATGATAGCAATAGGTTTTAGCTCCTGTTCGTGGATAAAGAATTATGCAATCGGTAAGGAGGAGGACGAGAAGCCTGCCGGATATATCGAGAGCAAGGAGAATGATTTGTTTGGGTATGATGTATTCAGAAATCATATTGCTATAACCTCTTATATAGGCGAGGAGACAGCGGTTATTGTTCCGGATACAATCGACGGCAAAACGGTAACAACCATCGCCGAGATTGCGTTTTATAACAGTACCGCCGAGAGTATAACCCTACCGCAGACAATTACGACAATAGAGTCAAGCGCATTTTATTATTGCGGAAAGCTGACAGAAATGGATATCCCCGACAGTGTTACCGTTATCGGGGAAAGAGCGTTTGCATGGTGTACCTCTCTTGAGAGTATAAGGCTACCCAAAAATCTGACCGAGATACCGGATTACACATTCAACTATTGCACCTCGTTACAGGAAATAAAGATTCCTGATAAGGTGACTAAAATAGGGCTCCGTTCCTTCTCATGGTGCAGCTCTTTGACAAAAATAGAGCTTCCTTCATCTGTCGTAACCATCGGGGACAACGCTTTTTTAAATTGCAACTCGCTGTTATATGCGATAATACCTGACAATGCTAACAGTTTCGGTAAAAATATATTCAAAAATTGCGATTTGCTAACGGTTATAACCTCCGAGGGCTCCGCCTGTTACCTTTACTGTATCGAGAACGAGTATTCAATGTCCTTTGAGAGACCGATCGACGAAAGTTCCGACGAGACTTCTGCCGAGAGCAAATAATTTTACTTTCAAAAGAACCGCCCGTAGCCGATTTGAGCTACGAGCGGTATTCTTATGCATAACCTAAAAACCGCAACAATCCCACATAAATACCGGATGCGAATTTTGTGGGTTCATCCCGCAGCTTTTGCGCATCCAATTGGTTTGTTATATATGCTAAATAAACCATAATAGCAGGCATTCTTGCGTATCTCAATAAATAGATATATGGATTGACAAACACACCGTTGTTTTTTGTTTCCACGACATCGGATATTTCTCTCACTACATTTTGTGCAAGCCAGCTTGAGCTTGTGAAGTTGCGAAAAACATACACCTCTGTCCCGTTAACCTCGGGATCAAAGTTGTAATTACACTGAATACTTATTAAGTAATCGGCAGGCCATTCAT
The DNA here is from genome assembly GCA_002841455.1 of Firmicutes bacterium HGW-Firmicutes-21. Lineage (GTDB taxonomy): Bacteria > Bacillota > Clostridia > Oscillospirales > CAG-382 > UBA1049. The sequence continues at coordinate 5,098 of PGZT01000028.1, read as the reverse complement.
TCGCCATCGCAACTCTTTCCTCAACGCTTGAGACGCTGTCGGTTCCGATTACGGTTTCGGGAGTAGGTCTTGATAAGCGAGCCTCGAATCGAGGATCGTTATTTAATAAGGTCGCAAGGCATATCCCTACCTCAAAATTTACCTCCTGCGCTGTTAAACCAAACGCTTCGGCACCGGTATCGTGGAATCCGGTTGGATTATGTCCCTGGTCAATAAAAACCTTTATCGGCAATTTATCACTTCTTTTCCTTATAATATGGGATTTTTATCAGGCATATCCTATGAATTTTAAGAATCCGATATATATACCCGACGCAAATTGGTATTGGTTATTACGAAGCTTTATCGAATCCTCTGCATTTGTTAAATACGCCAAATCAACTATGATGGTAGGCATTTTGGTATAACGCAATTTATACATAAATGGATTCTCTCGGACACCGTTGTTTTTAGTTCCGACATTCTGGACAATTCCCTCCAAAACATTTTGCGCCAGCCAGTTCGGACTTGTGTAGAGACGGAATACATAAACCTCCGTACCGTTCTCCTCGGGTAAAAAACTAAAGCTGCTATTTATAACGATGTAATAATCGGCAGGCCAGTCGTTTGCCATTTGCACTCTCTCCGCTTCGCTGGAGGCTGTATCGGTGCCGACAACGGTTTCGGGTGTCGGTCTTGATAATCGGACCTCAAACCTTGGATCGGTGTTTAGTAGAGTTGCCAGAAATGCGCCGACCTGCCAATTGACCTCCTGTGCCGAAACACCGAACGCAACCGGTCCGGAGTCAAAATAATCCGTGGGGTTATATTCCTGATCAATAAAAATCTTTATTACCAATTTATCACTTCTTCTCTTTAAATACTGTTAATATGATATTCAATGTTATTGGCATTGGTTAATTTACTTTTGAATTTGTGATTGTTTAGCTAAATGTATTTACAAAAATTGGTAATTGTGATATATATAATAGCGAAAGGGGATTATTAAGCGTGATTAAGGTAGATAACATATCGTTTAGTTATACAAGCAAGCCTTTTATAGAAAATATGTCTTTTTCGGTTGCTAAGGGTGAGATTTTCGGATTCCTCGGTCCCTCCGGAGCCGGTAAGAGCACCTTGCAAAAAATCCTTACAGGTCTGATATTAAATTATACGGGCAGTGCTACTGTCGGAGACACAGAGGTAAAGCACAGGCGTAACAGCTTCTATGAGAATATAGGCGTGGATTTTGAGTTTCCCAGCCTTTACGAAAAGCTTTCCGCACGGCAGAATCTTGAATTTTTCGGCTCCTTGTATACAAAAGCAATAAGAAAAACCGACACCTTATTGGAAGCGGTCGGTTTACATAATGACGGCAATAAAAAGGTCGGAGAGTTCTCAAAGGGGATGAAATCACGCCTTAACTTTATTAAAGCATTAATACACAATCCGGATATTCTATTCTTAGATGAACCGACAAGCGGATTGGACCCCGCAAACGCTAGAACTATGAAGAACATAATCCTTGAGGAGAAGAGGAGAGGCACAACGGTAATTCTTACCACACACAATATGCAGGATGCGACCGAATTGTGTGACAGAGTCGCCTTTATCGTTGACGGTAAAATTAAAGCGCTTGACAGCCCGCACAGGCTCATCATGTCAAAGGGAGCGGTTAAGCTTGTTTATTCGTACATAGAGAACGGCTCAGAGCGTACTTCGGAATGCTTTTTAAAGGAAACCGCACAGGATAAAAAGCTGGGTGAATTGATTAAAACAGGTAAGATACTTACAATTCACAGCTGTGAGCCTACACTGAGCGATATTTTTATGCAGGTAACCGGGAGGGAATTGGAGTGAGAGCGCTGAAGCTGATTACCTCGGATATTCGTTTTCAATACAAATACGGCTTTTATTTACTTTATGCGGTGTTTACTGTTTTTTATATTTTTCTCTTAAGGCTGATACCCGAGGAGTGGAAGAAAACGGTTGTTGCCGTTTTGATTTATTCCGATCCTGCCGCAATGGGCTTGTTCTTTATGGGAGCTATTATCCTGTTGGAAAAGAGCCAAAGAGTTTTAGATTCGATAGCGGTTTCGCCTGTTAAGGTGGGAGAGTATATCGCCGCTAAGGTTGCTTCTCTCGGTTTTATAGGCGTTTTGGTAGGTGTTATAATTGCAATGACGGCTAAGACTGGGAACCTATTACTTACGCTCTGTGGTGTTATATTGGCATCTGTTCTCTTTTCGTTATTGGGTATTATTATTGCCGTAAAGATAAAGAGCCTTAATCAGTTTGTTATTGCTACAGTTCCTTTTTTATTAATCCTCACCGCTTTTCCCGTATTAACCTTATTTTATGATTTTGGTGAATATGTCGTTTTACACCCGGGCGTATCCGCAATAAGGCTGATAATCGGAGGAGAAGATAACAACGCAGTACACATTTTAGTGCTGCTGTTCTGGATAATTCTTGCGTGGATGATATGCCATAGCGCAGTGAAAAAAGCGTTTTTGGCACTTGGAGGGGTGAAGCTGTAATGAGAGCGATGAGAGCGTTAAATAAATCGTTTGTACAATTTCTTCGTGAGACATGGGAAGATATAATGCTTGCCGTAATGCTTTTTGTCCCCGTAATCGCAGGAGTGTTTTTTAGATTTGTGTTGCCGCAAATAGAAGTATTCCTAACCGATTATTTTAGTGTTGCAAGCATTTTAAGCCCGTATTATCTGCTCTTTGATTCCTTCCTTTGCATGATAACACCGCTTATGTTTTCCTTCGTAAGCGCTATGGTAATCCTCGGCGAGGCAGACAACGGACTGTCCGCATATCTTGCCGTAACTCCGCTCGGTAAATCGGGTTATTTGATTTCAAGGCTTGGTATACCAACGCTTTTGGCGGTCTTGTACGGCTCTGTAAATGCCTTCGTTTTTTCTCTTACGGGCATCGCTCCGTTTATGAGTATTCTCCTGTCTGTTATGGGCGGATTTATTTCAGTTACCGTTTCTATGCTCATTGTGTCGGTCTCGTCAAACAAGGTTGAAGGGATGGCATTATCAAAGCTCTCAAGCCTGTTATTACTCGGTCTGCCGCTGCCGTTTTTTATAAACGACGGCATTCAATACCTTGCGGCATTCCTACCGTCCTTTTGGATGGGAAAGTTTATTTATTTAGGCTCTGCTTTTTACGTTATGCCGTTCTTGGCTGTTTCCACGGTTTGGTCGGTGATACTTTACGAACGGTTTATAAGAAAGATTATATAACAATATTTAAAATTTATTGACATCATCCGCAAAATATAATATAATAATTTATACACAAATTATTATAAGTGGTGATGATTAATATGGATATTCAAGTTTCGCAACAACAATGCAAGCTAGATATGCACGGATTGAAAAAGGTGTTTATAGGACTATTAATAATAATTTTTGATTTAAGAGCAAACGGTTTTAATATTATCCCCGACATTATAGGATATATTTTTATTATGTCGGCTCTCAATTCATTGGGACAATATAATATAAAATTCAGAAAAGCAAAGACATTTGCCGCATATTTGATTTTTATGTCCGTTTTTGATTTATATAAAATTAATATATATACGGAATCCACCTTTTTAATAGTATTCTTTATATTGTGGAGCTTGTTATATTTAGTATTGGATTTGATACTGATTTATTATATTTGTGATGGGACAAGACAAATTGCGATTGAATATAATGAACAGGGGATAGCAGATAAATATAAAACATGGGTTGTGTATATAATCGGCGGACGGATTATTTCATATTTCGGATTTTTGTTTTTTAGTAATATAGTCTATCTAATACCGTTTATATTAATAGATTGGTTTACAATAATAACGTTCCTTATTTTACTTAAAAAAGGTTTTGAAGCTCTGCAAGGGAAAACAGATAGAAATTCTTATATCTGTGAATAAATAAAAATATAACCCTTGAAGTCATTTGACTTTAAGGGTTATTTCACGGAATTACCGCAAGCAGAGCTTTTCAGCTCCGCTCCGCAAGCTTTTGTACAAAGGCTTGCATCTCGTTTTTACTGTTAATGCTGTGTGTCCCGGCAATGATTGCCTGCCGTTCGCTCTCCGTCAGTGACGAAAAATAGTCCATTGCTTTATTGTTTTTCGCAAGCGCCATTCCAAACCCCAGCGGGATTCCGGATCCGTTTGCGTAATTGTTGGTTTCCATCTTATCACCCATTATAGTATTAATAGGTCCGACAAAAAATATACATCAATCGCCGTTCATTTTACTATGAAAAATATCCCGCTCATTAAAGGACGATTTTGTAATATCCTGCTCCCGATACCAAAAGAGCCGCTCAATAGGCTTTCCTTTATACATTACGGTAATACGGGAATCATTACCGCTCTTAAAACTGTACGGCGAATCCTTATAATCAAAGGTATCTGATTTTATAAAATCTTCATTATCCATGCTATATTCCGTGACAAGAACGCCCGCATCACTCGGTGTATCAATCGAGATGTTCTGGATGGCGGGGTTAACGGTTTTACCATGCAGTGCGGGTACTGCGGAAACCGTTACAAGAATAACCAAGGAGCAGAGAGCGACTGAAGCCGATATACGGTTATAGTTTCTCTTTTTTTCGGAGAACGCCGAGGACAATATGCTGTTACGGAGCTGTTCCTTGTCTATTTTTGCATTGGCTGAAGTTAATTTATACAGTTCCTTATCCTTCATCTCGGTTCTCCTTTCTCAAAGTGCCGCTTTATTTCCTCAAGGGTGCGATATAGCTTGTTTCTTACCGTGTGCAGCGGAATACATAAATTATTTGCTATTGTATCCAGGCTGTCGTTTTGAATGTACCGCATATGGAATATCTGTCTGGTCTGTTCGTCGGTACATAATATTATCCGCCAGACATCGTTAAGCATCAGCTCATCTATTAAATCGTCCTCAAATTCAAAACCGCCTATTTCGTCGATAGGGTCTGTCTCGTCATCATCCTTGTGCAGCGGTAAAAATTGCTTCAACCGTTCGGCAAGCGTATAATGGCGGGATAATTTTCTTTTTGCCAGATTCATCACAAAAGCAGTGCTGTCCTTGATGTAGTCGCTTTTTTTGTTTCTTAAT
>PGZT01000081.1 GCA_002841455.1 Firmicutes bacterium HGW-Firmicutes-21 | reverse complement strand
TGTAACTGTCAAGCAGAAATGTACCATTTTTGGCAAACAGGAATGTACCATAATAAATCAATTAAAAATCTGCTTTCTGTGAGCTAACCGATAGCTCTCGTCAGTAAAAGAGAGAACCTGGCACTTATGAGTCAGTCTGTCTAAGAGCGCAGTAGCTAACACCGTATCGCCAAGCATATCCGCCCAGCCATCAAACCCCTTGTTTGAAGTAATAATAACAGAGGTGTTCTCGTAAAGCTGCGAAATCAAACCAAAGAATAAGTTTGCTTCAACCTTGCTAATAGGCATGTATCCCAGTTCGTCAATGATTACAAGGTCGCACTTTTTTATCCACCGCATACGGGAAGCGCTCTTCTGTGAAATCTCCTGCGTTTTCAGAATATGTACAAGATTGTCCATCGTACTGAAAAACACATTGTAACCGCACCTTGCAGCTATGTTTCCAATAGCAAGCGCGATATGAGTTTTACCTGTCCCGGGCGGTCCTATCAAAATCAAGTTAAACAAAGCATCTAACCATTCAAACTTTGCTAGCATTTCAAGTTGTGTTGATGTAACTCCCTTCTGGAACTCCGTGTCAAAATCCTTAAACGTTTTGAATGTCGGAAAACGAGCTTGCTTTAGCCTCTCGGAAGTCGACTTTTCGTCCCGTGCTTTTTGTTCGGCTCGAAGCAGTTCAAGAAGATATTCTTCGTTGCTCAATCCTGGTGAAGTATTAAAAGTTCCTTCGCTAAGTACGCTTATACGAAATCTCTTGGCGAGAGATATCACCTCATTATTCATAATCCCATACCTCCCGATACTGCGCTGGTGTAAGCGCTGATATCACGTTGTTGTGCGGTTACTATACTATACTTAACTGGAAGCTTAATTTCGGTTTCTCTATATCGTTCGGCAACCGACTCCTGCTTAAAATATTCCAGAGTGTCACGAAAATCCGTCGCGCTGAATAAATCACGTTCTATACAGTAAGTCAGAGCGGCTTTAAGCTCATCTTTGCTGTATATCTTCTGTGCTTTATTTATAATTGAAAGTTGATCCCTTATATACCGCGGATAACGCTCCATAATACTCTCAACATACATCTCTGCCGGTTTTAGTCCGTCAAACCCTTCTAAAACCTTAACTTTCAAGCTATCGTATTTGGTTTCCCTGAAACGGTCAGAGTTTTTAGGTATTTGTACGAATCTGCCCACTCCGTTGATTTCAAGCTTATGTTCAATAAGAAATTCGCCTGTATTGCTGTCATAAAATATGACCTTCCCCTCCGATTCATCAACCTCTATCCTCGCATAGCGTCCCGGCATATATGTTCCTTTGGGTACCTCATACCTATTTTGGCGATATGGAACAACGTTGGACTTGCGGATTGAAGCAGTCTTTGGCAGAACTGGTTCCGAGAGTAACGGTACCGATCTCAGATATTTTACTTCGTCGGTAAACACATAATCAGGTACCATCTTAGTTGTATCATGAATTTTTGCGTTGGCAGTTCTGTCAAGCCATGCAAGCCCTTCGCTGTTAAGTTGTGATATTCCGAAATAGGTCCTACATGCCAGAAAATTTCCCTTAACATACTTTACAACAGCTTCAATTTTACCCTTGCTCTGCGGATCATAACCGCGACACAGCCTGACGGAAAACCCCGCATATCGATAATAATTTTCAAACGCTTCGGTTAAAATCAAATCCCCAGCGTTTTCCGAAACAGTCATAACTCTGTCTTGATCGTAAACTATCTCTGTTGTTCGTCCACCATAGTACCTGAAAGCCAAGTCATGAGCCTTTATGAAATCCTCGGCGTTAAAAGGCTTGTCTTGAAAATATACGAACTTCTTTCTGGAGCAGCTCATAACCATCGCAAATATGTATATCTTCACGTTTTTTCCGTAAATATCTGTCATGGTTTTCTGTCCCATATCCACTTGTGCTTGAAATCCCATCGGGAGCTCTTCCACTTCGCAGAACTGACGTATCTTCGTTTGCTTCGGGAATCCAAGCTCCTCGCGAAGGTTTGCAACATAGAGCCTAACGCTCCGATATGACGGCGAAAACTCAGAGAATTTTTCCCGTAAATGTGAGTCCATTATCGCGCTGTTTATGTCGTGATGTTTTTCCAATTCAGCTACTATGAAATCTCTGTACGGATCCAGTATTTTTGCGCGTTCCTTACTGTCTAGCAAATACCGAGCATAACTCTCATCGTTCATGTCCCAGTATTTTCCTACCGTTCGTTTGTCTATATTAAGCTCTCTCGCTGTCCTCCTTTTGCTGTATCCTTTTGTTCTTAGTCCTTGTATCTTACCATACATTGGCGTTCCCACCATACCTTTCCGACCTCCTGTTGCTTTAACTAATTACGCTATTATACAACAGTAGTTTACCATACATTGGCGTTCCCACCATACCTTTCCGACCTCCTGTTGCTTTAACTAATTACGCTATTATACAACAGTAGTCTGGTTTAGTGGTACATTTCTATTTGCCATTTCTGGTACATTTTATTTTACCAGTTACATAAATGCTTTATTGTTGCTAAAACATCAGAAAGCATTTCTTTTTCTGTATCACTACAGGTAGGATTGTTAAGTGTCCTATTAACAATTTCTAAAGCCTTTTCTTTTATCGACATTTCTTTAGGCTTTAAATCGTCATACATTTTTTCATATAGCTTTAACAGCTGCTGGTTGGTGGTTTCTCGAGTTCTAACAATATCAGCTATTGAATATGCTTTTGCTTGTCCCGAAATATCGCTTATTCCTTGGGTATCAGGTATTAGGGTTAATTCCTTCAATGCTTCCGTAATATGCGATGTATTGTTTAAAACACGCTCGATTTGCTCTAATACATATCGCATTTCCATTGTTTTATTGCCTGTTTCATCAGCCGGTATATTCTCGTTTATGTTATCATTCATTTTATTATCCTCCAAAATTTTATTTGGCGGACACGCAAGGCATATGGTTTTTTCATTTACAAAGCGCGCCCTGCCGTTTTTAACAAGACCTTTAGCCCGTTTTGGGTAGGTCGCTCCGTAGCTGTTTCCTTGTTTATCGATAACAATAATGTTTTTTTCGATGGGTTTCATCCCCCTTGCTTCGATTGTGGACAGAATCGCCGTTTTTTGTTATGGGTGTCGCCCCTGATTCAAATCACAATAGTTATTATATTACAACATTTATAAAAATTCAATAAAAATAACCGCTTCTTAAAAGCGAGCCGTACACAAAATCGGTACAGCTCGGAATAAGAAGCGGCTCTTTTATTTTACGGTATGTTCTGTCAGTATCTCGTTTTTTCTATCTCGGTTTTTCTCGAGGTAAACAATATAACCCTTTTCTGCGTCGTCAAGCTCGTCCATCTCACACAACCCCTTAGAGAACTTTATAAGCAGCAGAATAAGACGAGAGAGCTTTTCCTCGCCCTCCAGCCTTTGCAGCTCAAGCAGGACTCGTTCCTTGCGTCTTTTTTCGGCAACCGTCTTTGTTTGCCTGAATACAATGCCTAACAGACCGGCTATGAGCGTACCGACTATGCCGGCGGAGGAAAAGCTTATAATAAGCAGTTTATAGATAATCTCTGTTGCCATCTATGCCTCGTCAAAGCAATTACAGATACATTCGGCAATATATTGAATATATCTTTTAAGGTGTCTTATCATCGCTTTCTTTCCTGTCCTTAAACTGCTTATAAAGGTTATTTGCATAAACGCTTGATGCCGCTGCTAGAATCCCCTGTGTTATTGTCGCAAATATAAGACCGAAAACCTCTTCTATGCTCGACGGGTAGCTCTTTGAAACAAGATAAAACAAGGACAGACCAATACCGAACGCACCGAGAATAAAGGGTATCTTCCAATTCTTTATAGAGCTTTTCTTTATAAAAGCACCGATTGCATATAAAACGGGTATTAAAACAGTCAGCTCACTGCTCATATACATGTTGAAATCCATAATAATCATTTCCTTTCTGCCGATGATTTCGTTATAAAAGCACCTCGTCATCGGTCGTAAGTGCTTTTTTAGGGACTAATAGCTTAACTTGGAGCCGAGAACAAGCGAGCCCTTGCCGCTTTTAATTATATTTTCTATGCGAGCATTATATTCGTTAAGCTCATTTCCCGTAACTCCTAACTGCCGACACGCGGTTTCAAACGCTTTTATCGTCGAGCAGCGCTCGTAAATATAATCGAGCATCATTTTTCTTGCCTTGTTTTCGGCTAACTTTTTTGCCTGAGCCATGCTGTTGTTACCCTTGTGATAAAACTCAAACAGCTTTTCATACACTTCTTTATAGTATGCCTTACCCTTGCTGACTGATATTACAGCCTCGGCGGTACTGACATCAACCTCGGTGTAGCCGGCGGCTTTAAGGTTCACAAGAAGCTCCTTTATATAAGCGGAATCCGCACCCTCGGTGTTAACAAGCTGATTGAGATAAATGCTTATGTAGCTCTTCTGGAGCGCAGTATTTATCTTGCCGCTTGTAGAATAGGAAGATAATATGTTTTTAGCAAGCTCCTTAGCCGAAATAGCGGGCGTATAGCTCTTTTCCTCCGTGTCCGTGGGGTCGGTTTTATCATTGCTGACCGGAACGGTTTTTGAATCGGCGGATTTTTGTTTTAGCTCCGCAACCTTTGTCGCAAGCTCTGTCTGCCACTTGTCAAGCTCCGTCTTTTTTTCCGCAAGCTCGGTGTCGAGCTTGCTCTCCGCATTCAACCGCTCCTGCTCAAGCGAGGATAACGACCTTGTGTTCTGCTTCGCAAGCTCGTTCAGCGTGTTGTTAACAGAGATAGCAGAATCAATTTTCGCCTGTACTGATTCGCCCGAGGAGGACAACCCTCTTGCCGCAAGGAACTGATGAAGGTCCTTCTCGTCAAGCATTCCCTTGGTAACGGCGGAGTTCCTGTCCGTGTTGTACTGCTCGTCTAAATCCTTCTTTGCCAAATCGTAGCTTGCGGCGTTTTTTTGCTTTGCCTGCCTGTATAATTCCTCAAGCTGTGTGTTTATGCTTGAATAGCTCTCAAGCGATTTTTTTGTTTCTTTTATGAGCGTATCATAATCCATATCTTGCATTCCGTCCTTTCGTCTTAGAGATAAGCGTTATTTCGTTTATTTCCGCATCGGTGT
>PGZT01000080.1 GCA_002841455.1 Firmicutes bacterium HGW-Firmicutes-21 | reverse complement strand
TCTCTGCAGAACTCCTTTTCCCGTTCCTCCACCCACGGCGATACAACCGAAAGACTTTTTTGACTCTGGTGACGGAAGTGCAGCTTTGTGAGCGGCTGAGAGGTCCATTCCAGCCGAACCTTGCTCGCACCCGCCTTGTACGCTTCCTCTACCACAAGCAGAGCAAACTCGCTTTGATCTACGGCGGCATAAACCACCACAGGCTGACCTTTTTGAACGGCGGCTCCTGTTCGTGCCGCAAGACGGGCGTACTTTTTCAGGATTGCTTTTTTCATATTTATAACCATTCCTTACGATAATGTATTTAAAAGATTTAATGTTTATAATTATAGTTAAGGGACAAATATGCAACCCTCATATTTTACAAAGGCTGCATATTTATTACTATAATTATTGATTAGAACAATTTAATTAAATTCTTTTGCAGAGCTTCCAACAAAAAAGCCCGTTCGGGCTTTTTTATAACCTGTTTTAATATCTTTGCTTTTATAAAGCTATCAGAAAAAAACCTTTTAGGTTTTTCATAAACTGTAAACAGGTTCCCTGTTTACAGTATTTATTCGGATTCCTCTCCCGCTTTTGACAGCACGGAATGAACCGCCCATTTCTGTATCTGGAACTTTGTTCTGTCCGCTCCGCTCTCGAGGAGGAGCATATCATCCTTTATCTTTACCACAATCCCGACAATTCCGCCGGCTGTGGTAATTACATCGCCCACCTCAATGGAGGCGCGCATATTTCTGACTTCCTTCTCCTGTTTCTTTTGCGGACGGTACAGGAAAAAGTAGAATACCACCACTAACAGCAATATCGGCAGTGCCGTAGAGAGAATAGCTCCGAAGCCGCCGGCAGCGGCTCCGCCCTCATCGCCTGCCTGAAGTAAAAAGTTCATAAAGTTCATATTTATAACCATTCCTTTAAAAAGTATTTTCGTCAATATTTAATTCGCTTAACCGATTTTACACACTTTTTTGCGGTGTCTATCTCAAAAACCGCTCCGCAGAGCTTAATCTCGCCCTCGCCGGCTTCAAAACGGTCGTGAACTCTGGTGACGAAATTTTTAATAACGGGTTCCGGCTTAGTTCCGAGTATGGATTCGACGGGACCGCACATTCCAAGGTCTGTTATAAAGCCGCTTCCCTTTGGAAGAATCCGTTCATCGGCTGTTTGAACATGGGTATGCGTTCCGAAGATAACCTGTATCCTGCCGTCAAAATAACGGGCGAAGGCTGCCTTTTCACTCGTTGCTTCTGCGTGAATATCGCAGATGCATAGGTCGTAGTTCCCCTCCTGCTCGGCGAGCAGTCTGTCGGCGGCTGTAAAGGGGTTGTCCGCCGGGTCCATAAACACCTGTCCGAGCACATTCATAACCATAACACGCAGTCCCTCACACGCTCTTATAATCGTAAAGCCCTTGCCGGGTGCGGACGGAGGAAGGTTCAGAGGGCGAACAGTATTGCTGTTCTCATCTAAAAAATCAAACACCTCGTGCCTTCTCAGCGTATGGTTGCCGCCAGTTATAACATCCGCTCCCGAACCTAACAACGCCTCCGCACTCTTTGTGTCCAACCCGTTTCCGGGGGAGGCGTTCTCTGCGTTTACTATTACAAGGTCACCCTTCTCGGCATTCCTTATTTTCCTTATAAGCTTAAGAGCATATTCGGTGCCGTTGCTGCCAACCACATCGCCTATTGCGATAATTCTCATCGGGGAAACCACTTTCTAAAATAAGCTGCGAAAAAACCGCCTTTATTTTGCGTATTCAAATTGCCTTGTCTCGCGGATTACATGAATCTTTATTTGTCCGGGATACTCAAGATCGGATTCGATCTTTTTGGCTATGTCACGGGCGATAAACGCCATGCGTTCGTCGTTTACCTCCTCGGGCTTGACCATTATGCGTATCTCTCTGCCCGCTTGAATAGCGAACGACTTTTCAATACCCTCAAAGGAGTTTGCAATCTCCTCCAGTTTCTGTAAGCGCTTAATATAGGTCTCTAAATTCTCTCGTCTTGCACCCGGTCTTGCGGCCGAAATCGCATCCGACGCCTGAACTATCATAGCAACCAATGTTGTCGGCTCAACATCACCGTGGTGCGCCTCAATCGCATGAATTACCTCGCGGTTCTCCTTGTATTTCTTCGCAAGGTCTATGCCTATCTGAACATGGCTGCCGTCAACCTCGTGAGTCATTGCCTTGCCGATATCATGCAGCAGTCCCGCTCTCTTTGCAAGCGTTGCGTCGATACCAAGCTCCGCCGCTATCATACCCGCTATATGAGATACCTCAATGGAATGCTTTAAAACATTCTGTCCGTAACTTGTACGGAATCTAAGCCTGCCCAAGAGCTTTACTATCTCGTGATTTATGCCGTGTATTCCGGTCTCAAAGGTAGCCTGCTCGCCCTCTTTTTTAATAATGACCTCGACTTCCTTGCGGGACTTCTCAACCATTTCCTCTATACGCGACGGATGAATTCTTCCGTCCGAAACAAGCTTCTCAAGCGCAAGCCTTGCAACCTCTCGCCTTATGGGGTCAAAGGTGGATATTGTAATCGCCTCTGGCGTATCGTCAATAATAAGGTCAACACCGGTTAAGGTCTCTATCGCTCTTATGTTGCGTCCTTCTCTGCCGATAATTCTGCCCTTCATCTCATCATTGGGCAGGTCGACAACAGACACGGTTGCCTCGGCAACGCTGTCGGCTGCGCAACGCTGAATTGCGAGCGAAATAATATTCTTCGCCTTGTCATCGGCGGTTTCCTTGTATTCCTGCTCAATATCAGCAAGCTTCATAGCCATCTCGTG
>PGZT01000027.1 GCA_002841455.1 Firmicutes bacterium HGW-Firmicutes-21 | reverse complement strand
ATCGTTCCCCGCCATACCGTTTGCAAGTATGCATGCCATATCGTTTGTGGAGGTGTCCCCGTCAATGCTTATCATATTAAAGCTGTTCTCTGTGTCCTCGCTAAGCGCCTTTTGCAACAATGCCGGACTGATTGCAATATCTGTGGTCAGGAACACAAGCATTGTCGCCATGTTCGGATGTATCATGCCCGAACCCTTTGCGATACCGCCGACGGTGCATAGCTTGCCGCCCGCAGAAAAGCTGACGGCAACCTCTTTTTTTACCGTGTCCGTCGTCATAATACCCTCGGCGGCAGAATCACTTCCGTTCTCGGAAAGCCCGCCGACAACGGCAGGAAGTCCGTCCTTAATCGGATTAATGTCGAGCGGCTGACCGATAACGCCCGTGGATGCTATAATGATATCCGACGGTAATATGCCCAGCTCCTCCGCGGTGAGCGCACACATCCGCTCTGCTATCTCCCTGCCGTTTGCGTTGCAGGTGTTTGCATTACCGCTGTTGCAGATAATTGCGCTTGCATACGGTGCTTCGAGGTTCTTTTGTGTTACGAATATCGGTGCGCCCTTGACCAAATTCCGAGTATAAACCGCAGCCGCAACCGCCTTTTTCTCGCTGTAAATGAGTGATAGGTCCTTTTTTTGTTTATTCCTGCGTATACCGCAATGTATACCGCTTGCCAAAAAGCCTTTTGGAGCGCATACTCCGCCTTCTAAAAATTTCATATATAACCATTCCTTCAATATAATTTATACAACCAAGCCCGTTGTTTCGTCCAATCCGAGCATAATGTTCATGCATTGTACAGCCGCTCCCGAAGCGCCTTTTCCGAGGTTGCAAAAACGAGCCGCGAGCAGAACTCGCTCATCATTACCGCTGATTAAAATCTGCATATTATCCCTGCCCGACAATTCGTTTGCGTACAGGAAGCCGTTCTCTGTCCCTTTTTCGTTATACGGGAGTATGCTAATCAGCTTCTCATCCTTATAATAATCGGTAAAAAACGAATGCAGTGCCTTTGTGTCCTTTATACCGTTTAGATAAGAAGTATAAATAGGCACGCTAACAACCATTCCGCTGTAAAAATCGGCAACAATGGGGTTAAAAAGCGGCTTCTGTGCCAATGAACATACCGCTGTCATCTCTTTAAGGTGCTTGTGAGTGCCGCCCAGCGCATATTGACCGGGTGAGGATAGGCTATCCGCTCTGTTCTCGGCTGTATAGTCGGCAATCATACTCTTTCCGCCGCCGCTGTAGCCTGTTACCGAATGGGCTGCTATCGGATAATCCTTAGGCAGGATACCGCTTATTACCAACGGGTAAACAACGGCGCAGAAGCCGCTCGCATGACAACCCGGAATAGCAATTCGCCTACTGCTTTTTATCGCATCCCTGTGAGACGAGGACAGCTCGGGTAAGCCGTAGCTCCAATCGGCATTAGTTCTGTGTGCCGTGGACGCATCTATAATCCTTGTTTCTTTATTTTTACAGAGCGAAACCGCTTCGACAGCGGCGTCGTCCGGCAGGCATAAAAAGGTAATATCGGATGAGTTAATCATTTCTTCCCTTGCGGCTCTGTCCTTGCGTCTGTCCTCAGAGAGAGTCATCAGGCTTATATCGTTTCTGCCCGATAGTCTGTCAAAAATACGCAGTCCGGTAGTACCGACCGAGCCGTCAATGTATACATTAGTCATCAATATTTCCCCCTTGTGTGGTTTATAGTATAATTATACACACTTTTATGTATATGTCAAGTGTTTATACAATTTAAATTACATTTCTCCGTTATTTATACACATCAAGCTGTATAATGATGGTTTTTGTCTATATTGTATAGTCTAACCCCAATAAATCTAAAGAGCTGTTGCAAATTGAAAAATCAACCTGCAGCAGCTCCTGATTATTACCTTTTACTTGTTACTTGCCGGCGGCTGTGCTTGCCGCATCTTCACGGGAGTTAATGTCTCTGTAGTTCTTAAGCTTCAGACCATCTAAAATCCTGTAGCCGAAAAAGCTGTCCTCTACCTTACTGAGTCCTTTTGCGGTTACATAGCTGTTGGTATAATAGAACAATGCGGTGGCGGGGCTGAGTTCGGTAAACTTTATCTCTGCGTTACGCAATAATTCCGCTCTTTCGGTTCTGTTGCTGACAAACACAATCGAATCTATAACGCCTTCGTATTCCTTGCTGTCAAGGTTTGTATAATGCAGAGTATAAGCATCCTCCTCAAAATTGATTGATATTTTGCAACCGCTGTAATACTTTGAGAACGGGGCGAGATAGGTAAATGCATCGGTGGAGTTCATTATATTATTTATACCCAAAACATCGTATGTTCTGTTATAAAGAGCCTCTGTATATTCTACGGGGTTAAGTCCCACTAATTCAACCTTGAATCCAAGACCTTCCCATACGCCCTTTGCATATTTTGCTATATCCTCATAAACATTGGTGTAATTAACCCGTTTACTGTATGCTTTTATAAGTTCTTTGCTCTCTGGGATGAGATATGTCAGAGTGAAGGATTCGCCCTTTTTAACCCCTGCCTGTGTCAGTAGCTGTTTTGCCTTTTCAACATCGGCGGAAGTGCTGTTTAGGTCGCCCGCCTTGGCTCTGAAATCTTCCTTATTGCTTGAATAATATACTCCCTTCGGAATATATCCCGTTGCGGCAATCTCTCCGGTTCCGGTTATTTCGCTGACAATCTTATTACGGTCGAGAGCTACAGACAACGCCTGTCTTACCCTCGCATCGGTGAGCGCCTCGCTCTCGGTATTGTAATAGTATACATACGAGTTAAGCGTATTTTTTGTTACCATATCCTTGGAATACTGTGCAAATGTATCCTTATCAAAGCCGGACAGATAAAAAATGTCTCCGTCTTCAAAACGCTTTGTCTGAAATTCTATCTGGCTTCTGATTGTGTCAAGTGCTCCGCTTGTACCGACCTCATCCTCCTGATAAAGACAGACTATACGATACGGAAGAACATATTTGTCAAGATAATCATCTTCCTCACGCATAAAGTAAGCATTACGCTCGAGAACAAGCTTAACACCTTCCTCCATACCCCTTATTGCATATGGTCCGTTGCTTATTATCGATGCTGCGGAAGCCGCCCAATCCTGATCCTTGGGGTTCTTCTCTCCCAAAGCTCTCGAGACCACATCCTCACGAATCGGGCAAAGATGTATGCTTGATACAATCTCCGCAAACAGCTCTATATCATAATCCTCTTCAAAGGTTATCTCTAAAAGATCCGAATTTACTGCGGCAAGCCCGAGGTCAAACACGGTCATAACGCCCGATTTAACTTCCTTAGCGTTTTTTATCGGATAAAGCATAGCGGCATATGGGCTCTCTGTACCGGGATCGAGAATACGGGTCCACGCATAAACGACATCGTCAGCTGAAACAGGTCGTTTGTCGTTCCACGAGGTCGACTTAAGCTTGAAGTACATCTTATATTCATCATCTATTTTATCGTAATACGAATACCAGCTCTCCGCCAATGCGCCGACAACTCTACCCTTGGAGTCGATTGTTGTTAGGCTTTGGAAAATCAAGCCCAAAACCTGTGTTACATCAGAGTTTAACTGAACCAGCGCAGGATCCAATGTCTGCGGATATGATGCTAAATATACCGATATAACCGCACCCTTCTCATCGCCTTTTAGCGAGGTACACCCTGCGAAAACACTCGCAAGCAGTGTCAGACATAAGAGCAGTATAATTAATTTTTTCATAAATTTTCCTCCTACAAAGGCGTGGCTACAAGATTTTTTTATTAATATTCATTATAGCACCATTCGGTAAAATAATCAAGCGAAAAATGTGTATTTTGGGCTTTGCACAAAAAGACGGGATATTATTGTGCATATCCGACAAAAAAGCCGTTTGTTTAGCTTATCGGAATCCGCTGAAAAAACGACTTCTTTGCAATATTTTGAACAAACATCCCTATAATTGTGTATATCAGTTATTTATCCTGAACATGCACATAAAAGCAATGCCCAACAAGCCGCCGACCATCATTCCTATAAAAAAACTTAACATTTCGCTACCCTCCGATAAATACTAAGCTTATAGTATATCCAGCGGGAGCGTTTTTTTGCATATTAATGTGATTATTTATTAATGTAAAAAGCCGTGTAAATAATCAACCCTGCAAAACATTTTTTATGTTCCATTCGGTCATAACATAGATAATATAGTCAGGCTGGTAGCTCTTTATCTCGTTAAGGTTATATGTAAAATTCCACATTCCTTTATAAACGGTTGTGTTTCCGCGGTCGGCAAAAATATCGTATATATGAGCGCCGAAGGAATCCCTCATTATATAAAGGTCGGGTAATTTTGAACGGTTGGTATTGAATACACGTTCCTGAACGGTAGCCTCGCTATACATAAGATAATTCGCCGCACGGTATCTCGGTACAGAGGCAATATCGCTGTTTAACGCAAACTTTGGTTCACGGTAGTAATTATACTCTCTTACTATATTCTGATTCATCATCATATAATAGACCATATCGCCGCCGTTGTAATAATCACCCTTAAAATTAAATTCTATCTCCTTACGGGGAGCTGCGGAGGGGAACCTCTCGCTTATATAATTAAAAAGCTCTGTATAAGCGATAAATGCACCGTAGTCTGTCCAATGGCTGTCCGTACCCCAATAGATTTTATATTTATCGTCTTTATGCTCCTGGTATATGTCAAGAAGGTCTATAACGGTTGCGCCGCCGGCTGCAAGCGCTTCGTTTACCTGCTCAAGTCTGCTCTTTCCGGTACCCTTGACATAACCGTCCGGCACACGCTCGGGATATATGCTTGCTTTGGAAGGAACTATCATATATATAATTTCTGTGTTCGGTAAGCTCTCTTTCAAGGTGCTTATTCTGCTCTGTATCTTTTCTGTAAGCGCATTAACCTCGCTGTTTGACAACCTTGTTTCCTGTGTAAAATCAGGCATCATGCTCTGGAAGAAAAACTGGTAACCGTTGCCCCCGATGATAGGCCACATCTCCGAGGTGGGAACCACCGGCTCCACATCCGCAACAAACTGCTCGGTTATGCTGCCCTTGGCAACAATTTTAACTCTGGTCTTTACATCCTCTTTTTTAAGACGCACCGAGTAAAAACCGCTGTCTGAAACTGCGGTAACGCTCTGCTTGCCGGCAGTGGTTGCCGTAATAACAGCGCCCTCCTCACAGTTGCCCACAACAACAAAGCAGTTTTTGTCGGTAAGTGTGCTTGCTAAAATGTTCAGGTATTCGGTCGGGTCGTTTGTTATCGGATCAAGGCTCACCTCATCCTGACTGCTCTCATCGCCCGATTCATCCGTCGGTTCGGAAACCGTGCTCTCGTCGGCTTTACTCTCGGCAACCGAAGATGTGCTGACCGAGCTTGTATCCGTTTTTGAACTCTCGTCATCTCTCGTATTGCAAGCCGCTAAAAGGATAATAAACGACAGGAATACGGTAAACAGGATAAGTAGATGTTTTTTTGTCCTCATTATGATAAACTCCTTAATATAAACCTGTGATTTTGTCATTGTATCATAACTTTTTGTGTATTTCAATTGTTTATTTGTATAATATTTAGTAAAAATAAAACAATCATCGCCGTATTAAAGCCCGACAGGATAACCAAAAAACCCGAAAAAAGCAGTAAAAGCATTTTCCCGGTAAACGACACCCTTCTTGCTATTCGCTCAGCCTTATCAATATCGCATTTTTTAAACAGTACAGCCGTCAACGCTCTGCCCCCGTCAAGGCTTGCCACCGGCAATAGATTAACAAAAGCGAGTGCAAGGTTTGCCGCAATAAAGATAAACAGGTATATATCGTAATAAAACATAAAAAACATTATGCCTATTAGCGCTGCGAGAATATTGAAAAGTATGCCCCCCATCGCAATCGCTATATCCGCATTAAGCCCCGTGTCTCCGTCCGCATAAACTATCATCGCACCGAGAACCTCAATGTCAATCCTCGTTATTCTTGCTCCGAACAATCTGATAAAGAAATAATGTCCCGTTTCGTGAATCAATGCCGCCAAAAACATTATGCAAAAGGTTAAGCCCCCTTCAAGCATGGCGATTAAGCCCAGTGAAAGAGGTAGAAAAACACTGATTCGCAAATGCTGACGGGGAAGGACTATATAAATAATTATCCCTCCATAATCCTGCCGAGTAAATCGGCAATGGTATCGTTTGCCTTTGGTGCCTCTCCCTGTTCGGCAAAAACGGGCCTTGAGCCGTCGTCGTCCTTACTATCAAGGATTATTACCACTCCTGTAAGTAATAACAAAGCGGAAAGAATTATTACCGCAATGCTCTTTTGCTGTCTAAATATGAGTAATGGCTTTTTCATAAAAGAGCTCCTTAAAAAAGATTTTTCTCTCGTCATTTATACGACATAAATTTTATCACGGTCTATTTATAATTAAAACAGAGGAGTGATTTGCATGGATCAAGAGGTGTTTATAATATATGCGGATATTCTTCTGCTTATAAACTTCGTGCTGGATTTTTTGTGTCTTTTTATAAGCGGACGGCTGCTGTCCAAGAGCTTCCGCGCCTTTAGAATACTCGCCGCTTCGTTGTTCGGCGCCGCTTATACGCTCGTCAATTATGCTTTATACCCGCTTGCGTGGTACTTTTTACTTCCGTTGCATTTGGCTGCGGCCTGCCTGATATGCCTCATAGCCTTTAAGGTCAATTCGCTCAAGGACACCTTGAAAACGGTTGCTGTTTTTATTTTCACTTCCGCCTTATTGGGAGGGCTGCTCAACGCCGTATACGGAATCTCCGGCAGGTTTGCGGACGGTGTTTATACCGAGATTGGCGCCGCAGGTCTGCTTATAATTTCGGTTTTGTCAACACTGATCGCAATAAGCTACTCTCTGCTCTGTAAAAAAAGAGCCGTAATAAAATCAATGCGAGCCGATATCTATATAAACGGAGAACCGGTAAAAGTAAATCTGTTGGTGGACAGCGGAAATATGGCGACCGAACCCTTTACATCGCTGCCTGTAATAATTATCAGCTCCGTGATAATGCCCCCGCCGCTTGACAACCCCGCTATCGAGAGCAGCCCCATACCGTTGCGATTGATACCCATAAAAACCGGTGCCGGTAACGGCCTATTGTTCGGTTTTATCCCTAAGAAAGTAGTGCTGCGCCCCTTTTTTCAAAAAGAAAGGGTGGTGGAAGCCGCAGTTGCAATAGATACAAAAACACCGGGCTTTGCTACCTATGACGGGTTGCTGCCTTATTCACTGACAGTTTAGAGTGGTTTTGGATTTTGGAGCGGATACCTAAGAAAGGAATGGTCATAAAAATGAAGCTGATTACAAAATACAACCTTGTTATATTATGGTTGAAGGAAGTGCTGGGCATAAACGAGGATGAGCTGTTTTACATAAACGGTCCTCAGACACTTCCCCCTCCGCTCTCCAAGGATGAGGAGGCCGACCTTATAAACAGGCTGGGAACCGATACAGAGGCGAAAAAAATACTTGTTGAGCATAACCTGCGTCTGGTCGTTTATATCGCCAAAAAGTTTGAGAACACCTGTGTGGGTATCGAGGACCTAATCTCAATAGGAACGATAGGGCTTATGAAGGCGATAAACACCTTCCGTGCGGAAAAGCAAATAAAATTGGCCACTTATGCCTCCCGCTGTATCGAGAACGAAATCCTCATGTATATACGAAAAAACACCTACCTCAAGGTGGAACTGTCCCTTGACGAACCGCTTAATATAGATTACGACGGTAACGAACTGCTCCTGTCCGATTTACTTGGAACGGAGAGCGACTATGTGTATAAGAGCATTGAGGAAAACGAGGATAAAAAAATAATAATGAAGGCGCTCAACTCCCTGTCGGAAAGGGACAGGCAGATTATCCAGATGCGTTTTGGAATAAACGCAGACGGTAAAACACGCAAGGAAAAAACCCAAAAAGAGGTTGCCGACTTATTAGGAATATCTCAGAGCTACATATCACGGCTGGAAAAACGGATAATCGAGAAATTGAAGGAGTATCTCACAAAGCAGAATTACTAACGGCTGAAAGCAATACTTGACTTTGAATAAAAAAAGTTTATAATTATAATATAAAATAACGAAGGGAGGTAAAGATATATTATAGGCTTTTTTAAAAAAGAGCCGGTAAAGGAGCAATATGTAAATACATCAGGCTCACTACCCAAAGCGGTTGCCTTTGTGGATTACGAGCATTGGTATATTTCACTGAAAAACAACTTCGGGCTGCAGCCCAATATTAAGGGCTGGTTTGAGGAGCTAAACACTAAATTCAATCTGATTGAAGTATCCTTCTTTGCCGATTTCTCACACAAGAGTTTGTCTGACGAGATACGCCGTATCCGTCTGTACTCAAACAAAATTATCGACACCAGAAATCCTTACGGCGTAAAAAAGGATTTTACCGATTTTATTCTGCTTGACAACATCTATCAAAAAGCGTTGTCCTCTGACGACATCAAGGTGTTTATTCTGTTTTCGGGCGACGGTCATTTTAGTTCCGTGACCTCATTCTTAAAGAACTTTTATCATAAGGAAGTTGTTATATACGGTATAAGAGATTCCTTCTCCAAGAGCCTGCAAGAGACTGCGAGCTATTCCGTAACGCTTCCCACCGAGCAGGATATTCACGGCAGCTTTTATCGTCTTATTTTCGAATATCTAAAAGAGAGTCCCAGCCCAAACTTTAATGATGCGATTACAAATGTTATGAAAAAGAGCAGGGGCGCAACAAAACAACAGATTACCGCTTCGCTCAAAAAACTGATTGAAAGCGACTACATATCGGAGCGAACTCTGAATGTTCGCAGCAGAGGCGTAATGCCGAAAAAACAGCTTAATCTGTTTGTTGATTGGGACAAAGTGCAAAAAAGCGGAATTATTGAAGGATAAAATAGTTTATTAATCAAAAATCTATTGCATTTCCCACAATAATATGCTATACTGTATTAAAGTTAAGATGATAGAGAGTTTAAGAGTGGGTTTTTTCCCACTCTTAAGTTTTTAAGCGTCCTAATAAAATAACAAAAAAAGGATCGGGGTTTTAATGTCAAAAAAGTTAAATATCGCTTCGCTTGTCCGCTCGATTGTGGAAAAACCCATTAATGACTTAGGGCTCGACATATGGGATGTTACCCTTTATAAAGAGGGTGCCGAGCTGACTCTTGAGGTTGCGCTCGATAAAGAGGGCGGCGTGTCGATTGAGGATTGCAGTAAAACCACAAAGCTGATTGAGCCGCTCATTGACGAGCTTAACCCGATAGAGGAAGGCTACTATCTTATGGTCTCAAGCGCAGGGGTTGACAGGGAGCTGCGTACCGCAGAGCATATTGAATATGCGATAAAGGCTTCGTTGCCCGTAACCTTTAAGCTTTTCTCCGCTTTTGAAGGTAAAAAGGAGTATTCTGGCATTATTGCCGTTGTTGACTCCGATACAATTACGATGAGGCAAAGCGGTACCGAGAGCGAAACGGTTCTGCCGAAAAAGCTTGTAGCCAAAATGACGGCGCATTTTTCACTTTGAATAAACCTTACGGATAAATATATGTTTTACAATACTGAAAGGATTGGTTAATAAAAATGAACAAGGAGTTCTTCGACGCACTCGATATGCTCGAGAAGGATAAAGGTATTCCAAAGGAATATATGATAGAACGGGTTGAGGCTGCGCTATTGTCGGCATATAAAAAGGATAGCGGCGGTAAGGATAACGCCCGTGTAAAGCTGGATCCGGTTAAGAAGGATGTAAAATTATACAGACAGCTTACCGTTGTTGAGGAGGTCTTGAACGAAAAAACCGAGATCTCGCTTGAGGAAGCACAGCTTAAATCAAAAAGATACAATATCGGCGATATATACGAGTTAGAGGTAAAGACAAAGAACTTCGGCAGAATAGCCGCACAGGCGGCAAAACAGGTTATTATACAGGGTATCCGCGAGGCGGAGAGAGGTATAATGATTAAGGAATATGAAGAAAAGAAAGAGGAAATTGTTACCGCTGTCGTTGTTCGTGTTGATCCGACAACGGGTAACGCAACGCTTGAAATCGGTAAAAACGAGATGGTGCTATTCCGCCACGAGCAGATAGAGAGCGAGAGCTCGCAGGTCGGCGACCGAATAAAGGTATTTATAACAGAAATAAAAAAAGACGCAAGAGGACCGAGTGTCGTGCTCTCAAGAGTGCATCCCGGTCTTGTCCGCAGGCTCTTTGAGCTTGAGGTTCCCGAAATTAAGGAAGGTATCGTGGAAATCAAGTCCATTGCCCGTGAGGCAGGCAGCAGAACCAAAATCGCCGTTTTATCAAACGACCCGAATGTTGATCCTATCGGTGCCTGCATAGGCGCAAAGGGTTCAAGAAAGAATAATATAACAGCGGAGCTCTGCGGCGAAAAATTAGATATAATATCGTACAGTGAGGTAAGCGAGGAATTCATCAGCGCGGCACTCGCTCCCGCAACCGTCGAATCGGTTATGAAGCTGCCCGACTCGGACAGAGCTTTCAGGGTTATAGTTGCGGATGATCAGCTCTCCCTCGCTATCGGTAAAGAGGGACAAAATGCAAGACTTGCGGCAAAGCTTACGGGATTTAAAATAGATATAAAGAGCCAGAAAACGCTTGAACAGCAAGCATAAACAGCTTTTTGAAGGTGATTATGGTGATTGAAAAAAAACGCCCCGCAAGAAAATGTATTGGCTGCGGAGAGATGAAGGAAAAAATAAGTCTTCTACGCATAGTACGAACTAAGGACAGCATCGTTTTTATTGACCCCACGGGTAAAAAGGCGGGCAGAGGAGCTTATATCTGCAAGGATGTAAAATGCTTTGATGCGGCAAAAAAGGGACACCGTATAGAAAGAGCGTTTGAAACAAAAATCGCAAACGAGGTTTATGACCAGCTCAGGGAACAGCTCATGAGCGGAATGAATTAACCGTTTGGCAAGTAGACATATTGTAGAGGGAGGTGCGTATGTGTAAATGAAAAAGCTCTTAGGCATCATCGGTCTTGCGTATAGAGCGGGTGCTGTTGCTGTGGGAACAAATAATGTTCTCGTTGCAATAAAAGGCGGAAAAGCAAAGCTCGTTTTAATGGCAAACGACATTTCGGACAACACCGATAAGGTGCTTTCCGATAAAGCGGGCTTTCGCAGTATAAAAACCATGCGCCTTCCCGTTTCAATGAATGAGCTTGGGCATGCACTCGGAAAGAAGAGTACCTCCTCAGTCGCGTTCACCGATGAAAATTTTATCATCGCTGTTTTAAAACAACTCTCAGAAAATCCGCCGGGGATAAAGCAAAACAGCCCTGTCGGAGCAAACCCCGAACATAAAAATTTCACGGAGGCATAAATTATGGAGAAATACCGAATAAACGCTCTTGCAAAGGATCTGAATATAAAGAGCAAGGATATTATCGATATCCTGACCGATAGCGGCCGCCCCGGCAGAAGTCATATGACTTCGCTCGAGGAGGATGAGCTGAGCACGGTTTTTGAGGTTGTTACTCAAAACAACCAGGTTGATATAACCGCTTTCTTCAACATATATGAAGAAAAAAAGGCGGCTAAAAAAGCCGCCGAGCAGGAAAAGAAAAAGGCTGCGGCGGAGGAATCGAGAAAAAAGAGCGGAATCGCCGCCGCTCCCGCCACGCAAATGAAGCAGAAGCAACAGCAGCCCCAAAAGCAGCGTGCGAGGGGCGAGGTGCGTGTCGTTGACACGAGAGGAAGCGCCGGTGTCGATCTTGCGAAGTATGACAGCAAATTAGAGAAGTTTGATACCGTTGTTCCGGAATCGGCTCAGACGGTCAAGCAAAAGATAAAAAAGAAAAACACCCGTGACTACGGAAACGACCGCAATAAGGGGCAGCGTGATCGGTTCGGAAAACAAAAGCCTGTTTTTAAACCGAAGCCCGTACAGCTCCACATCTTAGTTCCCGATGAGATTACAGTCGGCGAGCTTGCCTCACGAATGAAGACGCAGGCAGGCGAGGTAATTAAAAAACTAATCGGCATGGGCATGATGGTTACGGTTAATCAGACCATAGATTATGATTCGGCTTTTCTCGTTGCCGATGAGTTCGGCATAAAGGTCTCCAAGGAAATAATTGTTACTATCGAGGATAAGCTGTTTGACGAGAGCGAGGACAAGAGCGACGATCTCTTAACCCGTGCGCCCGTTGTTGTCGTAATGGGTCATGTAGACCACGGAAAGACCTCGTTGCTGGATTCGATACGCAACGCAAATGTAACCGAGGGCGAGGCCGGCGGAATCACGCAGCATATCGGTGCATACAGAGTTAATGCAGGCGGCAAGGAGATTACCTTTTTGGATACACCGGGACACGCGGCGTTTACCTCGATGCGTGCCAGAGGCGCTAATATCACCGATATTGCGGTGCTTGTCGTCGCCGCCGATGACGGAATAATGCCGCAAACCGTAGAGGCGATCAACCACGCCAAGGCTGCGGGTGTTACATTAATTGTCGCAATAAATAAAATGGACAGACCGGGTGCGGACCCCGAGCGAGTAAAGCAGGAGCTTACACAATACGATCTTGTTCCGGAGGAATGGGGCGGAGACACCATATGTGTTCCCGTTTCCGCTCTTAAAAGGACGGGTATCGACCAGCTGCTCGATATGATTTTGCTCTCCGCAGAAATGCTTGATTTAAAGGCAAACCCAAACAGAGCCGCAAAGGGCGTTGTTATAGAGGCAAAGCTGGATAAGGGTAAGGGTGCGGTCGCAACCGTGCTTGTCCAAAACGGCACCTTGAAGAACGGCGATTATGTTATCGCCGGAACAACGGCGGGTCGTGTCAGGGTTATGACCAACGACAAGGGCGAGAAAATAGATGAGGTGGGTCCCTCCATCCCTGTCGAGATAATGGGACTTTCCGAGGTTCCCGGTGCTGGTGACATCTTCAATGCGGTTGCCGACGAGCGAATGGCAAAGGAGCTTGTTGACCAGAGAAAGCACCGTGAGAAGCAGGAGCAGTTCAGCTCCGATAACAGGGTTAACCTTGAGGACCTGTTTGAGCAGATTGGTGCGGGTACAAAAACACTAAATATTATTATAAAAGCGGATGTACACGGCTCCGCAGAAGCTGTAAAACAGAGCCTTATTAAGCTCTCTAACGAGGAGGTCAAGGTCGGTGTAATCCATGCCGGAGTAGGTGCGATTACCGAGAGCGATGTTATGTTGGCATCGGCTTCCAACGCTATTATAGTGGGCTTTAATATCCGTCCGGATAAAATAGCTATGGACCTTGCCGAGCGGGATAAGGTAGACATACGCACCTATCGTATTATTTACGAATGTATCGAGGAGATTGAGTCCGCAATGAAGGGTATGCTCGCTCCCAAATTCAAGGAGGTCATTCTCGGCCGTGCAGAGGTGCGTCAGACCATTCATGTGCCGAATGTCGGAACCATCGCAGGCTGTTATATTACAGACGGCAAGGTAACCCGTAACGCAAATATCCGTGTTGTGCGTGACAGCGTTGTTATATTTGAGGATAAGATAGATTCATTAAAACGCTTTAAGGACGATGTCAAGGAGGTATTGCAGTCGTTTGAGTGCGGTATAGGGCTTGAAAAGTTTAATGACATAAAGCTTGGTGATGTATTGGAAGCATTCATCATGGAGGAGATAAAAAGATAATGGCAGGATTTCGTCAGGATAAAATCAACGATCAGGTTACAAAGGAGCTTACCGAGATTCTTCGTTCGGTTAAGGACCCGAGGGTGAGCGGCAGTTTTATCAGCATAGTTCAGGTTTCGGTAACAAGGGACCTTTCGCTTGCAAGGATTTTTTACAGTATTATAGGTCCCGAACGGGATGTGGAAAAAGGCCTTGTGTCCGCCAACGGATATATAAGAAAAGAGCTTGCGGAGCGTCTGAACCTTCGTGTTACGCCAAAGCTTGAGTTCATGCGTGACAACTCCGCGGAGCGGGCAACAAATATTCTGCAAATTTTAAAGGATATTGATGTCGAGAGCTTGGATAAGGATAATAATACCGAAGGGGAATAAGTGTTGGATTTAACAATGAAAAAGGCGGCTGCCTTCTTTAAAAAAAGGAATAATTTCCTTATAGTTTCACACGCAAGCCCCGATGCGGATACGATCGGCTCTGCGGCGGCTCTTGTTAAGGGTTTGCGAAGTCTCGGAAAAAAAGCGGATGCCATATGCGATGAAGCAATACCGAAAAAGCTCGCTTTTCTTGATGCCGAGTGCTGTTTTGTCGAAACAGAGCCTGCCGGAACAGAGACCTATATAAGCGTAGATACCGCTTCCGCTTCAATGCTGGGCGGATTGGCGGGTAAATATACGGTAGAACGCGTTTTTGACCTTTCCATAGACCATCATATGGTAAACAGTATCCCCTGTGAGCGTCGTCTGCTGCATATTGATTATTCCTCCTGCGGAGAGATTATTTTTGAGCTTCTTATCGAAATGGGAGTTAAAATGACAAAATCAATAGCAACCTCTCTGTACGGCGCAATGTCCTCGGACAGCGGCGGCTTCCGCTTCTCCAGCACACGGGGGGAAACCATGCGGTATGCAGCTGTTTTAATGGAAACCGGTATAGATTTTGCAAAAATAAACCGATTGCTGTTTGAAACAAAAACCCCGTCTCAGATTGCGCTTGAGCGATTTGCATACAACTCGATCGAGCTTTTTTTAGGAGGCAGGCTTGCGATTATCGCATTTAAAAAAGACGATCTTTCAACTGTAAACGCCGAGGAGAGCGATATCGACAGTATAAACCAGATTCCCAGACAAATCTCGGGGGTTGAGGTCTCTGCCATTATTCGTCCCAAGGGTGATAAGGTAAAGGTCTCGCTCCGCTCAAACGATTACTTCAATGTTGCGGCATTTGCCTCCGAGCTTTTCGGCGGCGGCGGTCATCACCATGCGGCAGGCTGCAGCTTTGAAGGGGATGTGGACGAGGTAAAACGCATTATTGTAGAAGCATTAGAGGGAAAGCTGTAAAGCATGGAATTTAACGGTATTCTTAACATAGACAAGCCCGAGGGTATTACCTCTCACACCGCAGTATCAAGGGTACGCCGTCTTCTCGGGGTTAAAAAAGCAGGGCACAGCGGAACATTGGACCCGTTGGCAACGGGTGTTCTTCCGATTATGGTCGGAACAGCCGTAAAGGTTAGCGATTGGCTTACCGGACATAACAAGGGTTACCTTGCGGGAATACGCTTGGGAATCGAGACCGACAGCGAGGATATTACGGGAAAGGTGATTGCCGCATATAACGGTACGCTCCCCTCCTTTGATGATTTTAAAAGGGCAGCCGAGAGTTTTGTAGGTAAGGTTCAACAAATACCTCCTATGTATTCCGCAATAAAAAAAGACGGCAGAAAATTAGTAGATTTAGCCCGAAAGGGTGTTACCATAGAACGCAGTCCGAGAGAAATAGAGATTTATTCGATAAATGCGATTCAGGACGGCACGGAGCTGTTTTTGGAAGTCGCCTGCTCAAAGGGGACATATATCCGCACTCTCTGCGCCGATATCGGAAAGTGCTTGGGCTGCGGTGCGGTAATGAGCTCACTTCGCCGTACTAAGGTCGGTAATTTTACCGCCGCCGCTTCTATTCCTCTCGATACTCTTTTAAATATGTCAACCGAGGATATTCACGGGCTTATAATGCCCGCCGAGAGCATTTTCTCGGATATGGAGATAGTTACTCTGCCACCATTCTTTGAACGGTTATTTAAAAACGGCGCACCTGTTTTCGTTCACAAGCTCGGCAGAAGTGATATAATAGAGGGCGTTTTATATAGGATTTACGGCAGTGAGGGTTTTTTCGCTCTGGGTGAAGCAGCCGTCATCGACGGACTCGATGCAATAAAGGTTAAAAAGTTTTTTTAAGAGTTCCCTTTACAACAAAATAAGACAGTTTTGATATGGTAGTGTAAAAGCAGCCATATCTTATTTTTTTGAGAGGAGCGGACGGCATGAATTTAACCTTCGGCGACAAAAAAACGGCTTGCGGAGAGTATAAACGCAAGGATAAGATCATGATGCTTGAGGTTACGGATATTGCGCCTAATCCTTTACAGCCGAGAAAGTGCTTTGATGAGGAGGATATTACCTTCCTTGCCGAGAGCATAAAGCAGTTCGGTATCATTCAGCCTATTGTGGTAAAGGCTCGGGAGGATCAACCCTGTCTGCATCTCAACAACGAGAAGCTATATACCGCTACATATGAGCTGATTGCCGGTGAACGCAGATGGCGTGCCGCCCGTCGGTTGGGAATGAAGAGAATCCCCTGTATGGTTTTCGAAACCGATAAATCGGGCTCTGCAATGCTTGCGCTTGTTGAGAATATACAACGCAAGGAGCTTGGCATTTTTGAGGAGGCAACCGCTCTGCAGAATCTGCTGTTAATGACCGAAATGACACAGAATGATTTAGCACGACGGTTAGCGGTTAGCCAATCAAGCATCTCCAACAAACTGCGGCTCTTAAAATTAACTTCCGAAGAAAGGTCGTTAATCATTAATGCGTCGTTAAGCGAACGGCACGCAAGAGCGCTGGTTCGTATCGATAACGAACGCTCAAGACTTGCGCTTGTTAAGCGGATAATAGAAAGAAGCCTTTCGGCAACAGATACCGAAAAGCTCATTGACGATTTTCTTAAGGGTGATTTTGCAAAGGAAAAAACACAGAGTAAAATCACACGAATCGGTGTTATAAAGGATATGCGCTTTTTCTTCAACACAATTGACCGGGCTGTCTCTCTGCTCGAGGACGCAGGAATAAAAGCAAAAAGTGAAAAGGTTGAATACGATGATTACCTTGAGGTGATTATAAAGGTAGCAAAATCAGAAAAGAAGCCTTAAAATCAAAGGCTTCTTTTTATGCTGTTGAAATTTATATTTTACTTTTTCTTCTTTGTTATAATAACTCCCGCAACTACTATTACAGCAATAACAGCCGCAACAATAAGAACAATGGTTACTGTGTCAAAGCCGTCGTCATCAACTGCGATTTCAGACTCAATACTTGCTGTAGGAGATGTATCGGGGCTTGTTTCAGCTTCGGAAGCCGCTTCGCTGATATCGGTTCCTGTCTCATCCGAAATTTCATCGGAGATTTCGTCCGAGATTTCATCGGAGATTTCATCCGTCTCGGATACGACGGTTACATCGGGCTTCGTTAAGGTGCATATAGCCTTACCGTTTACCGCTGTGCCTGCGGTAAGATTAATGCCCTCTAAACTAAAATACATTCCCTTTTTTACTTCAAGGGCTGCCGTCTTCTGCGGTACATTTGCACCCGTTCCGTCCGAATGTATGGTTATAACTATATCATCCTTGGCAAATGTTACCGTCGGCATATTACCGCCTGCACCGAATGCGTCCGCTTTTACCTTATAAACATTTCCCTCTACCTTTTCACAGTGTATTATAACCGACCATTTTACACTTGAAGCCGCGAGTGCGGTCTCGGATGTAAGTATAAGTCCCGTTTCACCTTTAACGACTGTGTCTACAAGAGTAATGTCGAATTCATACCCGTCAAGGTCGGTTTCGGCGGAGACTAACAACGCCGACATTGCAGCTATAAGTGTCATAACGATAAGAACAGTAACTAACTTCTTCATAAATATTTCCTTTCAATTTTACCTTATTTTATATCCAATTATAGCATATATTATGATGAATGTCAAGAAATATAACATCCTATTGAATATATCGATATTTATAACCACAAATAACGGGAGCCAATCGGCTCCCGTTACATACTGTTTATTCAGGAAAAGCTTATCTGCTTCTCTTCTTTATCGC
>PGZT01000026.1 GCA_002841455.1 Firmicutes bacterium HGW-Firmicutes-21 | reverse complement strand
CGGCGGGCATATCCATTGAGAGCGGAGATGTATTAGTAACCGCAACCATTACCATTCCCGATGTAACAAAGAGAACCTTTTATATACCGCCTGCCTCCGTCGCGGTTGTTCGGGGTAATACGGAGGGAACCGTAACCGTGGAGAGCGGTGTTACAATCAGTGTTATCGGCTTAAGGGATGTATTGAGCGAAATGAACGCAGACAGCATTATCGCATCCGTTGACGCAGAGGTGATTTTTGTAAATGATGTCGGAGACACGGTTGCATATGTGGACTTTACCTTTGCCGATGGGATAAGCGCCGTCTATGTTTACGGCATTTATACGGTAAGAACAAGCACACAATAAATTTTGGTATAAAAACAAATCGATTGAGATATTGGAGGCGGCAAATTGAACACACGAAGGTGGATAATTCAAAAGGTAGACACGGAAAAATGCGCCGTTCTCCAAAGGGAATTAAATATACTGCCGATAACGGCAAAGCTGCTTTGTATTCGGGGTTTTGATACGCCTATAAAAGCGAGAGAGTTCCTTTGCAAGGAGAACATCAAGCTGCATGACCCATTTCTGCTTAAGGATATGGATATTGCCGTTAAGCGAATAAAGCAGGCAATAGAAAAAAAAGAAAAGGTCTGCATTTACGGCGATTACGATGTAGACGGAGTAACCGCCACCACTCTTTTATATACATATCTTACCGAAAAAGGCGTTGATTGCCGTTATTTTATACCCGAACGAATATCGGAGGGATATGGGTTAAACATACCCGTTATCTATAGAATGGCTGGCGAGGTGGATTTGCTCATTACGGTGGATACCGGTATAACCGCAACCGCCGAGGCTGTTTACGCAAAGAGCTTAGGCATGGATATGATTATAACCGATCATCATTCCTGCCGTGAGCAGCTGCCCGAGGCTGTTGCGGTGGTTAATCCTCACAGGGAGGACTGCGATTATCCGTTCAAGCAGTTGGCCGGTGTCGGAGTTGTGTTCAAGCTGTTATGCGCCCTGGACGGAAACACCGAATATATATGCGACAGATATGCAGAGATTGTCGCTGTGGGTACAATCGCCGATGTAATGCCAATAATAGACGAGAACCGATTTATCGCAATCATGGGCTTGAAAAAGCTTGAGAACACTAAATATCCGGGGCTACACGCTCTTATGAAGCGCTCCGGAATAATTAAAAACGGTAAAACAAAAAAGATTCTTTCCTCAACTGTCGGTTATGTACTCGCTCCTCGAATAAATGCGGCGGGTCGTATTGCATCCGCATCAAAGGCTGTGGAGCTGCTGCTTGCAAGTGATGAACAGGAAGCGGATTGTATTGCGGCTGAGCTATGCGAAATAAATAAAACAAGGCAGACGACCGAGCAGGATATATATTTGCAAGCACTCGACATGATAGCCGATTCAGAGAGCGATGACAAGTTTTTTATACTTAGCTCGGACAAATGGCATCAGGGTGTTATCGGCGTGGTTGCATCTAAAATTGCGGAGAAGTATTCGCTGCCCTGTATCCTTTTTTCTGTTTCGGATGGGATTGCCAAGGGCTCCGGACGAAGCATCAAAGGCTTCTCATTGATGGACGCATTGACCGAATGCAGTGATTTACTTATCGAATACGGCGGACATGAGCTTGCCGCCGGTCTTTCCGTCGAGGAAAAAAATATTGACGAGCTTCGCAGAAGAATAAACGAATACACGAAAAAACATATGCCGTCGAGAGACAGCATTTTAAGTGTGGATGTTGACTGCGAAATAACCTTTGACGAGATAAATATAAAAAGTATTGAACAAATACAAATGCTCGAACCCTTTGGATTGCAGAACCCCGTACCTATGTTTGTTATGAGAAATGTCGTTATATCAGAAATAACCACACTTTCGGGCGGGAAGCATGTAAGAATGAAGCTCTGCCCGTTGAATAAAACAAAAAAGAACGAGGAGCTTAACGCGGTTTATTTCGGAATACCGCAAACAGGGCTTCGCATATATACCGAGGATGTCTGCGATATATTGTTTTCGGTAGATATAAACGAATATATGGGAATATGCACTCCGCAGCTCCTGATAAGAGCGGTGAAGCAGGTACGGAGAACGGACGGAATCGAAAACGAGGATTATTTATACGACAAAATATGCGACGAGGATAATCACGAGAGCCTTCCAAACTCTATTATGCCTACGCTTTCCGACTTTAGAACGGTGTTCAGATTTTTAAAAAGGGAGCTTGAGAGCAAGCACAGCAGAATGTCGATTATGTCGGTATGCAAGCAGATTTATATAAAAGACAACCTTGAGCTAAATACCTGTAAGGTACGGATAATCTTTGATGTTCTGTCTCAGGAGCGTATTGTGAAGCTCACATACCTTGGAAACGGCGACCTTTTTGAGATGGAGTTTCTGCCTGTTGTGAAAAAGATAAATCTTGACGAATGCAAGCTGTTGCGGACTATAAAAAAGAAGCATTCCCTGTATTAGACGGTTAGCATATCTTTCGTGTGAGGAGCTGGATGTAATGGAGCAAGGCTTTATTGATTTACTGGAAAAGCTGAGCAAAAACGGCAATTACGACTTAGAAAAAATCAAAAAAGCATATTCGTTCGCCGAGAAGATGCACTCCGGTCAATGCCGCATTTCCGGCGAGCCTTATATTTCGCATCCGTTGGCTGTTGCGAGCATCGTCGCAGATTTGCAACTTGATACGGATTCGATTTGTGCCGCTCTTTTACACGATACTCTCGAGGATTGCTGCGAGATGGTCGACCTGCCGCTTATAAAAAAGGAGTTTGGCTCCGAGATTGCCGACATAGTCGACGGGGTTACAAAGCTTATCCATATTCCTTTTGAGACAAAGCAGGAGGAGAGCATTGAAAACCTGCGAAAGATGTTTCTTGCAATGTCAAAGGACCTGCGGGTTATCTTTATTAAGCTTGCCGACCGTCTGCATAATATGCGGACGCTTAGCTTTCGTTCGCCCGAGAAGCAGCGTTCTATTGCGCTTGAGACAATGCATGTATACGCTCCGCTGGCACACAGACTCGGTATACAACGCATAAAGCAGGAGCTTGAGATGCTTGCGCTCGGGTATCTCGATCCGATCGGCTTTGAGGAGGTTAAAAAGGATACCGAAAAGCGTTTTGGAGAGAGCAAGGACTTTCTTGACAAGGCAACCCTTAAGGTAGAGGAGGGGTTGAGAGAATACGGGGTCAAATTCAAGCTTGAGGGAAGAATAAAATCAATTTACAGCATCTATAAGAAGATGTACAATCAGAATAAGAGCTTTAACGAGATATATGATTTTTATGCAATGCGAATACTTGTGGATACCGAGCTTGATTGTTATACCGTTTTGGGTATAATACATGAGCGGTTTAATTCCATACCCGGCAGATTCAAGGATTTTATCTCTACCCCAAAACCGAACCTATACCGCTCGTTACATACAACGGTTATGGGTAAGGAGGGTATTCCTTTTGAGGTGCAGATAAGAACCTGGGATATGCATACTGTTGCCGAATACGGTCTCGCCGCCCATTGGAAATATAAATCGGGCGAGCAGGCAAAGGCTATGATAGACCAGAAGCTGCAATGGATTCGCACCCTGCTGGAAACCGAAAAGGATACCGACGACCCGGACGAATTCTTCCGTCCGCTGAAGATAGATTTGTTTGAGGACGAGATATTTGTTTTCACTCCCAAGGGGGATGTGGTTAACCTTCCGAACGGCAGCACTCCGATAGATTTTGCATATGCGATCCATTCCGCCGTGGGCAATAAGATGGTCGGCGCAAAGATAAACGGCAACATTGTCACCATAGACAGCATACTCGAAACGGGACAGATTGTGGAGATACTGACAAGCGCCTCCTCAAAGGGACCGAGCCGAGACTGGTTAAAAATAGTCCGTTCGGGCGAGGCTAAGAATAAAATACGGCAGTTCTTCAAAAGAGAGATGCGCACCGAGAATATTGTTGTCGGTAAGCTTGAGATAGAGAGGGAATTAAAGCGTTACGGAAGGAGCTTTTCCGAGGCTCAGAAGAATGAGATTGTTAAGAATCTGACAAACCGGATAGGACTTCCCGAGCCGGATGATTTGTATAACAACATCGGCTACGGCGGAATGTCGGTGTCAAAAATTGCCGTAAAGCTGAGGGATGAATTTAACCGTGTCGTACAGCCGGCGGAGCCGGACGATATAGAGGAAACAAATCTTGTCGAGAAAACCGCAAGACACGACCGTAAGGGACGCTCCAACTCAGAGAGCGTTATTATAGACAGCGTTGAGGGGTGCAGTGTTAAATTTGCCAAGTGCTGTAATCCTCTGCCCGGGGACAGCATTATAGGCTTTATCACAAGAGGTTTCGGCGTATCCATTCATAAATACGAGTGTACAAACGCTCAATCGGGTTTAAAGAGGGTTGAGGACAAGGACAGATGGGTGGTTGCGTCCTGGTCCGATAAAATAGAGAAGAATGTTTACGGCAGCTTTGAAGCCGTTCTTAACATTTATGCGATATACACACCTAAATTGATAACCGAGGTTTCTGTTGCGCTCGGCGATATGAAGGTGGCGGTTACATCCATCAGCACAAGAGAGAATGCCGGAGAAATGGTTATTACCGTCGGCGTTAAATGCAGCGGTATTGAGCACCTAAAAAGCATTATGGTGGGACTTAGAAAAATCAAAAACATCAGGGACATCACAAGGGGAAATAAATAACGGAATAAATACCGTTGTTTATAAGAAAAGCTCTTGTTGTTCATAAGAACAACATTTGCCTTTGGCAAAATCGATCTTTTCCGCTGTGAGCTTTTTGATATTAAGAATATAGAAATATTTAGGAAGTTATTGTAAAAATGAAAATCGTAGTTCAAAGGGTATTGTCCGCGGAATGTGTTTCCGGTGGGATAACCACGGGTAAAATAGACAGAGGTCTGTTGGTATTTGTCGGTGTTGAGCAGGACGATAACGAACGGGATTTATTAAAAGCGGCGGAAAAAATAACGGGTATGCGTATTTTCAAGGATGATAAAGGTAAAATATCGCTCTCCGCCTCCGATATTGGCGGGGGAGTGCTGTTAATCTCTAACTTTACCCTCTGCGGCTCGGTTAAACACGGACGCCGTCCCGATTTTATATCAGCCGCTAAGGCAGAAAAGGCAAGAGAGTATTATGATCGGCTGACAGAGTTTATTGGAGCAAAGCTGCCGACGGAAACGGGTGCTTTCGGAGAGAGTATGCGTATAACGGCGGTCAACGACGGACCGGTTACGATGATAATCGACACAAAGGAATTATGACACTGATAATAGATAACAGAACACGATTTTTTAACGACTATTACTTCCAGACAATGTGCCTTATGTATTATCCGGGGGAGAGGTTTCCGCCGGCGGGTGACGACAACGCAAACACCGCTTTCTTCTTATTGGAGGAGGTAAGCACGGAGAACGGACGGCACTATAACGCAAGGGTACGGCTGGAGGCGGGAATAAAACACAGCGAAGCGGTTTTTTCCTCCGAGGGTTATACGCCTGTTATTGAACAGGTTGACGAATTCCTTGCTTGTATCGCTGTCGGAAAAGCGTTCCTTCTCGCCGGAAGGGAGCTGTTCGGCTTTTCACTTCCGTGGGGGTATATCACGGGGCTGCGTCCGGTAAAAAGAGCGAAGAATTATCTCGAGAGAGGTTACGACGAGGACAGCGTAAGGAGCTTTTTTACGGATGATTTCGGAGTATCACCGCAAAAAGCGGCACTCTCGGTCAGCACCGCAAGGCGAGAAATAGATATGCTGTCGGGTGTTAAGGGCAACCTTTGTGCGTTGTATGTGTCCATACCGTTCTGCCCTACAAGATGTGGGTATTGCTCCTTTGTTTCCTATTCGAACGAACGGTTGTTCCGCTTGATTCCCGATTATCTTGTTAAGCTGAAGGAGGATATTAAGCGTACCGCCGCTATCATAAAAGAATTGAATTTTTCACTCGGGGCAATATACATCGGGGGAGGTACTCCCTCTATTCTTGACTGTTTACAGCTTGATGATTTGCTCGGCGAGATCCAACGGAGCTTTGATTTCGGCGGTTTATCGGAATACACCTTTGAAGCAGGGCGTCCCGACACTGTTACGCACGAAAAGCTTACCGTTATAAAATCACACGGAGTAGACAGAATAAGCATTAATCCGCAGAGCACAAACGATGCTGTGTTAAAAAGGATCGGCAGGTGTCATACCTCCTCGCAGTTCTTTACCGCTGCCGAGACAGCAAAAAAGGTTGGCTTTACCTGTATAAACGGAGACCTTATAGCAGGGCTGCCCGATGATAACGAGGAGAGCTTTGCAAGGAGTCTGTCCGATGTTATATCACTTGGTTTTGAGAATATTACCGTTCATACACTCAGCATAAAGAATGCCGCCGAGCTGCGTTTCGACCCCGAGAAGCTGTATGACCCCGTAGGTGAGACGGCAAAGAATTGCGTTTCGTTCGCTTATGATAAATTGACAAAAGAGGAGTATAATCCATATTATTTATACAGACAGAAAAAAACGGTCGGTAACGCCGAAAATACGGGTTATGCAAAAGAGGGATATGAGAATTTATACAATGTACTTATGATGGAGGAATATTCAACCGTATTTGCCTGCGGAGCAGGCTCGATAACGAAGATTGTATCACCTGACAGGGAAAACATCGAACGCATTGCTTATCCAAAATATCCGTTTGAATATCTTGAGCAATCAATCGGTATCGGCGAGGATATAATAAGACGGTTTTTCAGCAAGCACACCTAATGAAAGGATGGTTTCAATGGACAAAAAACAAATGGCGGAATTAATAAGAAAAGACGAGCGGAATTACGAGCTTACCCTACAACGGGCGGCGGATGAAATATGCTCTGATAATAATATAAAATTGGTTCTGATAACGGGAGGCTCCTGCTCCGGCAAGACCACAACCACAAAAAAGCTTGCGGAGCTTATTACGGAGACAGGCAGACATACGCACACGATAAGTCTTGACGATTTTTACAGGAATTTAGAGGAGAGCGTATATCTTGAGGACGGTACACGGGATATTGAGACTATAAACAGCATAGAGGTCGGATTGATAAAGCAGTGCTTTCGTAATTTGGTTGAGGGTAAAAAGGCTAATATTCCGAGGTTTGATTTCATCTCACAGCGCCGTATCGATAACTTTGAACAAATTATACTTGACGATACAGAGGTCGCGATAATCGAGGGGCTGCATGCGCTTAATCCTCTTTTATACGAGGGCTTTTCCGTCAGCTCAAACACCTATCGAATCTATTTATATGCGGACGACGGCAATAACGGAGACCCGCGCTTTATAAGACGGCTTGTAAGAGATTGGAATTACAGAGGAAGTGACGCTACGGGAACCTACGACCAATGGGATATTGTAAAGGCTCACGAGCCTGAATATATCGACCAGTTTGCGAATTCCGCCGATTTGAGGATAAACACCTATTTTTCTTACGAGAGAGGATTGTTCTCTATCCCCGCAACGGAGATACTCTCGCAACTTCCGAAGGACAGTATTCATGCCGAGGAAGCGCAGGTTTTGATTAAAGACCTGTCGGTAATAGAACCCATTCCGGTTAACTTAGTACCGAAGAATTCATTAATGCAGGAATTTATTAAAGGAACTTAAAATGATAGACAGCAGGATGAAAAGGTCAAGGAGCTTTGTCACCCAAGCGGCAATTCTGTCGCTTTCGGGCTTTGCCGTTAAGATAATAGGCTTACTATTTAGAATACCCCTAACCACCATTCTCGGTGACAGCATGGGTATCTTTACAGCGGCATATTCTATTTATGCGATGCTCTTTATGATTTCCACATCGGGATTGCCTGTAGCTATATCCCGCATGATAGCGGTTTCCTCGGAAAAGGGAAGATATGTAGAAACGATAAAGATACTGAGAATGTCGATTTACGCCTTCGGTATCGTCGGTGTTATCTGCAGCTTTTTCCTTTTCTTTTTTGCGGAACCGATTGCAATCTGGTCTGAGCATCCCGATTCCGTACTGGCGCTGAAGGTTATCGCCCCAACTCTGTTATTTATTTGTATAGAATCGGCTTTCCGAGGTTATTTTCAGGGACTGCGGAATATGTACCCGACCGCAATCTCTCAGTTTATCGAGGCGTTTATAAAGCTGTCCGTCGGACTCGGAGCAACTCTCTGGGCTCGCTATATGGGTTACCCGGTGCAGGTACAGGCTGCGTTCGCTATATCAGGTCTTACACTCGGTGTTTTTCTCGGTATGCTCTATTTGGTTTTATACAAATTCATGTCTAAAAAAACGCATGTTAAGCAGACAAGCACCGAGTCGATGCGTTATAAAAAAATAGCAAAACGGCTTGTTATTATAGCGCTCCCGGTTACTATAACATCCTCCGCTCTTTATTTGTCGCAATTTCTGGATACGCTTGTAATAAACAAGGTGCTTATCGGCTCGGGTGTCGGTGCGGCAACCGCAGAGGCTTTGTACACCACATACACCGCACTTGCGATATCCATATCCGATTTAATTCCCGCAACATTGATATATCCCATAGCAATAAGCATATTACCTGCCGTAGCAGGCACAATCGCACTAAAAAAACACAAGATTGCTGTAGGCTACATAGTTTCGTCAATAAGAATAAGCGGAATCATTGCATTGCCAAGCTCCCTGTGCCTGTTCGTATTGGCTCGCCCGTGTATAGCTCTTATTTACGGAGCAAATTGGGGCAACGAGATAACACTTGCAAGCGGAAAGACGCTTATGCCAATCGATATTGCCGCTCCTGCGCTTAGTATCCTTGCACTCGGAATATTTTTTATCTCGCTCCTGTCTACGACAAACGCACTTCTTCAGGCGGTGGGAAGAATTTATTATCCGCTTATTTCTGTCGGAGCGGGTGTTGTGCTGTTAATTGTCGCCGAGGTAGGTTTAGTCAGCATAAAGCAGATCGGTATCTTCGGAGCACCGATCAGCTCAATAATATGTTATACCGTAGCGTTGTTAATGAATATGCGTTTTTTAAGGAAATCACAGAATATGAAGCTGCCACCGAAAAGATTGTTCCTCAAGCCCTTTATTGCGGCTTGCATCACAGCGTTTTACAGCTATATTTCGTATAAGTTCGTTCATTATTTTTGGCAGTCGAATTTCAACAGCAGCCCTGACGGAAGGCTTGCGAGCTTGATGATACTTATAATAACCGCAATCAGCGGAGTTGCTCTGTATGCGTTTGTTTTATTGATTATTAAAGGGATCACCGCAGACGAGGTAAGACTCCTGCCAAAGGGCAACCGCTTATGCGAGTTTTTAATCAGAAAGGGCTGGATAAAAAACAGCAGAGTTTTTGACGATGCAAAATAAGAAGGATTTACAAAAGTATATTTCGGAGATAAACAACACCAAGCATTACGATTTCTCGCACCTGTGCGATATTATGGCTCTGCTGCGGGGTGAGAACGGCTGCGCCTGGGACAGAGAGCAAACACATAAGAGTATAAGGAAAAACCTTATTGAGGAGACCTATGAGGTCATAGAGGCTATTGACAGCGATGATTACAAGCTGTTGCGGGAGGAGCTGGGCGACCTGCTTTTACAGGTTGTTTTCCATTCTCAGATTGCTCGGGACGGGGGCAGGTTCAATATCGGTGATGTTATAGACGAGCTGTGCAGGAAGCTAATCATACGGCATCCGCATGTGTTCGGTGATATTACCGTTACCGGAAGCGATGATGTTCTCAAAAACTGGGATTCAATTAAGCAAAGAACAAAGAACCTAAAGAGCAGCACCGATATTATGAGCAGTGTTTCGACAGCGCTCCCGTCACTTATGAGGGCGACAAAAATAGGGGACAAGGGCGCGAAGGCAGGGTTCGATTTTGACGATTCCAAAGACGCCGTTATTAAGGTCAAGGAAGAAATTGAAGAGGTGGAAAGAGCTATTACCGAGGGGGACAGGGAGCATCTCGCAGAGGAGATAGGCGACCTGCTTTTAGCCGTTGTAAATGTAGCCCGCTTATCAAAAATAGACTCCGAGGAGGCGCTTTTCAGAGCAAACGAGAAGTTTATTTCGAGGTTCCGTGTCGTTGAGGAAAACGCCATAAAACAAGGTATTGACCTTTTATCCGCAGACAGAGATACAAAGGAATCCTTATGGCAGGAGGCAAAGTTTGAAAGATGAATCTTTCAAATTCCGAAAATCAGGGTCTTAAGTTATAAAAACAAGCCGAAATGCTTTGATTTTGCACTAAAAAAAGGAAAAATAATGAATTTAACTATTGATTATGACAAAAATAAGTGATATAATAGCGATACCAACCGATTATAACAATATTGAAAGGAGTTCATTCAATGAACAAAGCAACATTAGTTGAAATAGTAGCAGAGAGCGCAGGCATTAAAAAGAAGGAAGCAGACACAGCTGTATCGGCGGTATTTGCGGCAATTGAGAACGAGTTGGCAACAGGTGGTAAGGTTCAAATCGCTGGATTTGGTTCTTTTAAGGTTAAGGACAGAGGCGCAAGAGTCGGAC
Source organism: Firmicutes bacterium HGW-Firmicutes-21 (assembly GCA_002841455.1). GTDB lineage: Bacteria > Bacillota > Clostridia > Oscillospirales > CAG-382 > UBA1049. The sequence goes on along the minus strand of PGZT01000026.1, from coordinate 7,308 downwards.
GCAATCCCAAAACAAAAGAAGAGATTAATATTCCCGCATCGAAAGCACCCGCTTTTGTCGCAGGTAAATCACTTAAGGATGCCGTTAACAAATAACCGCTACAGAACTTATAATGTAATTTAAAGGGGACAGGGTAGACCCCTGTCCTCCATTCAATCAATCTAAAAATTATCTGATGGGAATTTATTCTGTTAATAAATTTGAATAAATATCGGTTTATATAATGCGTCTTGATAAATACTTAAAAATATCACGAATAATCAAACGCAGGACGGTTGCAAACGAGGCTTGCGACAGCTCTTATGTTACGGTAAACGGAAGAGCCGCCAAGGCGTCCTATGATGTCAAAATAGGCGATGTAATCGAGATTGCATACGGCAGCCGAACCACTCGTTTCAAGGTCCTATCAATAGCGGAGCATTCCACTAAAGCAACAGCCGCCGATATGTATGAGGTTATAATATAAAAGCGGAATATAAGTTTTTGTCCTCTCATATAATTAAACGCTATAATATATAGCTTATGGGAGGAGAAAATGTATGAACGGTAATCCATCAAAGCATACCTTGACCTTAACGGACCGCCATATTCTTGCACTGACCGCAATCGACGAGGTTGTCAGCTTTGACGACACGGTGGTAACATTGTCTGTCGGCGACCGTATGTTGAATGTCAGCGGCTCGGAGCTTTCGGTAACCAAGCTGTCGCTTCAGGACGGAGAGGTTATAATAAGCGGAGAGATTGACGCAGTGGTTTATTTTGAGCAGACAAGGAAGAAATCGCTTCTCGGAAAGCTTAAAAAGTAAATGGGCACAGATTACGGGCTGCACTTTACACTGTTTTTTTACTCGATCGCTAACGGAATCCTCTTAGGTCTGATATATGATTTTTTCCGTATTTCGAGGATGTTTTTCCTAAAAAATAAAATAATTATTTTCTTCGAGGACCTGCTTTTTTGCTTGATTTGTGCGGTAACCTTTATTCTGTTGTTTTACAACTTTTCGTTCGGACAGATGCGTGCTTATGCCTTTGTGAGCGGAATCGGCGGTTTCTGTGCTTATTATTTTACGCTGGGCAGGTTTACACGGGCTGTATGTGAGCGTGTTTATGCTTTTATGTCCCCTAAAATAAAACGGCTTAGATGCAGAATACAAGCATTACTCTACTACGTAAAAAAGCGTATATATACGAATTACAGGAGTTTTTCCTTCGCACGGAATGCGGGGAAGGGCTTTGGATTATTAAAGATAGGAGGCAAGGTCTGATTTATTCAGACTAAAGAAAATGAAAAAGAAACATAAAAGAAGTAATATAATAGTTCGTTTTGCTTTTGGTATAATTTTTATTTTTTTAATCGTCTCCGTCGTTAATATGCAGTACGAGCTTCGTGATTTGAAAGACAGAAGGGTCGCACTGGAGGAACAGGTGCAGGATGTAGAGGACAAAATCCAGGAGATAAACATTCGCCTTAATACACCACTTACCTCCGAGTATATTGCACGGGTAGCCAAGGAGAAGCTGGGCTACCGCAACCCAAACGAGATAATTTTTTATAACGATATCGCTGATTAACGGAGGATACTTAATTTTTTATGCAGTTAGAAATTGATTCGGTAGTGAAGGGCAGGGTTTCCGGTATTACCAATTTCGGAGCGTTTATCGCACTTGAAGGCGGCAAGACCGGATTGGTTCATATTTCAGAGATATCCAAGGATTTCGTTAATGATATAAATGCCTTCCTCAAGCCCGACCAGGAGGTGGAGGCTGTTGTTCTGTCTGTAGATGATAAGGGCAGAATTGCACTTTCCCTAAGACGGATGAGCGAACATAATAAAGTAAAAAATGACAGCTCACCTGCCGAGTTTTTCTCCAAGCAGGAGCCTGCCGCTCAGAACTTTGAGGATATGATGCACAAGTTTAAGACTTCGAGTGAGGAAAAGATGTCGGATATAAAAAAAGGCGTTCAGGCAAAACGCGGTGTAAGCTTTAAAAAAAATAAAAAACCGTAAACGGGTGGATATTTTCACCCTTTTATTTTTTGTTGCTTAATTGTAAATCGAACAACCACATTTGAAAGACGGAACGCGGCAATGGTATATCCCCATCATTGGGACATGGGATACCCTGTAGCTAATGGTAATCTATCCCTAAAAGAAGCATTGCTTATATGGTGAAAACAGTGCTTCTGCTATAGAAAATTTACCATTACAGTAAGAATAGTTGAGAATATATATTTTTGGAGAAAACATGAAAACTATTACTATTGCAGGTCAGACTATTGACGCAGGCATTACAAAACTCGATATGAATGGAAAAAACATTCACGACTTAACCCCATTACAGGAATTGATAGATACAGAATACTTAGCTTTGGAAGAAAACCAAATTACTGACTTGACACCGCTAAATTCGCTGACAAAATTAAAAACATTGTTGTTATATCATAACAAAATTAAAGATATAACACCGGTCCATGCATTGACCGGCTTGACGATACTATCATTTTGGGATAATAGTATTGAAGACATTACACCCCTACAAGAACTAATAAATTTGACAAATTTGGGTTTAAGCAAAAACAAAATTGCTGATGTGAAGCCGTTACAAACACTGACCAGCTTGATAGAAGTGGACTTGGAACATAATATTATAAGTGATGTTACTCCGTTGCAAGCTTTATATAATTTGCCGAAATTATATTTGTCTGATAATAGAATAAAAGATATTTCTCCGTTGCAAACGCTTGTTAATCTAACGGAGTTGGGTTTATACGAAAATCAAATAACTGATTTGACTCCGCTTTATTCATTAACTAAGCTGACGAAATTAGAACTCCAAAAAAACCCGCTGACAGAAACACAAATTAACGAATTGCGAAATGTTTTGCCAAGTTGTGAAATACTTTTTTAATAGTAATAAAAATAGATTATATGTTTTAGATGATTAAAATAAGCAATATTAGAAATGGTGGGGTGGCAAAAAACTATTGCTGTGTCAAGGGTAGAGATTAACGACTCTACGGAGCGACCTTTGACACGCTGTTTGTTTCCCGCTATATGGTAAATATAGGTAGAAAGCTGTTCTGCCTTTCTACCCGAAAGAACAGAATTATTTTGTAAAATAAAACGCTATGCTGTGTATTTAAAAGTATTATTATAGAGTTTCAAGCACAGTGTGTGTATTTTATTTTTATAAGGAGGACAGGGTTGAGGATTTTAAATGTTTCCGAGGTAACATCGGCAATAAAAGAGCTATTTATTGATGCGAACTATAACCTGCCTGAGGATGTGTTGAAAAAAATTCGCGAATGCAAAAAGAGCGAGCAATCAGCAACGGCAAGAAACATCCTTACCATTCTTGAGGAAAACGCCGCTCTTGCTCGGGAGGACGACATTCCTATCTGTCAGGATACCGGAATGGCGGTTGTTTTTGCGGAAATAGGTCAGGAGGTACTCCTTGCGGGCGGCTTGTTTAAGGACGCTGTAAACCAAGGAGTCAGACTTGCTTATACGGAGGGTGCGCTGCGTAAATCGGTTGTCGCAGATCCTCTTAACAGAGTGAATACAAACGACAATACCCCGGCTATAATATATACGGAGCTTGTTGAGGGTGATAAAATTAAGCTAACAGCGCTGCCAAAAGGCTTTGGCAGCGAGAATATGAGCAGACAGAGGATGTTTAATCCTTCTGCCGCAGAGCAGGATATTATTAATTTCGTGACCGAAACGGTTATTCTTGCGGGCGGGAACGCCTGTCCTCCGATGGTGCTCGGAATAGGTATAGGCGGAACCTTTGATTATTCCTGCTTTCTTGCGAAAAAAGCGTTGTGCCGTGAGATTGGAAGCGGCAACGGAGCGTATACCTCTCTTGCCGACAGAATACTTGAATCGGTCAATAAAACAGGCGTGGGTGTTCAGGGCTTGGGCGGGACAACAACGGCTCTGGGTGTAAATATTGAGAGCTATCCGACACATATAGCATCACTTCCCGTAGCGGTAAATATTTCCTGCCATGTTACAAGGCATGCGACGATAATACTTTAAATCCGCTTGACAAATATAGAAGATTGTGGTAATATTAAGTCAAGGTAGATGCCCTACAACTTAATAAAAAGGAGAAACTGTTATGACAACGAAAATTATCACAAAGAAGTTTACCCTGACTGACGAAGTGAGAGCAAGGATTCAGAAAAAGCTCGGCAAGCTCGACAAGTTTTTTCCTTCAGATACCGAAGCAACCGTTACTCTGGAGAGCCTGAGGAACGGGGAAAGGGTTGAGATAACAATCTACCGTAACGGCTCTATTTTTAGAGCTGAGGAAGCGGAAAAAGATTATATGTGCTCTCTCGATAAAGCCGTTGGGGTTATTGAGCGGCAGATAAGAAAGAACCGCACAAGGCTTGAGAAGAAGATTTATATGCAGAAGGATTTCTTCACACAGGAGGAATTTCTTGAGGCAGAGGACGAGTTTGTAATCAGCAAGGTTAAGAAGTTTAACATACTCCCCATGAGTGTTGAGGAGGCTGTGCTTCAAATGAATCTGCTGTCACATTCCTTTTACCTGTTCAGAAACGCCGATACGGGCAACTTGAATGTGGTTTATAAACGCAGAGAAAACGATTACGGTATAATAGAGCCTACTGAATAGATTTTATTATAGATAGCTAAAATGCGGCTGAAAAGCCGCATTTTTAAAAGGAACCACACAAGGAAGGAATGATAAATTAATTGGAATTTGTAGCAACCTGTTTGTTCGGGCTCGAACGACTTGCAGGTGAGGATATTGATGCCTTAGGATATAAAAGGATAGACACCATAGACGGCAGGGTTGTGTTTGAAGCACCTCTCGAGGCAATTGCCGAATGTAACATTAACTTCAGATATGCGGAACGGTTGTATATAAAGCTTGGGGATTTCAAGGCGTTCAGCTTTGAGGATTTATATCAGGGAACAAAAGCACTCCCGTGGGAGAATTTTATCGGTAAGAATGATGCCTTCCCGGTTAAAGGGCATTCCATAAAATCAAAACTGTTTTCCGTCCCCGATTGCCAGAGGATAATAAAAAAAGCGGTGGTTGACAGGCTGTCGGGTGTACATGGGATTAAACAATTCTCCGAATCGGGAATAAAATATCAGATAGAGTTTTTTATCCTCAACGATGAAGCGGTTTTGATGATAGACACAAGCGGTGACAGCCTGCATAAACGAGGGTATCGGCTGCAGGGCAATCTTGCACCGCTGCGGGAGACATTAGCGGCGGCAATGGTAAACCTGTCCCGTCCGAGAGCCGATGTTATATTGGTAGACCCGATGTGCGGCTCGGGTACTATTGCTATCGAAGCGGCGCTGTTAACAACAAACACAGCACCCGGTATAAACCGTTCGTTTGCCGCCGAGGAATACCCGTTTATCCCGAAAACAGCATGGTCAAATGCAAGAGAGAAGGCAAGAGCGGCGGTTATAGCCGCACCTGCGGGGATTTACGGCTATGACATTGACCGCAGCAGCATTGAAACGGCAAGAAAAAACGCTGCGACGGCAGGAATGTCATCTGCCATAACCTTTGAGGTTAGGGATATAAAGGATTTTACTTCACCCGTGGAGGGAGCAAGAGGAACTGTTATTACAAACCCTCCGTACGGCGAGAGATTAGGCGATTTACAGAGCGCAAGAGAGCTGCTACGGATTATGGGAAGGGTTTTTTCCGAACAGGTTCCGAGCTGGCAGTTGTATATAATAAGCTCTGACGATGAGATGGAGAAGCACTTCGGAAGGCGAAGCGATAAGGTGAGAAAGCTGTATAACGGTATGATTAAATGCGGGCTTTATCAATTTTTCAGGAACACAAAAAATTAAAAAATGACTGTAGATTTATTTAATATTTCTATGTAAAATATATGAGCAAATCAAAATTTATAATATATTAAGGAGGAAAATCTTATGAAACTGACACCATTGGCAGACAGAGTTATTATTAAAATGGTTGAGGCAGAAGAGACGACAAAGAGCGGAATTATACTTACAGGTTCCGCAAAGGAAAAACCGCAGGTAGCCGAGGTTATAGAGGTTGGTCCGGGCGGAGTTGTTGACGGGAAGGATATCGTAATGACCGTCAAGAAGGGCGATAAAGTTATAACAAGCAAATATTCCGGTACAGAGATTAAAATTGACGGTGAAGAATTCATTGTTGTTCGTCAGAATGACATTTTAGCAATCGTACAGTAATCAACAATAGGAGGAATGAGATAATTATGGCAAAAGAAATTAAACAGGGTATTGAAGCAAGAGATGCGCTTATTAGAGGTATCGACAAGCTTGCCAATACCGTTAAAATTACATTAGGACCTAAAGGCAGAAATGTTGTACTTGATAAAAAGTTCGGTTCGCCCCTCATCACAAACGACGGAGTTACAATAGCGAAGGAAATTGAGCTTGAGGACGCATTCGAGAACATGGGAGCATCCCTTGTAAGAGAGGTAGCAACCAAGACAAACGATGCGGCAGGCGACGGTACAACCACAGCAACCCTGCTCGCACAGGCATTTATCCGTGAGGGCATGAAGAATGTCGCAGCCGGCGCAAACCCTATGATAATCAAAAAGGGTATTTCCAAAGCGGTTGACGCTGCTGTTGAAGCACTTGTTGCTTCTGCAAAAGCGGTAAACGGAAGCGACGATATAGCCCGTGTCGGAACAATCTCCGCAAGTGACGAGGTTATAGGTAGGCTTATCGCCGATGCAATGGAGAAGGTTACCTCGGACGGCGTTATCACCGTTGAGGAGTCCAAGACCGCAGAGACCTACTGCGAGGTTGTTGAGGGTATGCAGTTCGACAGAGGCTACATCACCCCATACATGGTTACGGATACCGATAAGATGGAGGCTGTCATCGACGACGCACTCATCCTTATTACAGATAAAAAAATATCCAACATTCAGGAGATTCTTCCTCTGCTTGAAAAGATAGTTCAAAGCGGCAAGAAGTTAGTTATAATCGCCGAGGATGTAGAAGCAGAAGCACTCTCTACAATTATCGTAAATAAACTCAGGGGAACCTTTACCTGCGTTGCCATAAAAGCACCCGGTTTCGGTGACAGACGCAAGGATATGCTTAAGGATATCGCTATCCTTACCGGCGGTGAAGTGATCTCCACCGAGCTTGGTTTAGAGCTTAAGGAAGCTACGCTTGATATGCTCGGAACGGCAAGACAGGTTAAAGTTAACAAGGAAAACACAATAATTGTCGGCGGTGCGGGTGACAGCGATGATATTAAGTCACGCATCGGTCAGATTAAGTCCGCGATCGAGGT
>PGZT01000079.1 GCA_002841455.1 Firmicutes bacterium HGW-Firmicutes-21 | reverse complement strand
CGGAGCAGTTTAACACCACTCCGGATCATGTAGATTTATTTTAGGTTTTCTTTACCCCAACTATTGACATAGAGCCTATATTTATTACTGTGTAATTACTAACACATTCCGTTTATCTTATAAAACGCCCTGTGCTATCATTGTATTCGCAACCTTAAGGAAGCCGGCAATATTTGCGCCTGCCACGAGGTTGTCCGCATTGTTTGTGTACTCCGCCGCAGCCTTTGTGGAATTATCGAATATAGCCTTCATTATACCTTCGAGTTTTGCGTCAACCTCCTCGAAAGTCCATGAAAGACGCTGGCTGTTTTGGCTCATCTCAAGACCGCTGGTGGCAACACCGCCTGCGTTTGCCGCTTTTGCCGGACCGAAAAATACATCGTTTGCAAGGAACGCTTCAACTGCTTCCGGTGTGGAAGGCATATTTGCGCCCTCTGCAACGAATTTTACTCCGTTTTTTATAAGCAGAGCGGCATCGTCACCGTTAAGCTCGTTCTGTGTCGCACAGGGAAGTGCAATGTCGCAAGGAATAGACCAAACACCGTTGCCCTCGGTATAAACAGAGCCGGGGACTCTTGTCGCATATTCCTTGATTCTTCCTCGTTCAACTTCTTTTATCTGCTGTACGACACCTACATTTATGCCGTTTTTGTCATAGATATATCCTGCCGAATCGCTGACGGAAACAACCTTTGCTCCGAGCTGAATAGCTTTTTCCGCCGCGTATATGGCAACATTGCCCGAACCGCTGATAACAACTGTTTTACCTTTAAAGCTTGTATTTTTTGCTGCAAGCATATTGTTTACAAAATAGCATAATCCGTAACCGGTCGCTTGTGTTCTCGCAAGAGAACCGCCGTAGGTAAGTCCCTTGCCCGTAAGCACGCCTGTAAACTCGTTCCTGAGACGCTTGTACTGTCCGAACATAAAGCCTATTTCACGACCGCCAACACCGATATCGCCTGCGGGAACATCGGTATCGGGTCCGATATGCTTACAAAGCTCTGTCATAAAGCTCTGACAGAAGCGCATAACCTCCATATCCGATTTACCCTTAGGATCAAAGTCGCTGCCGCCCTTGCCGCCGCCCATGGGGAGTCCGGTCAACGAATTCTTGAAGACCTGCTCAAAGCCCAGGAACTTTATAACAGATGAGCATACGCTGGGATGAAGCCTTAATCCGCCCTTATACGGACCGATTGCGCCGTTGTACTGAACTCTGAAGCCTCTGTTGACCTGAACCTGATTCTTGTCGTCGGTCCATGCAACTCTGAATTGAATGAAGCGCTCCGGTTCCACAAGTCGCTCGATTACGCCCGACGAAATAAGCTCCGGTCGTTTCTCGACCACCGGCACGAGTGACTCGAATACCTCTTTAACCGCTTGCAGGAACTCGTTCTCACCCGCGTTCCTCTTTGTTACCTTAACCAATAAATCGTTAAGGTATTGATTCTTGATTTCCATCCGTTTTCCTCCAAAAATATTTTATATTAAAATCGACATATAAGCATAAAGCTCCGCACAAGCCGATTAAATAATATATTATTATATACCTATTTTTTTTATTTGTCAAAGATTTTTTCCAGAGATATCCTCTTTTTTTCAATATCAACCTCTACAACCCGCACCTTGATTATGTCGCCCACAGCGGCAACATCCATAGCACGCCGTACAAAGCCCTTTGCAAGCTTTGAGATATGCACCAAGCCGTCCTGATGCACTCCGATATCCACAAATGCACCGAAATCGGCAACATTTCTTACCGTGCCCAAGAACTCCATTCCCGGCTTCAAGCTTTTTATATCCATCGCATCGGTACGCAGTATCTGAGGAGGGAGCTCGCTCCTCGGGTCTCTCCCCGGTTTTTTCAACTCGCTTATTATGTCAAGCAGAGTGGGGACACCGACACTTAACCCCTTCGCCACCGCTTCGATACCCTTTTGCTGGAGCCGCTCGGTTATATCGTTAATTCTCTGTTCCTTTACATCCTCAATACTATAACCAACCTCGTTTAAGAGCCTTTTTGCGACCTCATAGCTCTCGGGATGCACCGCCGTATTGTCGAGAACCTCCTTGCTCTCGGGTACTCTCAGGAAGCCGACACATTGTGTGTATGCCTTCTCGCCGATACCCTTTACCTTAAGCAGCTCGGCTCGTTTCTTAAAACGGGCGTTTTTTGTTCTATATTCATAGATATTCTGTGCTGTTTTAGCATTGATACCCGCTATATGCGACAATAACGAGACTGATGCGCTGTTAAGGTCGGCTCCGACATTGCTTACACAGGATTCCACCACTCCGGCAAGAGAGGCGGACAGCGATTTTGGATTTATATCATGCTGATACTGTCCTACACCGATAGCCTTTGGGTCGATTTTTACCAGCTCCGCAAGCGGGTCCTGTAGTCTGCGAGCTATGGAAACCGCACTTCTCAGCGAAACATCGAACTGAGGAAATTCCTCCGCCGCAAGCTTTGACGCCGAATAGACCGATGCGCCTGCCTCGCTTATGATTATATAGCTGACCTGCCTTGTTTGCTTTTTTATAAGGTCGGCGACGAAAATCTCGCTCTCCTTGGATGCTGTTCCGTTACCGATAGAGATAATATCCACTTTATATTTGTTTATCAGCTCCGTCAGCTTTTTTTCCGCCTCCTCTGTTCTGTTCTCCGGCGGTGTGGGATATACCACTGTTGTGGCCAAAACGTCTCCGACATCGTTCACGACCGCAATTTTACAGCCTGTTCTGTATGCGGGGTCAAAACCCATTACCACCCTGTCCCGTATCGGCGGAGTGAGCAGCAGATTCTTCAGGTCATGATCAATATCTCCCTGAACGCGATTGAAGCCATGCCCGAGGGCGGCAGCCTGAGCTTCCGCACCTCAAAAATTGAATCCAGCGCCGGCCTGGCCGTCGGCATCAGCATCCGGGACACAGGCCTGGGGATCAGCCCGGAGGATATCAAAAATATCTTCAAACCCTTTTATACGACGAAAGAAAGGGGCGTGGGCCTGGGGCTCGCGATCTGCCAGAGAATCATTAAGGGACATGGCGG
>PGZT01000025.1 GCA_002841455.1 Firmicutes bacterium HGW-Firmicutes-21 | reverse complement strand
TTCGGCATTTATGCCGAAAAGTGGGAATTGTGCCGTTTTGTATGCAATACAAATGGATGCATCTTTTGCATCCAAGGCATAAAACCGTATTTGAAAGATTTATCTTTCAAAGTTTCACCTTTAATTATCTGTTAATATATCAACAAATAAATCCTTGTTTTTTAACTTTATATACCTATACATTTGTATATTACAATAAAATACAAAAATTGTCAACCCTTTTCTTTGCTGTACTTAAGCTTGGTAGCATTGCCACCCCGTATATGCCGCTCGTTCTTGTTTTGCTCAAGCACACGGCTGACCGCGGCAAATAATAGCGGGTTCTGTATCTTAAGCCGCTGTGTAATATCCTTATGTACGGTGCTCTTGCTTATTCCGTAGCGACAGGCGGTTGCTCTTACGGTTGCGTTGTGCTCGACCATATATGAGCCAAGCTCTGTTGGTCTTTTGTAGGTATCGTAAATAAACATACATATATCCATTCCTTTCCCCGGCAAATGCCGTAAGAGGGAATTGTGCCGATTTGTATGCAAAACAAATGGATTCACCTCTGCATCAAAGGCACAAGACAATGGCTTGAAAGATTTATCTTTCAATCTTCCCCCCTGCTAATTTATATGAGGGAAATGTTTATAAAATACTATTGAAATGCAGATATTTGTATGTTAGAATATGTTCTCGTAAACATTTACAAATATTTACTTATACACTATACACGAAAGGCAAGGGTGGTTTATATGAGCGTTCTTGTAACCGGAGGAACAGGCTATATCGGCTCGCACACCTGTGTGGAGCTGCTAAAAAAGGGGTATGACATCGTTATTGCCGATAATCTATCCAACTCGGAAATCGATGTGGTGGATAAAATCGAAAAAATAACGGGCAAGCGACCCGCTTTTTATGAGGTCGATATACTCGACAGGGATGGCATCGAGCGGATATTTTCGGCACATAAAATTGATGCCGTTATACATTTTGCAGGAAAAAAGGCGGTGGGCGAATCGGTTGAGAAGCCGCTTATGTATTACCATAACAATATAACAGGTACTATATATGTGCTTGAAGCGATGCTGAAGTTCGGCTGTAAAAGGATAGTTTTTTCCTCCTCCGCCACCGTTTACGGTGTGCCAAAGACCGTTCCTATCAAAGAGGATTCTCCTCTTTCCGCCGTCAACCCCTACGGAGCAACCAAGCTTTATATAGAGGGAATGCTAAAGGACCTTTATGTCGCAAATAAGGATTTGTCTATAACCCTGTTGCGTTATTTTAACCCGATAGGCGCACATGAGAGCGGTCTGATAGGCGATAACCCCAATGGAATACCAAACAACCTCATGCCCTATATTACCAGAGTCGCAAAGGGAGCTCTTCCGCAGCTCGGCGTTTACGGCAACGATTATCCGACGCATGACGGGACCGGAGTGCGGGATTATATCCATGTTATCGACCTTGCGGTCGGTCATATAAAAGCGCTTGAGCATATGGATAGACCCGGAATCAATGCCTACAACCTCGGAACGGGCAAAGGCTACAGCGTGCTTGAAATTGTAAATGCGTTTGAGAAGATAAACAACATAAAAATTCCGTATATAATAACCGAGAGACGCCCCGGTGATGTTGCGGAGTGCTATTCCGACCCCTCAAAGGCAAAGGATGAGCTGGGCTGGGTTGCGGAATACAGCCTTGAGGAGATGTGCGCAAGCTCGTGGAATTTTCAACGGCAAGCAAACTGAATATAAGGGTTAATTAATGAATAACGGTTTTTTCTCTCGCTTCATGCAGGGCAGGTACGGCAGCGATCAGTTAAATATATTCCTCGCTTTCTTTTTGATTGGGCTGGGAGTGGTATCCCTTTTTATTCGGCTTGATATTCTGCGTGCGGTACAGCTCTTGATTTTCGGCTTGTTTTTGTTTAGATTTCTGTCACGAAATGCCTATAGAAGAAGGCTGGAGAACCAAAGGTTTATAAAAATATCCGCACCTGTCACAAGGTTCTTTGCATCTAAAATAAGGCAATACAGAGATAAAGGCAACCGCTATTTTAAATGCCCCAAATGCTCAGCAAAGCTCCGAGCGCCAAAAAACAAGGGCAATCTCGTTATAACATGCCCGGTATGTAAACACAAATTTTATAAACGGACATAAACAGCAACAAAAAGCGGCTGAAGGTGAATTCCCTCAGCCGTTGTACTTATTTAATTGCTTTTTCTATTTCTTTTCCTCAAATATCCATAACAGACTGCGGTACTCCAGCGTAAGAGGTGCCGGAATCCCGTAACCGCAGAGCTGATAGCCGCTATATTCTCTGCCGCTGAACTTTTCGACATAAACAGCATCCTTTTTCAGCCCTCTCATTCGGATACGCTCGTTGTTCTCGTAAAGCCTGACATGAGTCAATACATAACCTGCAATACAGGTGCCTTTATCCTCGGAAACAATACACCAGGCGGCGCAGTTCTCCTCATGAGGGTTGCGCAGACGGTGGTAGGTTCCGTTTACAATCCTGTCGCCGTATTCCTTATAAATCCCTGCGGTACGGAGCACCGCCGCTTTTTCGTCCTCCGACAACGAGGTCGGGTCCAGCTCATAACCGAATGAACCGGTCAGCGCAACCGTAAAGCGTGTATCGAACGGAGTTGTATGGTCTGTTTGATGGTTTGGGGATGCCGAAACATGCGCACTCATTGCCGACATAGGGTAAACAAGTGATGTTCCGTATTGTATGCGAAGCCGCTCGATAGCGTCGGAGTTGTCGCTTGTCCATACCTGTGGCATATAGTAGAGCATTCCGGCATCAAATCTTCCGCCGCCGCCCGAGCAGGATTCAAATAAAATATCGGGGAAATCGGTAACAAGCCGCTCCATAAGTGAGTATAAGCCTAAATAATACCGATGGGTTACCTCCCTCTGACGGTCGGGTGGAAGCAGCTCGTTGCCGACCTCGGTCATATTGCGGTTGAAATCCCATTTTACGTAAGCGATCGCACCCGTTTTAAGTATCTCCGCAAGCGAAGCATAAAGATAATCGCAGACCTCGGGCTTTGAAAGGTTAAGTATAAGCTGATACCTGCCCTCCGAGCGGGGACGGTTCGGTATATGTATGCACCAATCGGGATGCGCGCGGTAAAGGTCGCTGTTTGGCGAGACCATCTCGGGCTCAAACCATATGCCCAGGTCAATCCCGAGCGGTTTTAGGTGATTGTATATACCCTCAATCCCGTTGGGCAGCTTGCGTTTGTCCACGACCCAATCACCCAGCGAGCAATTGTCCGTATCCCTTACGCCGAACCAGCCGTCGTCTATAACCAAAAGCTCAATACCTATGTCGGCACAGCAGGTGCCGATTTTTTTGAGCCGTTCCTCATCAAAGCCGAAATAACACGCCTCCCAGCTGTTAAGTAAAACGGGGCGGCGAATGTCCCTGTACTTCCCTCTGCAAAGACGGGTGCGGAATATTTTGTGGTAATTGTCCGATAACCTCTCCAGACCCGCAGGTGAATAGGTGAGCACAGCCTCGGGGGTGATAAAGCTCTCCCCCGGATTTAATTTCCAGCCGAACTCCTCGCTGTTAAGACCGATAACAGTCCTTGCGGAGCTGAACTGATTACCCGCAACCTCGGCGGTAAACGAGCCGGAATACACCAGCACAAAGCCGTATACCTCTCCGCTGACCTCGTCGGCGGTTGGAGACGCCATTATCAGGAACGGATTATGTACATGGGAGGAGGCTCCCCGCCTGCTCGACATTGTATATTTGCCGTATTTCAACGGAGCACGCTCGATATTGCGTTCTCTTACATGGGTGCCGAAGTTGGATATAATATCAAAATTCTTGTGGTCGAAGTCTACCGCCGCACTCATCGCTCTGTTTATAAAAACGCTCTGCTTAGAGTCGTTTTTTATTACCGCATGACGGGTGAGTATATCGGTTTCCTCAAATAGGGTATAATACAGCATAACCGATATGTCGGATATTTTATCCCTAAGGGTGATTATCAGTGTTTGCACCTTGTCGCCCTGCTCGGCATAAACGGCGGGGAGACCCTCGAGTGAGGGCTTTGTATCAATAATTTCATAGCTCTCATAATGCAAATCGATTATATTTGTGCCGTCGGGGTTTATAATCTCAAGCGCGGGGGTACGCATATCCCCTCTTCCCCAACAGGGATATTCCAGCGGAATATCATCAAGAATAAAACCTCCGCAGTTCTCCTGTCTCGGTGAAAAGGCTGCCCTGCCCTGCTCCCAGAACATATACGAATGGTCACGGTTATCTATCTTCTCGCCCCAGTAGAGGTGCAGAAGGTACCCGTCCTTAACCTGCATCAGATAGGTAAAGCTCCTTGAGTTTAGTTGAAACTGAGCGCAATCCTTATTGTAAATAACAGACATCTGATATTCTCCTAATATTATAATTTATTGCAACTGCGGAAGTATAGCGGTGGCGATACCGAAGTAGAAGAGCAACGAAAGCACATCCACTACCGTGGTTATTATGGGGCTTGACATAACAGCAGGGTCAAAACCTATCCTCTTTGCAAGAATAGGAAGTGTGCATCCCAATAACTTAGCAGATACTACAGTAACAATTAGTGTAGAACATACGACTAATGCAGTCAGGACATCGGCTTTGTCAATAAATATCGCTTTACCAAAACCGACTGCGGCGAGAGTTATTCCGCACAGTAATGCAACCCTTATCTCTTTCCAAATGACTTTTAATATATTGCTCATTGATATTTCGCCAAGTGAGAGTCCTATAATAATTGTAGCGGCGGCTTGTCCACCCGAATTACCGCCGGTGTCCATAAGCATGGGTATAAAAACGGCAAGAATTACCATTTTAGATAACGCATCCTCAAACGAACTTATAATGGTTCCGGTAAATGTCGCGGAAATCATAAGCATCATCAACCAGGGTATGCGTTTGAACCATATCTCAAAAACGCTTGTTCTAAGATAAGGTTTGTCCGTCGGCGTTAATGCCGCCATCTTCTGAATATCCTCGGTTGATTCTTCTTGCAAAACATCAATCGCATCGTCGACGGTAACTATACCGACCAAGCGATTCTCTCCGTCTACAACAGGTATAGCAAGGAAATCATATTTGCTCATCTCACGGGCAACATGCTCTTTGTCGTCGGTCGTGTTTACATAAATAATGTTTTTTTGCATTATGTCATCAATAATGCTGTCTTCGTCGGCTAAAAGCAGGTGCTTAACCGTGACGAGTCCCGTTAATGTCTTATCTGGCTCGGTAACATAACAGGTATAAATGGTCTCCTTGTCAACCCCCACACGGCGTATACGCTTGAAAGCGTCCGCAACCGTCATTGCTTTGTCCAGACGGATATATTCCACGGTCATAATGCTTCCGGCGCTGTCCTTGGGATACTTCAGAATCTCGTTGATGAACCCTCTTGTCTCGCTGTCGGTGCTGCTTAATATACGCTTTACTACATTTGCCGGCATCTCCTCGATTATATCGACCGCATCGTCGATATAAAGCTCCTCAAGCATTGCCTCCAGCTCTTTGTCGCTGAAGGAGCTTATAAGGTCCTCCTGCATATCGGGTTCCATTTCGACAAAAACCTCTGCCGCAAGTTCCTTCGGCAGAAGTCGAAAAATTATAGGCAGCTCCTTTTTATCGAACCGCTCGGCAAGCTTCGCCAAATCATGCGGCTCGATACCGATAAGAATTTTACGCAGCTCGGCGTATTCCTTCTTATCAAATAGCTCGGATACCAATTCAATTAATACTTTTTCATCCATAAAGCCGTTTCCTCCTTTTTATTAAAATGTAAGGAAGCACGGCAAAAAACCCATTGTTTTACAAACGCTTATATTTTGTCCGGAGCGGAAAAAAGGCGCCGGAAAATGTTTGCGCATCGTTCCCCGGGTTTTAAGCCGCCGCTACTTCCAGAATCCATTTTTTCCACCTCTCGTTAAATTTTTTCGGTCATTAAGAACCACACACATTCTACTCTAAAAACATTGATTTGTCAATGTAAAAATAACTGTTCCGAAATAAATAATGTTATATGCAAAATAACAGAAATTATAGAGAGTAAAAGCTGCCGGTATATAAAACAATTGCATTATTTTACTAAATGTGATACAATATTGCCGATAAAACAAAGGTGTATAATTATTATATAAAAATGGGGTATTAGATGTGAACAGAGTAATTATATTAGAGCATCCGATGATAACACATAAGCTGACGCTGATGCGGTGTAAGGAGACGGGAGCAAAGGATTTCAGGGATTTACTGTCCGAAATTTCTATGCTTATGGCATATGAGATAACAAGGGATCTTCCGCTCGAGGATGTTGAAATTGAAACACCGCTCTGTAAAACCGTCTGTAAGAAGGTTTCCGGCAAGAAAATGGCGATTGTGCCTATTCTGCGTGCCGGGCTCGGTATGGTTGACGGCTTTTTGTCCATTGTTCCGGTTGCCAAGGTTGGGCATATCGGTCTTTACCGTGACCCGGACACTCATCTTCCCGTCGAATACTACTTCAAAATGCCTCCCGACATTGCGGAAAGAACGGTTATATTGCTTGACCCGATGCTGGCGACCGGCGGAAGCGCCTCGGCGGCGGTAGATTGTCTTAAATCAAGAGGCTGTACCGATATTATCCTTATGAACCTTGTCGCCGCACCCGAGGGTATCAAAAGAGTTCACGACAGTCACCCCGATGTAAGCATTTATGTTGCCGCAGTCGATGAACGGCTCAACGACCACGCTTATATTTTACCGGGGCTCGGCGATGCGGGCGACCGTCTTTTCGGTACTAAATAAATGTCGGGCTTCAACTTCGGAAACGGCTGGGACGAGCTCCTTGGGAGCGAGTTCGAAAAGGAATACTATAAAAAACTGCGTATATTTCTAAAACAGGAATACACCTGCGGTAAATATAGTGTTTACCCCGAAATGCAGGATATATTCAACGCTTTCCGTTATACCGATTATAAGGATGTAAAAGCGGTTATCATCGGGCAGGACCCATATCACGGCAGAGGACAGGCACACGGGCTTTGCTTCTCGGTTAAGAGCGGTGTTCCCAAGCCGCCTTCTCTGGTTAATGTATTTAAAGAATTACACTCTGACCTCGGTTATGCTCCTCCGGTGAGCGGCGAGCTTACAAAATGGGCAAGGAACGGGGTGCTGCTCCTAAATTCTGTACTCACGGTTAGAGAGGGTCAGGCTTGCAGCCACGCCGGAAAGGGCTGGGAGCGTTTTACGGACAGGGCGATTGAGCTCCTGAACGAGCGGAAGGAACCGATATGCTTTCTTCTGTGGGGCGGCTACGCAAAAGCAAAGGCGGCTCTGATTACCAACCCGCGGCACAATATATTGCCTGCCGCTCACCCGAGTCCGCTCTCGGCATATAACGGCTTTTTCGGATGCAGGCATTTTTCCTTCTGCAACAGGTTGTTGGGTACGGAAATCGATTGGAATTTGAATACATAAATATAATATAAAACATTAATTGTCTTTTCGGAGGAGTTATGCAGGAGCAAGGTAAACAAAATATACTTTCCATAATAGAAAAAAGCATTGAAACCGCTTCTAAGAGCCAAAAAAAAATAAGCCGATACCTGCTTGAGAATTATATCTCGGCGGCTTATATGACCGCACAGCGGTTGAGCGAGGAGGCAGGCGTGAGCGAATCCACGGTGGTTCGTTACGCCATAGAGTTGGGCTTTGACGGGTATCCGAAGCTGCAGGCGGCGCTTAAAAACCTCATCAAAAACAAAATGACCTCCGTTCAACGCATTGAGGTTGCGGAGGAGCGAATCGGAAGCAATATCCTGTCGGCAAGCATAATGTCGGATGTCGAGAATTTAAAAAAGACTCTTGCGGCAACCGACGAGCAGAATTTCAAGGATATAGTCGATTTGATTTTGTCGGCGGACAGGATATATATTGTCGGAACCCGTTCCTCGACGGCGCTTGCGTCCTTTTTCAACTTTTACCTTTCGCTTATTTTAGACAACCTGAAATTAGTACACAATGCAAGCGGAAGCGAGATATTCGAGCAGCTGCTGCGTGTTAAGCAGGGTGATGTTGTTTTCGGAATATCCTTTCCGAGATATTCAAAACGAACGGTTGACGCTATGCATTTTGCCAAAAAGCAGGGAGCTGCGGTAATTGCCCTAACCGACAGCAGGCAATCACCGCTTGCGGATATGGCGGACAAGGTGCTTTTTGCAAGCAACGATACCGATTCCTTTGTGGACTCTTTAGTCGCTCCGCTGGCTATGATTAATGCCCTGATAGCGGCGGTGGGGCAACGCAGGCGTACCGAGATATCCGAGAGCTTTGCCAAGCTTGAGGATATTTGGGAGGAATATAATATATATGACAAGGATAAATAACTGCGACATTTGTGTTATCGGCGGCGGACCGGCGGGAATGATGGCGTCTCTTACCGCAGCCGAGAGCGGAAAAAGCGTTGTTCTTATAGAAAAAAACAAATTCTGCGGTAAAAAGCTGAATATAACAGGTAAGGGCAGATGCAATATAACCAACAACTGCGACCTTACCGCTTTTTTGGAGAATGTGACGGTCAACCCACGCTTTTTATATAAGGCATTGACCGTTTTTTCGCCTGCCGACACAATCGCTTTTTTTGAGGACAGAAATGTACCCGTAAAAACCGAACAGGGCAGACGGGTTTTCCCGGTCAGCGACAGAGCGCGTGACATTACGGATTGCCTGGAGAGGAGCTGCTTGGCGGCAGGCGTTCGCATATTGCAGGGAGACGCAAAAAAAATAACCTGCATCGACGGCAGGGTACGGAGCGTTGTGTTCCGTCAAGGGAGCGAGGAGCTCTCGATTATATGCGGCTCGGTCGTTTTGGCTACAGGCGGCGCAAGCTATCCGCTTACAGGCTCGACGGGCGACGGGTATAAAATTGCGGCGGAGCTTGGGCATACGATAACCGATATAAAGCCTTCACTCGTTCCTCTTTTAATAAAGGAGAGCTTCTGCCCGGCGTGTATGGGCTTATCGCTGAGGAATGTCAAGACGACATTTTTTGACAAAAACGATAACGAGCTGTATTCCGAGACCGGAGAGATGCTGTTCACGCATTTTGGAGTTTCGGGTCCCTTAATTCTATCCGCTTCGGCGCATCTTAATTCGTCTTTTCCCTGTAAAATGCTGATAGATATGAAGCCGGGGCTTGATGAGGAAACGCTGGACAGACGATTATTAAGGGATTTTTCCGAGAATAAAAACAAGGATTTTTTAAACAGTCTTAACGCTCTGTTACCGCAGAAAATTATATCGCCGCTGGTTGAATTATCGGGTATAGACGGCAAAAAAAAGGTCAACGAGATAACCAAGGCGGAACGAAGGAGCTTTCTTTCGTTACTCAAGGGTATTCCGTTAACCGTTGTCGGAACCCGTCCGGTTGCCGAGGCTATAATAACAAGCGGAGGGGTATGCGTAAAAGAGATAAACCCGTCAACCATGGAATCCAAGCTGATTGGCGGCTTGTTCTTTGCGGGTGAGATTATTGATGTCGATGCATATACGGGCGGATACAATTTGCAAATAGCCTTTTCCACCGGTTATGTGTCGGGGCAAAACTCATAGCACGCTTAAAAGAAAATAAACCTCCTCTGCGGTATTCGATCTGCCAAGGCTGATTCGGACGCCGCCGTTTTTTATCGTTCCGAGTGCGGTATGCGCAAGCGGAGCGCAATGATAGCCCGCTCTTACGGCGATTCCTTTTTCGTTCAGTCGTGCGGCTGTTTCCTCACTTGCAACATTCCTTTTATTAAATAAAAGCACAGGTACATAATCGACAAGATTATCCTTTGGAGCGCCATATAATATAATATCGTCACGCATACGCATTTTCTCAAGCAGGTATGCGAAGAGAGCAAAAACCTCGGTCGGATAGGAATGCTCCTCGCAAGCGGCGGCGAGTCCGGCAAAGCCGCAGTTGTTTTGTGTTCCGTATTCCAGCCGCTCGGGTAGAAATTCAGGCATATCCCTTTCGAACGAGCCTATTCCCGTTCCGCCCTCCATAATTGTATCAAAATAAAGCTTGCTGCCTTGGTTTACCGTCATCAGCCCCGTACCCATCGGACCGTATAACCCTTTATGACCCGACATACATATTATGTCAACCCCGAGCTTTTCTGTCGAGACAGGAATATAACCAGCCGTCTGTGCGGCATCGAGAATAAAAACAGCGCCGTAGCTGCTTGCAATCTCCGCAAGCCGCTTAATCGGCAGTATCCTTCCGCATACATTGGAGGCGTGGACGGCAACCACTATAGCGGTGTTTTTGTTTATAGCTCTTTTAAAATTATCAACAGTTTTATTGTCGTCATACAAATCAACCTCAAACTGTTTTCTCGCTATATTATTGCTTGTGCAGAGCTTGTGTACGGGACGCAGCACAGAATTATGTTCAAGCGAGGAAATGAGCACCTCGCTTTTATTTTTTAGACGACCTTTATTAAAAACGCCCTTTATCGACAGATTTAGAGCTTCCGTTGCGTTTTTAGTCAGCACAACCTGCTCCGGTTCACAACCGAATAAAACCCCTGCCCTTTTTCGGCAGTTATATATAATAAGCGAGCCTTCGTTGGCAAGGTCGTGCCCGCTCCTGCCCGCGTTACCGCTCCCGAAATAAGCTGTTTTCATGGCTTCAAATACATTTTCACTTTTTGGAAAGCCGGTTGCCGCGTTGTCAAAGTATATCATATGGCTTGTTGCCTTTCATTATATAAGTTTTTGAGGTGCTGACATTTAATACCTTTACGATATAATCCCGATAATGTTTACACCTGCATTCTGAAGTATTTGTATTGCCCGCATCTCCTGTGATGCGGGTATCAATAACCCATAACCGCAGCCTTTTACTGCCTTGACGGCGGGAGAACGGGTAAGAGAGGCGTAAATATTGTTTTTTTTGAGCAGTTCCTGTGATTTAAGAGCGTAGGTTACGGAGGAGAGAACAAGTATTATACTCATATGGATATGCATCCTTTCTTTCAAAAACTCCTCTTTTAATTATATGTCGCAAAAAAATACTGGTGCGTTACCAAATGGCAACGCACCAGTGCTGAGAAGCGCTTAAACACATATTAAATAAGGCTTATATTTTGCTTTGTAGATTATGTCTGAGCTTAGAAACACCCAAATATCTTCATTTTTTGTCATCTTATATTCGATTATATGAGATTTTATGGTTTTACCCAGATCGGCGTAAAACTGTATTGTTATGGTTGTTAAATCCTTCTCTGTAGTTTCATCTAAAAATTCATATCCTAGTAAGCTTCCGCCATAACCTGCTATAGTATAAACTCCATCAATAAGAAGTGCATTGCTTCCAGGATAGAAGTCGGTGATACCGAATATTTTCAACGCAAAATCCTGCATTTGTTCAAGGGTAATATTGTCATAGGTAACAAGTATATACCCTGTGATACCAAATAAATACCTATCTTTATCCGAACTGTCTATAGTGGTATAATCAACAATTTCATAATAATAGCCACATGTAAAATATTTCATTAATTCGGTTTGTGTAGGCGTTAATATCGGCATTTCTCTTTTTATAGGTCTCATATAGATAGCTATATCCATTTCTACAATGTAGGTATATTTACCAACCGGTAATGTATCAAGCTCGCTTGAGGTAATCTCGAACGAAAAAAACACATCATAATCTTTAACAAAAACCGAATAATCACCAATTGAGATTGCTTTATAACCGTCATATGTACCTGATATAAGACCGCATATATCCTCGAGTGCGGAAGTGTCTCCTTCAATAAAAGCCTTTATAAACAGATAACGGCCGTCATCCGATGTGAGCCCAAGCTCCTCATAATCACTAATATCTGTAATTTTCAATGTGTCATCAACCGCTTCATCGCTTTGTTCATCCGTACTAATATCAACAGATAAAACGGGGGGTTCATCAGAGGATGAAATGATATCACGCCTTGCAATTTCGCAAGAACAAAGGATACAAGCAACAAGGAATAGTGATACAACTATTATAAGATATTGCTTTCTGTATTTTTTCATAGTTACCTCTCTTTCATAATAATAGTAGTTAAAAAGAGTTAAAAAGTTTCAACTGTAAAAAATAAATATGCTTTACTCTTTACCATATATCCGCTCGTGCAGTATTACAACATTTTTATCAAAATTAAGCTTTATAATCGACATTCCGTTATACCGTGCAAGAGAATATGTAGATTTATCCGACGGGACCGAGCCTGCGTCAATACCGGTATAATCCTTTGACATAAAATCATAAACGAGGGACACAATCGTACCTGCGCTAAGGTTTGTTTTTACATTCTTTAAACCTTGATTTACAAGCGAGACGCTCTCGCTTGGGTTCTTTCTGCTGAACATTTCATTTATTACGGCTGTCAATATCCTTCTCTGCCGTTCGGTACGATTAAAATCCCCTCCGCTCAGGTGGCGAATCCGTGCGAACTTCAATGCCTTCTCTCCGTTGAGCTTTACATTACCCGCAGAGACACCCCACGAATAATTATTGTTGACATATGTGGCTTCTTCCTTTGTTATAGAAACGGTAACGCCGCCCATACTGTCTATCAGCTTTGGAAATCCGGTGAAATCAACGCTAACATAATGCTGTATGTCGAGCTGAAAAACCTCGTTTATCGTGTTTATGGTAAGTCCGACGCTGCCAAAACGGCAAGCCGAATTTAAGCGGTTCCAGCCGTGACCCTCAATGGGAACCAATATGTCCCGCAGAAAGGAGGTAAGGGTTATTTCCCCTGTTTTTTTATTGTAGGATAACAGCATCATACTGTCGCTGCGGCCGTAATATGGCTCATACACATCAAAGCCTACTAAAAGGATATTCAATATATTCTCGTCAATAGGTTCCACAATATAAATGGGTGTTTCCTTCGGCGGTCTCAAGCTGCCGCCCGAGCCTCCTTTGGAAACGGTTGAGCCCTCACTCGTGTCGTCATAACTGATATCGTCCTCAGAATCATCCTCATAATAATCAGATTCATCATCGATCAGTTCAATATCGCTCTCCGGAAACTCCGGCATTATATACGAGCCGTCGCGGGATACATACGGTATAGGCTCATAAATAGAATTGTACAGCAATGCAAAATAAATGGAAACAGTAGCTGCGAGCAATACGATTATTGCCCCTGTTACAATAAGTACCCATTTTATTATTTTCTTAGTCCGAGCATTCATAATAATAGCACCCTCATGTATACACTACACACTGCTTATTTTAATAAATTATATGCAATAAAAACAGCATTCACGCTTGCTAAAACAACCGTTGGCGCCGCCCATTTGTTTTTTCCGTCGGTAAACACAGTAATTCCCGCAGGGAGTAAAACCAAACCCGCTGCCCCAATGAGATAAAGAAGCGTGGAGGTGTGTCTGCCGATACCCGATAAAGATGGTTGGGTGATAATAGATTCCGGTAGAAAAAAGTAGGCGACTGTATTTAAAACAACGGTTACGGTAGCGCATATTATTGCAGCGACCGATAACTTATCGAGTTTCATTAATTATAATCCGTTCCTGAAGGGATTTATTAACCGCCCTTCCACCGAAAACAATGGAAAGGCGGTAATATTTATTTATGACGCATTATCCTCTATATAGAAGGTCCAGGATGTCTTGGTATCCATCTTTGTTCCCGCCTGTACGAGAGTGGCGCTTGATGAGTTATACCTTGAGAAATATAATTTGTTCTGAGTTGAATTCATATCCCAGTAGAATGTTTTCTCGTAGTTCTTAAAGTTGTCAACCGAATCCTTGACCGTATAAATCTGAACGGCGAACTTGTATTCGGGGTTTGTGTCGCCCCAGATTATACAGGTCGTTGCTGCTTTATTATAGTAGAATTTGCTTGTATAATTGGGATCGTTCGCAGGTAATGTGGTAACGGTACCCAAATCGGTTCCGTCCTCGGCAAGGAACTTGCAATATCTGCCGTAGTTCTTATGAACCGGGAACATTGCGGTATAGGAAAGACCGAAATAGGTATTCTGTGTTAACTCATAGTTCACTTCGAGCGTAATCTTGTTTCCGGAAATGATATATGTACGCACAACATCACAGAATCCATTTGTTGTCTGATGATAATCTATGTGTGTCTTTTCGACTATCATTAGGTTATTAATCTGTACCGATTGTCCCACGGGAAGAACTATCTCCTGACCAGTGGAGCCGTCGTAGAACTTAATTTCCACAAGCGTCTCGTTTTCATGGTTGCCGCCGCAGAACGGTGTGCTTGAGGCTGTTTGACCTGCTCTGTATACATATTCCCAATCGGTTCCGCCTCCTGCCATGGCGACATTGTTATAAGATAAAGTGCCGATGTTCCAGGTTCCCCATGTCTTTTTGTTAAATGTAAGGGTAAGGGGTTTACCCTCGTATGTGCAGCTCATCTTATATTCGACAGCGGAGGTCATTTGAAATGTCATCGGATATTCCTCAATCTCATATCTTTTATACTTGGCATGAATGTTGAAGGAGCCTAAAAAGTGTCTCTTTATTTTAAGATAATCCTGAGTGGTGATACCGGTTCCGTTTGTAATGGCGGCTGCTTTTGTAAAAGCGGTTGTAAGCGTATATGTTCCGAGAAAAGCACGCTTAACAAGAAGATAATCCGCGGATGTTAATCTGCCGTCGCCGTTTACATCGCCTTCTATAACTATAGTTTTTGTATCGACAAGCTCATCATTCTGTATTTTTTCGATATAATCACCTGTCGCGATAAGACCGCTTGTTTTTACTTCGCCCGACTTATTCTTAAGTACGATTCCCTCGGTGCTTTTTAGCATGGAAAGGAAATCCGCATATTCGGTATTGAAGGGTACGCCGTATAAATAATCATCTGTTATAACACAGCCGGAGGTGAATAAAACATCAATGGGTTCAATCACCACATCAGGCTCCTCGATTTCGATAGCGCCTTCGACAAATACCTCGAACTCAGAGGCGAAAACAAACATAAAGCCGTCTACTTTCGGGAACTCTGCTTTAAAATATCTTCCGGTTACGGGAGTATCTAAAACAAGCTTATAATCGTGCATATTGCTTCCTTTGTCGATTTCGGTAGCGGTTCCGAGCAGGGTAAAGTCGATGCCGTTGTTTGAAGAATAAAATTTACACCAGGTGGGCTTGTTTATACTCGGCTGAGGGTTGTGTTGAAACTCAACGGTAAGAACCTTTATATTTTTATACCTTTCCTCAAGGTCGACCGTAATAAAATAGGGGCTGGCAATATAAAAAGCGTGCCACTCGGTGCCGAAGGCGGTGCTGCCCTTTACGCCGTCGGTAAGTTCCCTCCCGTCGATTTCAACATATTTATTGGGGTTCTCCAATGTATAGGGTGTTGAAGCGGTATAGGTTTTATTCAATGCCACATTGGTCAGATCCGATAATGCCAGCACTCCCGAAGATAATATGAGTGTCAACAGCATCGCCGCAGTAAGTAAAAGTATTAGCTTTTTTTTCATGAAAAACCGATTTCCTCTCTGTTGTTAATAATTTTTATACCTTAATCAACATAGAAGATCCATGTCGAATGAGTATCAAACTTGGTTCCCGCTTTTTCGAGCGTGGGTGTGTCGCTTCTGTACTTAGAGAAATAAAGCTTGTTTTGAGATTGGTTCATGTCCCAATAAAAGGTCTTGTCCGGATTTTTAAAATCATCCAATGAATCCGTAACCGTGCTGACAATAACTCTGAATCTGTACTCCGGATTTATGTCGCCCTTTATAATGCAGGTGGTTGCCTTATATCCCTTATAAAATGTATCCTTAAACGAAGGGTCGCTCTGTTTGTAGGTTTTTACCGAACCTATGCTTTCCTTTTCTTCATTAAAAAAGTAACAATATCTGCCATAGTTCTTCCAAACTGGGAACATACAGGTATAGGACAGCCAATGATAGCAGTCCTGAGTATATTCATAGGAGACATCGAGTGAAATACGGCTTCCGACCACCGTATAGGTGCGAACAACATCGCAATATGTATCTGCTGGGTCTCCCCAATGGAGCTTGGTCTTCTCGATTATTTTTATATTTTCCAAATCAACCGGAGTGCCTGTTTGCAACGACAGCTTCTTGTCGGTTTTTCCGTTATAAAAATCTATGGATACAAAAAGCTCGTTATCGTGGTTTCCGCCCGACCATACCCAGTTTGAGCTTGTCTTACCGGAACGGAACACATATTCCCAATCGGTGCCGCCCCCTGCGAGAGTTTTTGTTCCCGTATCGGAAACAACCGACCAGCTCCCGATATTATATGTACCCCATGTTTTTTTATCGAATGTAAGGTGTAATGTGTTGCCGTCGGGGGCAACACATTCCATCCTATAAAGTGAATCGCTTATTTTTGTAAAGGTCATGGGAAAAGCGTTCAACTGTCCTAAATCGTCATCTGTAAGATCTATGGTCTCATCGGGCGAATTCTCGTCGGGTGTTTCATCGGGTGAAATATCCATTGTTTCGTCAAACGGCGAATTGTCGTCCAAAGTTTCGTCTCCCGGTGAATTTATATCGGATACTATACCGTCGGAAGCGTTGCCTGATACATTACCGTCCTCATCGGCGCAGGAAACAAGCAGGGCAAAGCATATAAGAACCGCTGCAAAAAGGCAGAGCCTCCTTTTGAGTTTGTACATTTATACTCTCCTTTCAAAATGCAAAAAATATTTATAAAAAGCCGACCTTGTAAGGAACATTTCGGTCTCTTTATGGATTATTATTGTCATAATCATACGAACTATGCGTTTTTTTGCATTTTTGTGTAATGGTTTATTTTATGAAATTTTTAGTCTAAATCTCCCCAAGGCCATTCAATGGGTTCATTAATGGTAAGAGTTGTCGCCCTGTAGTCACTCGGAATCGACAGCACTACATTTTCGGGTATTATGGAGGACACCTTAATGTTCCTCATAATCTGCTTAGATGCTCCGTTCTCTACCGATTCAACCGCGTAAATCGCCTTGGTTTCCGTGTCAAAATAATAATTGGTTGCGTTGGTTTCGTTTCCGAAAACCTCGCATATATAGGAAACACCGTCCAGATCCTTTGTTGTGACCTTATCGGCATTATTATATCTTGATTTATCAAGGTTTGCAAAAAGGTTCCCTTGACCCGCTTCGTTTGAAGCGGAGTATTTTTTGCCAACGACATCAAGATAATAGGTTGTGTCGGGCGTGTATAATTCGTAAATATCATTAATATTAGAGTTATCAAGATAATCTATAACTGTGGTTACATTTTCGCCGCTTATAGCCTGCGCAAACCTTGCATCTGTTCCAAGCTCCGTTACCGTTTCAAAGGTTATAAACATCTTTGACGGATCCAGACTGTTATAGAACGCCCAGGTGAGTGTTTTTTCGTTGCTTGAAATATCGCTTTGCTCTATACTTTCATCACTGTTCTCTATTCCGGTTTTTGCGCAGGAGTAAAGAGAAAAAAGCAGAACACAGGAAAGGGCTATTATTAAAAATCTTTTCATTTGTTATCCTCCGTAATGTGTATCTATTCACAGTTATATTATAATACAAGATTAATAAAAATGCAACCGCTATTTTTTATATGGTATATATGTAATGAAAAATAAAAAAATGGGTTTTATTCTAAAAAAGTATTGCTTTACAATTAATGCTATGATAGAATGTGCGCGTAACAAGGGAAAAAACGGAATAAATAAAAATAAAAAAGGATTTAAAGGAGAGTATTTATGATTAAACTAACTCCCCCGATGGGCTGGAATTCTTGGAACACCTACGGACACAATATCAACGAAGCGTTGATTAAGGAAACAGCCGACGCTATGGTTGACACAGGCTTGCTTGCCGCAGGCTATGATTACCTTGTAATTGACGACTGCTGGTCGGAGAGACAGCGGGACGAAAACAACAGAATCGTTCCCTGCAAGGAAAAATTCCCCAACGGGATGAAATCTGTTGCCGATTATGTTCATTCCAAGGGACTTAAGTTCGGTATGTATTCCTGCGCCGGCAACTACACCTGCGCCGTTTACCCCGGTTCCTTTGAGTATGAATTTATCGATGCTGCAACCTTTGCCGAGTGGGGTGTTGACTTTTTGAAGTACGATTACTGCTTCAGACCGTATTGGCAGCAGGGGCATATTCTCTACAAGAGAATGGGCTTTGCTCTTGAGAACTGCGGCAGAGACATACTTTTCTCCGCTTGCAGCTGGGGTGTTGACGAGACACATAAATGGATAAAGGAGACCGGTGCGCATATGTGGCGTTCCACCGGAGACATAAACGATTCATGGGAATCCATAAAGACTCTTGCGCAAAAGCAGATCGACCTTCAACCCTATAACGGACAGGGCTGCTTTAACGATATGGATATGCTTGTTGTCGGTATGTACGGCAAGGGTAATGTTGCGCTCATCGGCTGTACCGACGACACTAACAAGGACATAATTGCCATAAATCAGGATCCCGCAGGCAGACAGCCCTACCTTACGGACAAGAACCCAAACAATATGAGCTGGGCAAAGCCGCTTGACGGCGGGGATATCGCTCTCGGTTTCTTCAACCTTACCGACAGCAACCAGTGCCCCTTCATTCCCTTTGACAATATCGGGCTTAACCGTTCTACGGGCAAAGCGCTTCATCTTACCAACCTTTGGACGGGAGAGGACCTCGGCGTGCATAAGGATATTTACCGTGCGCCGGTTATTGCTCCGCATGGCTGTATGGTATTAAGAGGAAAGCTCGTTGATGCAAAATAGTCCCCTTTCCTGCATCAAATGCGGAGATATTCTGGTGAACGACGATATAGGCGCAACAAAAAAGCTGATAAACCGAGGTTCGACCGAGTTCCTGTGTATTCCCTGCCTCGCAAAGCATTTTAATGTCACCGAGGAGCTTATCAGAAGAAAAATCGAGGAGTACAGAGCATACGGATGCTCGTTATTCGCTAATTAGAAATATAAGGGCTCTCGGCTTTTTCACCGAGAGCCTTTTATTTATAGTTTTATTTCCAATTATCCAACCTTTCTAATATATCGGTGTCTTATATAATCGAGGCATTATACGGAGGTACTAATGGAACAAAAAGAAAAACAAACTACCGAATCACCGCGTACATATGCAGAAAGAATCATAGCTGCATATATGAAGCAAATCTATCGATTTGCACTGAACCGAACCGAATCTATGCAGGATGCGGAGGATATTGCACAGGAGATATGCCTGAAGATATTTAAAGCGCTCTCCTCCGGCAGGGAGCTGTACTCGGAGGGTAGCTTTGTCTGGAAGATCGCCCGCAAAGTACTAGCTAATTATTATCGCGGAAGGTCACGGAGCTATATCGGTATAAATATTGACGAGGTTAGTGATTTAACAGCGTACGGTGATATATCACCCGAGGAAGCTGTAATAGCAAACGAAACCGTTGCCAGACTGCAGGATGAGATAGCATATCTCTCCAAAACACAGCGTAGGGTAATTGCTCTGTACTATTATACGGGTAAAAAGGTGTCTGAAATAGCAACGATTCTTAATGTTCCCGAAGGTACCGTGAAATGGCATTTAAGTGATGCCAAAAACAAATTATTGAAAGGAATGGAAACTGTGAGAACAACAAAAGAACTAAAATTCAATCCGATAAAATTTGATTTAATCGGAATGAGCGGTTCAAGCGGAACCATGGGAGTAGCCGGCAACTTCTTCAGAGGGATACTCTCGCAAAACATCGCTTATTGCATATTGAGGGAGGCAAAAACAATAAATGAGATTTCCGGTGAACTCGGTGTCTCCCCTGTTTATGTCGAAAGCGAAGTTGAATTTTTGGATGAATACGGGCTGCTTACAAAAAAGAACGGCAAATACCTTGTCAACTTCCTGCTCGACGAATCCGACAGCGTATGCTCTGCTCTGATGGACGAGATATACGAAACCGCTTCCGAGATTCTCGTCCCCGAATTATTCGACCGGCTAAACCAAATAATATCAAAAGAGGATATTAATATTTATTATCCGGAAAACGACAGTAATTTCCTGATGTGGTCAATACTGCTGTATACACTCGCCAACAACGGAGAAGAGGATACGGCGATAAGCTTTAATGATGTCGCCGTAATCCGCCCCGACGGCGGATGCAATATCGTTTATGCCTCGATTGTTGAGGAAGTTGATTCAAAACCAAAATATTATGAAAATCTAAAAAAATGGTGCGGACCGATGTGGAACGCGACAGAAAAATTAACCCTCTGGCAAATCGACAGCGAGTGGTCGGAAGAAAACAGAACCGATTTGGACACCTACCAGAGGTTTATTAAAAGAGATATGAAGCTATTGGAGAACTTTACCGAAGGTAACCGTTTATCGGAGGACGAATACGCCTTCCTTGCACAAAAGGGTTATATAAGAAAAAGCGGAAGCGGCTTCGAGCTCTCGGTAGTATGGTTAAAGGATAATGACGCAAAAAGACGGTTGTTAGAAGCAGGCAATGATGCCCGTGAGGTTCATAAGGAGGTTCTTACACAACTAAAAGAAAAATACAGAAAGTATGTGTTATCAAACACCCCTGCTCATCTTAAAAAAATGCAGCAATTCAGCTTACAGCATATGTTTGCCGCCGATGGCTGGTTTTTATTGTTCGCTGTTAAGACTCTGT
This sequence comes from Firmicutes bacterium HGW-Firmicutes-21, assembly GCA_002841455.1. GTDB lineage: Bacteria > Bacillota > Clostridia > Oscillospirales > CAG-382 > UBA1049. Next base: position 331 of record PGZT01000025.1, on the reverse strand, counting down.
TAAGGGACGGACGATTAAAACTGCCGACACAGCAACAGAAGAAGTCTTTATCAATGTTAATCCTTACAAATACTGTTATATAAGAAATGTACAATGATAGATTTTCGCCTTGTTTTCATTTTAACTTATTGATTATAGATGATGCAGTACCAAATATATTTTGTGAGATTAAGTCTGCAAGTGGTTTTCTTACTCGTTCAGCCTTTTCGGATACCTGCATTCTGGAAGGTAAGATTAATGGGTCACCCATATAACCCAAAGCAATGACCGTTAATGGCTCAAAATGGTTCGGTATTTGAAATAATTCGATGGCTTTTTCTTTTGAATAACC